>UQKY01000003.1 GCA_900541785.1 uncultured Collinsella sp.
GCTCTTCCGATCTACCTGCTCAATCGGCTAAATACCCGCAAGTTCGCAGTAGCGGTCGACATTGCTGGCAAATACCATCTCGACGGCGCCCTTCTGGACGGGCTCCGTCGGGGTCCTTCCCCACAGCAAATAATCGCCCAGTGTCTTGGCGCCGCGATACGCCAGGCTCGTCGGGTCCTTATAGACAATATTGGTAAAGATACCGCGGCGCAAGGCCAGGGCGCTTTCGGGAAACAGGTCGTTGCCGATCACCATGACCCGACCGGCCTTGCCGGTCGAGACGAGCGCGTCGGCAACCACTTCGGAACCAACGGCAAAAACGCTACAGATAAGTTCGGGGGCGTCCGGCGCACTCAAGCGCTTTTCGAGCTCATGCTCGAGTTGTTTGACTTGCGCATGGGCACCTGCAAGATCCTCAACCTGCCATGGAATATCACGTTCGCGCAGGTAATTGTGGAAGGCGCGGGCGGTTAGATAGTGCGAATCGGTATATGGGTCGCCTGTCAAAAGGAGCACGCGGGCGTCGGCCCCAGAAGCATGGACCAGGTTTGCCGCCTGCTCGGCCATAAGGCTGCCTGCCGTCGAATAATCGGCCAAGCTCGCACCCAAACGATTCAAATGCGGACGGTCGCCGTCGACAAGCTCAATCGTCACGCCCGCCTCGGCGATCTGCCCCAAAAGCTCAGTCGCACGATCGTCGCCCGGCGCATAGGCGAGCAAGCCATCAATCTTCTCGCCCACCTGCAGACGCTCGTCGATTTGCTCGAGTGCATCAGCGTAGCCGCCCACGCCAAATTCAACGCGCTCAACCGTAATGCCCCGGTCGATGACCTCCTGTTCAAAGCGATTGCAGCCTTCCCACAGGTAACGGAAAAAGTACGCTCCTTCGCGCGATGCGCGGGGCAGGCAAAACACCAGATTGATATCCTTGCGGCGCAGGCTTGAGGCACTTGTGTTGCGGTGATAGCCCATGGCCTCGGCCTTAGCGTTCACCTTGGCGCGCACGGATTCGCTCACGCCGGCCTTTCCCGTCAGAGCCTTGTGCACGGTATTGATGGAAACGCCAAGCTCGGCGGCTATGTCCTTCATGGTTACGCGAGCGCTCATGCGGTTACTCCGTTATAGATAAGTTGCCAATTAATAGTCCAGTTAACGATACCCCAAAAATACTCTTCGACTCGCCATGCTCTCCCTCAAATGCACAAAGCGCCCCGCGAACGGATGCCCGCGGAGCGCTTGGATGTCCGGACCTTATTTGATACCGCGACCCAAGTCTTCGGCGATTTTGTCTACGCCCTTAAGTGCAGCGCACGTCTTTTTGTTGGAGCAATGCCCCGTGCAAACGCCACCCTGAGCGCAGTCGGCGCAGGCGCCCTTGCGGTAGATGCGCACGCATACCGCGACAAACGCAACACCGATAACAGCCAGTACAACAATATCGATAGGTGCCATAGCAAGCCTCCTCTAGTTAACCACCACTTACTTTACCCCATTCTCCACCTACCAAAAAGGGACAGGTTTATTTTGGTCGGTTTTATCTGCGGAAACGCCACATCTCCCCCACCAAAAAGCCCGAGTGTCGCTGTGAACTGCCTCCCATTTCTTGGACATGAGAAATGGGAGGCTTTCTTTATGCGCGTTGATTTGAGGGTGAAGCATGATGTCGAGGCCAGGAAGGCGGCCATAGGGCTCTTCGAGCTCGGACACGGGTATAAATCTGCCGCGATCGCCCTTTCGCTTCCCGCGGAAGCCGTGAGAAGATGGCAGGAGATATACCGCGCATTCGGGAGCGAGGTGCTGCTGCGCATGGACGGAAAGCAGGGCAGGTACACATACGAGCAGAAGGTCGCCGCCGCCTCCGCCGTCGTCGACGGCGGCATGACGAAGACCGAGGCGATGGCGGCGTTCGGCATAATGTCGATGTCGCCGCTCAAGAAGTGGTGCGCGCTATACCGCGAGGGCGGCGCGGAGGCCCTGCGCCCGAGGCCCAAGGGCCGGCCGAGCGGTTCCAGGGCGAGGCCGCGGACCCGCGAGGAGGAGCTCGAGGAGCGGTGCCGTAGGCTCGAGGCCGAGGTGGCCTACCTAAAAAAATTACGCGCCCTGGTCGAGAGGGACGGGCTCTGACCAGGGCGAAGGCCGAAGCGGTCGCGGCCCTGCGCGCCGAGGGGCACGCGCTCGGGCACCTGCTCGCATGCGCCGAGCTCAAGCGGTCGACCTACTACTACGCCCTCGCGCACCCGCCGAGGCCCACGCGCGCCGAGCTCTGGGAGGCGGCCGCCGAGATCTTCTCGCGCACCGCCAACGGCTGCGGGCACCGGCAGATAGCGATGTGCCTCAGGGCGGAAGAGGGGGCCGTGATAGCCAACAAGACCGTGCTCAAGATGATGCGCGAGATGGGGATTCGCTGCGGCATCAGACGCGAGACGGCCTACCACAGGTACAACTCGTACAGGGGCGTCGTCGGCAGAACGTTCGAGAACGTGATCGCGAGGGATTTCGACGCCGGGGCCCCGTGGCGGAAGCTGGGGACGGACGTCACCGAGTTCAAGGTGGCTGGCGGTAAGGCCTACTGGGCCCCGACGCTGGACTTCTGCACCAAGGAGATCGTGGCGAGCGACATATCGACCACGCCCGACATGGCCCAGCAGGCGAGGATGCTCGACGAGCTGCTGTCCAAGATCCCCGAGGGCGTCGCCCCGACCATGCACTCGGACCGGGGCTGGCAGTACCAGCACGCCTCGTACACATCCAGGCTCGAGGCCGTCGGCATCGTCCAGAGCATGTCCAGGAAGGCGAACTGCATCGACAATGCCGCCACCGAGCAGCTCTTCGGCCACGTCAAGGACGAGTTCTACAGGGGCCGCGAGTGGAAGACGTTCGAGGATTTCAAACGCGACCTGGAGGAATACATAGTCCACTGGAACACGAGCCGGAGGCAGGTAAGATTGAAGGGCCTGACCCCGGAGGAGTACCGGAATCAGGCCCTTGCGGCCTTGGAGTGGGAAGGATAAACTGGACTTTCTTTTAAGGATCCTCAAGCGTATTGCCGCTCGTATTCCACTGGAGACATGTAGCCCAGGGTGGAATGCATGCGCACCCTATTGTAATAGAGCTCTATGTACTTGAAGATGTCCTGCTTGGCCTCGTCCCTCGTCCCATAGCTCCTCTCTTTCACCAATTCCCTTTTCAGCGTCTTGAAGAACGACTCGGCCACCGCGTTGTCCAGCGGCGTGCCGGGCCTTGATACCGACTGGACTATGCCATGCGAGTCCAGACACCGCTGGAAGGAACGGGAGGTGTACTGCGCGCCCTGATCGTCATGGAAGACGAGGCTGCCGTCATCTGGCGGACCCTCCCTGCCGACCGCCTGCTCCATCGCGTCGATCGCGACCTTCTCGGTGATGCGCTCGGACATTGACCAGCCCACGACCTTGCGGGAGAAGGCGTCTATCACGGCTGCGAGATAGAGCCACCCTTCTCTTGTGGGTATGTAGGTGATGTCGCCCACCCAAAGCCTGTTGCGCTCGCCCACGGTGAAAGCGCGCTCTACCAGGTTCAACCGAGGGTCTCCCGGCTCGACCTTCTTCTGGATGCGGTGTTTTCGGGTCGCGCCCTTTCCGGCAAGTCCGAGCTTCTGCATGATGCGGAGCACGCGCTTCTCGCTCACGACGATGCCGCTTTTTCGCAGTTCGCGGTTGATGCGCCGGTAGCCGTAACGGCCCTTGTGCCGCTCGAAGGCCTCGACGACGAAACCTTCGATCGCCTCCCGCTCTATCTGGGCGTTGGACTTCTTCCGGCCGAGATACTCGTAGAAACCGGATTTCGAGACTTTCATCAGCCCGCATGCCTTCTTGATGGGGCCGATCTCGCCCCTATGCTCTTTGAGGAACTCGAACCTCACGCATGGTCTTGACTCAAGAAGGCCCGGAAATTTTTTAGCATCTCGTTCTCGCGCTCGAGCTCCTCGACCTTCTTCTTGAGCTTCACGATCTCGTAGTCCTTGTTGATCTTCGGGGAGCCGTTTCCGGGGAACGCGCCGTCTCCCATCTCCTCGTATTCGCGGGCCCATCTTCTCAGCGTCGAATCCTTTATGCCGAGTTCCTCCGATAGGCCTTTGACCGTCATTTCCCCGGACAGGACCACCTTTGCCGCCGAGACCTTGAACTGCCTGTCGTATCGCTTTCTTCTTTGGGTCATCTTGAACACCTTTCGCTCTTAACTAGGTGTCCAATTCATCATACCCACTCCACTAGTCGCTATTTAGGGCGTCCAAGATTTGGGGCGCAGTTCACTGAGACACCCGGGCTTTCGGAAAGGGGTTAATCCTTATTCGGACTTAAGCGGAAACTGCGGCGGAAGCAGTGCTGGTCTCGTCCTCGTCGGTCCATGCATGCTTGGGCATGGGACGGAAGATCTGGAAGAGCATCGCAACCAGCAGCACGATTGCCACAACCGTCCAGATACCAAACTGTCCAAGAACAAGCAAGTTGTAGAACTGGTTGATGAACAGGCCGATCACCCAAGCGAAGGCGCACTCGTAGCCGATGGCAATCGCGGTCCACTTGCCAGAGTCCATCTGGTTGCGGATGGTGCCAATGGCGGCAAAGCACGGAGCGCACAGCAGGTTGAAAGCGCCAAAGGCAACGCAAGCGCCCATGGTGGGGAACATGCCGGCAAACGCGGTCCACAGGCTCGGGTCGGTCTCGCCCGCATCGGCGACGGACAGCAGCGAGCCGGCGGTGGCGACGACGTTCTCCTTGGCGACGAGGCCAGAGACAGTCAGTGCGGTGGCCTGCCAGGTGCTAAAGCCGAGCGGGGCGAAGATCCAAGCGACCAGGTTGCCCAGCATGGCAAGCACGGAGTAGTCCATAAACTCCTCGGGGATGCCGTCCATCGCAGGCAGGAAGCCAAAGGAACCGTTATAGCTACCAAAGTTGGAGAGGAACCAAACGACGACGGTGGACGCGAAGATGACCGTGCCGGCCTTCTTGATAAAGGCCCAGCAGCGCTCCCACACGTGCAGCGCCCAGGAACGGATCGCCGGGAAGTGGTAGGCAGGAAGCTCCATAACGAACGGCGTCGGGCGACCGGCGAAGAGCTTGGTCTTCTTGAGCATGAGGCCCGAGGCGATGACGGCAAAGACGCCCAGGAAGTAGAAGAGCGGGCTGATCCATGCGGCCGTGGTGGAAGAATCGCCAATGATGGAGCCCATGAGCAGGGCGATGATCGGCAGCTTGGCGCCGCAGGGGATGAACGTGGTGGTCATGACCGTCATGCGGCGGTCCTTCTCGTTCTCGATGGTCTTGGTGGCCATGACGCCGGGAACGCCGCAGCCCGAGGACACGAGCATGGGGATGAACGACTTACCGGACAGGCCAAAGCGGCGGAACACGCGGTCCATGATAAAGGCGACGCGGGCCATGTAGCCGCAGTCCTCCAGGAAGGACAGCATCACGAACAGCAGGAACATCTGCGGCACAAAGCCGAAGATGGCGCCCAGGCCGCCAACGATACCGTCGCAGACCAACGAATCGACCAGGCCACCGTCCTCGGTGCCACCCGCCACGAGGGCATCGTGCACCATGGTGGTGATACCCGGGACATAGGGGCCGTACTGTGCCGGGTCGACCGAGTCGGCGTCGTCACCCGCGGCCTCGACAGCCGCGTCGTAAGCGTCGCGGCCCTGACCGAGCACGTACCAGCCGTCGGTGCCGAAGAGCTGGTCGTTGGTGAAGTCGGTCACCGTGCCGCCCAAGGTAGAAACGGCGATGTAGTACACGCAGAACATGATGACCACAAAGATCGGCAGACCCAGGATACGGTTGGTAACCACGCGGTCGATCTTCTCGGAGGTGCTCATCTTGGCCGGAGCCTTAGTGAGGCACTCATCGATGATGTGCGCGATGACGCCATAGCGCTCACCGGTGATGATGGACTCGGCATCGTCGTCGCAGTCCTGCTCGCACCGGGCGACCAGCTCCTCCACGCGAGCGGCCTTCTCCTTGGTGAGGTTGATGAGCTTGCAGGCGTCTGCATCGCGCTCAAACAGCTTGACGGCGTAGTAGCGACGCTTGTTGGCGGGAACGCTCGCCGGAAGGTTGTTCTCGATGTGCGTCAGAATGTCCTCGATGGAGGAATCGAACTTGTGCTCCGGCACCTGACCCTTAGAAGCAGCGGACTTTTTGACCTGCTCGAAGAGCTCCTTGATGCCCTTGTTCTTAAGAGCCGAGATCATCATGACCGGACAACCAAGCTTCTTGGAGAGCTTGTCGGTGTCGATCTTGTCGCCATTCTTCTCGACCAGATCGGCCATGTTGAGGGCGACGACCACAGGCAGGCCGGTCTCGATGACCTGAAGCGCCAGGTATAGATTGCGCTCCAGGTTGGTGGCATCGACCACCTGAACGACGACATCGGGCTCGCCGCTCATGAGATAATCGCGCGAGCATTGCTCCTCGGGGCTGTAGGGGGAAAGCGAGTAGATGCCAGGGAGGTCCGTGATGGTAACGTTCTTGTCGCTTAGGAGCTTGGCCTCCTTTTTCTCAACCGTGACGCCGGGCCAGTTGCCAACGTAGCCGTTGGCGCCGGTAATCAGGTTGAAAAGCGTGGTCTTGCCGCAGTTGGGGTTACCCGCCAGCGCGACATGGATCTGAGAATCCGCCATTCAATCCTTCTTCCTTGTGTGCCTGCGCTGCTTTCTCCGCGCAGGCTGGATAATGTGCTTCAAAGATGCTGCATTAAGTTAGAAAAATCTAACTTTATCTGCAGAAATATGCGTCGCGAGCCCTTACTGGACCTCGACGACGGCCGCCTCCTCCTTGCGGATGGAAAGCTCGTAGCCGCGCACGTTGATCTCGACCGGATCACCGAGCGGTGCAACCTTCACGACCTTGAACGAAGTGCCCTTGATGAGCCCCAGGTCCATAAGGTGGCGGCGAAGCGCACCCTCACCGTGAAGCTTGACGATGGTGGAGCTCTCGCCCACCTTAACGTCACCCAACGTCTTCATTTACTTGTCCCCCTTTCAGTGCGTACAGAAATACCGTCGACTAACCGACGGTCATGATGTGCATGGCAACCTTGGAATCGATACCAAAGCGTGCGCCCAGCACCGTGACGATGATATTGGCGCCACTCGAGCTCACCACGTGGATTTCGCTGCCCTCGACAAAGCCGAGGTCCTTGAGGTGGTGCTTCATATCCTCATTGCCCTTTACACGAGACACGCGCACGGTTTCGCCCGCTTTTACCATCGAAAGCGGCATGGCCGGCATCTGCGGTCCGCAAGACATGAGTGGCTCCTAACGTCAGTTCGTCCTCAACATCGACGCGTTAAAAGTTAGCCACGTCTATGTTCGCTATAGTAAACTAGCACGTGGTTAACTTTTTGGAAAGGGTCCTGTTCAGTTTTTCGAAAAAGTTTCCTATACGAAACAAAAGGGCGCGGCAAAGGACCATCCTTTACCACGCCCTATCATGCCTAGAGCGAGAGATTTCTGATCGATGTGACGCAGGAGGCCTCATCCACGCCCGAAACACGAAAGACGACGTTTTCGCCGCACTCACCATAGAGGGCCATGAGCCCCATGACATCGCGGCCATCCGTGTGGCGGTCGCCGATACTGACTGACACGTCACTACGGTGCTTGGCAATGATGTCATAGAGCAGCGCAACCGGGCGGGCATGTAATCCCAACGGATCTTTAATCGTCTTTGTAAACTCGACCATGTCCCCTCCCGCGGCATCGCACATTCGGCCGGCAAACCCAGCCACGTGGTAGTTATTGTAGCGTTAGATGCTTGTCGAGAGCCCCTCTGGATACCCCGTGGTCAAAAAGTGGCAAATATGAGTACTGTCACCAATTTAGTAGCAGCAAAATCGAGAGCAAATTGCCTACTTTGAGCGATTCGAAGAGGTTGAAAGCCGTCAAACGCCCTTTAAAGGGGGTTAGATAAATTGATTTTGAGTCCATTTTTGCTCAAAACCGGCCGATAGATATGGCACTTATTTTGCAACAGTACTCATATTTGGCATTTTTGTCCACAGGGCCCAAAATCCATGCTCCAAAACACAAAAGGAGGGGCCTCGTAAGGCCCCTCCTTAGGAAGGGGAATCGATTTATTCCACAGCCGTAGATTAATCCTAGCCGCTACTCCATCATGTCGAGGACGGAGGGGCGAAGCTCGTTCTCAGCAGCCTCGGGATCGGTTTCGCGCAGGCGGTTGATGTAGCGGTTGTACCACATCACGGCAAGGCCCAGGAAGACAACCACGCCGCCGACGTTGTAGACCAGCGTCAGCCACAGCGGCTGATCGAGCGGAATGGTGCCGCAGATAAGCACGAAGCAGAAGACCACAAGCAGGAATGCAGCAATGACCAGGCCAAAGGTGCGCGAACCCATGCGGAAGCCACGGGGAGCAGCGTCGAAGTTCTTGCGCAACATAAAGTAGGCAAGCAGGATCAGCAGCGGCGGGAGCAGAGCGGTGGCAGCCGTCATGTTGGTGACGATCATGAGCAGGTCGTCGAGGTTACCGGAGCCCAGGGCCGGGATGATCAGGATGGGGACGACGATGGCGAACTGCAGCCAGGCAGCGCGGGCGGGAATGCCGTGCTCGTTGAGCTCGACGATCTTGCTACCAAAGACACCCTTGGGGATCTCGGTGAAGAAAACCTTGATGGGAGCAGAGGTCCACATCATGAGGGAGCCCAGCGTGGCGGCGAGAAGGATCAAGCCGATGACGCGCGTGGACACTTCCATAGGAATGCCAAAGTGGGCAAAGACAGCGCCGAACACGTCGAAGATGCCGGTGGAGATGGCAACGCCGCCCTCGGGAATGAACAGGTTGACCAGCAGCGAAGCGCCTGCATACAGAAGGCCGATGGTCAGGCCGGCGATAACGACGGTGCGCACGAAGGCCTTGACGCCACCCTTAAGGTCGTTAAGGAACACGCCGACAGACTCAGCGCCGCCAACGCCCTGGATGATCCAGGCAAGCGTACCGAAGAAGCCCCACATAGTGGCGAAGTTGCTCATGTCGGGAGCCATGTTGGCGGGCGTGGGAGCCGTAGCGAACTCAACGCCGCCAAAGGCAGCAGCCAGGGACAGCAGGATGAACACGGCAGTCAGGCCGAGAGCCGCGGTCGAACCGAAGGAGGAAATGGAGCCGATCCACTTAGCGCCCTTGGTCGAAACCCACGTGGCGATAGCAAAGACAACGATCTCGATAATGGTGATCCACAGCTGCGAAAGCTCGGCGTTGGCACCAAAGAACACGTAGCTCGCGTAGATGATGACGTTGGGCAGGACGGACGCAAAGAAGAACAGGTTAACGAACCAGTAGCTAAATGCCGTCAGGAACGCCCAACGACCACCCATCGAGGTCTTAACCCATGCGTACACGCCCGACTCGGAGTCCTTGTTAAGGCCGACGAACTCGGCGGTAACCAGGGTATAGGGGACAAAGTACAAAAGCGTGGCGAAGAAGAACGACGGCGCGGCTGCTAAGCCGATGGCCGCGTTGTTGTTGATGATGTTCTTGATACCGAACACGGCGGCAACCGTCATGCCCAGCAGAGCGAACGAACCAATCGTTCCTCGTTTTTCAGAGCTCATAAGCCCTCCCAATCATCTATTAAATGTCATCTAAACCCGTCCGAGCTGCAAGTGCAAACACGGACGGCGCACCTGCTAAGGGGAATGGGGAAAAGGGAGTCAACAAAGCCATCCCCCTTAACGGCGCGAAGCAAACGTCCAGGCGGACGAATACTACTTGTTGGGGAAGGAATAACCTTCGACCGTCACGTGCAGTACCACGACGCGGGGATCCGCGGCATCGGCCACGACACGGTAGGCCTCGTCAATTTCGACGACGGCAACGCCGCCGGCGGGAATCGTCACGGTCTCCCCCGCCCCCTCAAAGCGCTCGCGATCATCGATATCGCTGTAGGCGCGGGTGCAGGTGAGGCCTGCCTTGGGGGCAACCTCGACGGTCAGGTCGCCGTCGAGCGGAGCGAGCACGGCATGGTAGCGACGGTGACCGACCAGGTCGGCGGTTGCGGCCTCGCGGGCATAGACCCACCAGTACACCAGCGAGTCGCCGATGGAGTACGCCACATCGTGCTGCAGTTCAGAAACGCCGTCGAGCGCCTGGCCGGTACGCATCCACTTCTTGACGGACTTCATCTGAGCGTCGAAATCGGCGCGCGAGTTAAAGACATGCATGGCTTATGCCTCCTTAATGGGTGCCAGCGCCTGAGCCAAATCGGCAGACGTCAGCGGTCGCAGGGACACCTCAAAGCTGAAGCTCTCAAAACGGGTGCGATAGGAATCGAGCACCTCGGAACCCCAAGAGTTCGAGCCAAGGCCGAGCAACTGGTCGTTGATGTTGACCGTGACCGTATCGCCCTTGACAAGGTCGTAGACGTGCTTGGCGTTATCGATGGCCTCGCAGCTATAGGGCCATGCCGAGAACGAGAACGGGTTGGAAGCGGCGTCGGCCGGACGAGTCACCAGCACGCCATCACCGTGGCTAGAGCGCAGGGCAACCCAGCGGGTACCCTCGCGGTTGGCACAGTCCTGAGGCATAACGTAGGGCGTGAACATGTCGTCGACCGTGGTGCGGTAATGACCGACCGGGTTGGCGCGCAGCGAGTCCGGATAGTTCTCGCCCGGACCGTGGCCATACCACTCGACGGCACGATCGCAACCGGGAACCTCAAAGGAGATGCCGATGCGCGGGATAATGTCCGAATAGTCGCCGTAGGGCTCGCCGGAAACCTTGAGGTCGACACGACCGCTCGGAAGCACGGTGTAGACGAGCTCGACGCGCATGCCGAACGCGCGGACGGGAGGAGCGATACGCTGGCTCACGGTCACGACGACCGCATTGCCATCCTGCTTCCAAAAAACCTTGCGGGTGGACGTCTGCATTACATCAATGAAGTTGTCCTTCCACAGGGAGTCGTACTCCTGGGCGTGGTTGTCGACGAGCGGATGCCAAAAACCAACCTGGGGACCAGAGGCCATGACGTCACGGCCGGATGCCTTCCACTCGCTCACGGTGCCGTTTACCTTGCTGAAGGTCAGCTCGCCGTTGAGGGAGTGAATGCGAATCTCCTGCTCGGTCTCCTCGACCGTAAGCTCAGGACGAGTGGGAGCCGCAATGGCCGGCGCCGGATGGTTTGCGATGGCAAACTGGTTTGCGCCCAGTTGGAACATCGGCTCGCACCAGACGTGAGCGGCCATGGTGTAGGCGCGCACAGTCAGCAGGGTCTCGCCTACCGCGGCCTCGTGAATCACCAGCGGAAGCTGGACGGACTCACCGGGGGCAACCGCACCGGGCATGAGCGTCTTGCGGCAGACCACGTCGCCGTCCACCAGGGTCTCCGCCGACAGGCAAACATCCTCGAGGGTGGTAAACCAGCGCTTGTTGGTGACAGTCAGCTCGCCCGCCTCGGCGTCATAAGCCATGCGAACCGGGCAGATGACCTGGCCGTACTCGGTAAGGCCCGGGCTCGGCTGCTGCCAGGGGAACACCATGCCATCGATGCAGAAGTTGCTGTTGTTGGGGTAATCGCCGTTGTCGCCACCATACATATCGTAGGCAACGCCGTCCTCGGTCACAGCAGCCAAACCGTGGTCGCACCATTCCCAGATAAACTGGCCTTGGATGCAATCCCAGCGATCGAAGACCTCCTGATACTCGGACAGGCCTCCGGGGCCGTTGCCCATGGAGTGACCGTACTCGCAGTTGATGCGCGGCTTGGGGAACGGATGCTCACCAAAGTCGTTCATCTGCGACACACGGGAGTACATCGTGGAAATGACGTCGACGGTATCGGCGTTGCGGTCCTCCTCGTAATGGACCGGGCGACCATCGAGCTCGTGAGCCTTGGCGTACATCGCGCGGATGTTGCAGCCATAGCCGCTCTCGTTGCCCATCGACCACATAATGATGCAGGCGTGGTTGCGCTCCTGCATCACCAGGCGCTCGATGCGGTCGACGTAGGCCGGCTCCCATGCCGGGTCGTCGGTGACCAGGGCGATATTGCCGATATTCTCGAAGCCATGGCTCTCCATATCGGTCTCGGCGACCAGCATGATGCCATACTCATCACACAGCTCGTAAAAGCGCGGGTCGTTGGCGTAGTGGGACGTGCGCACCGCGTTGATGTTGTGCTGCTTCATGAGCTCCAGGTCGCGGCGCATACGATCGAGGCCCACGGCGCGGCCCTTGTGATCGTCGTGATCGTGGCGGTTGACGCCATGCATCTTAAAGTAGGTGCCGTTGAGGTAGATATGATTGCCCTCGACCGTCACCTCGGCAAGGCCCTGGCGATGCGGGACGTACTCGCTGACCTGGTCACCGTCGTAGACCTCAAACGTAAGGTCATAGAGGAAGGGGTCCTCGGGATTCCAGAAGTGGGCATCGGCAACGCTGCACTCGGCATGGCCGTCGACGCACTCGCCCGTAGCCACCACGTTCTCGCCATCGCTGAGCGTAAACACAACGCGGGAAGCGCCCTCGGCAACCGTATCGAGCGTAATCAGAGCGGTATCGCCCTCGCGGTGCGTGCGGAACCTAAAGTCGACCAGGTGCGCGGCGGGACGCTGCATAAGGTACACATCGCGGAAGATGCCCGAGGCCCACCACATATCCTGATCCTCGATATAGCTGCCATCGCTGTACTGCAGGACCTTGACCGCAAACAGGTTATCGCCCTCGACGAGCGCGTCGGTCACGTCGAACTCGGCAGACAGGCGCGAGCCCTTGGTCATGCCGATAAACTTGCCGTTGACGTACAGCTCGCCATAGCTCTCGATGCCGTCAAAGCGAATGATCTCGCGAGCGCCGGCAGGCACGGCGGGAAGATTGACGATGCGCTGGTACACGCCCGTGGGATCGTCAGAGGGAACGAACGGCTGATCCACCGGGAACGGGAAACCCTCGTCGGTGTAGGCAAGGTTGCCATAGCCGTCTACCTGCCACAGGTGCGGAACCTCCACGTGATCCCACTCGGGCTCGTACGTGGAAAGCTCCTCGTTAGAGACGGCAGCAGGCCCCTCAAAGAGGCGGAACTGCCACGAGCCGGACAGCTGGACAAACCCGCGCGACAGCTCGCGGCTGTACGTAGCGGCGAGATCGGCGGTCTCGTAACCCATGAAGTACGCATGGGGTGCCAGGCGGCTCCTGTGGGTGAGCGCTTGGTTTTCCCAATCGTTAATGGCGTCCATGGTGATGCTCCTTCGTCATCGTAGTGATTCTTGTGCAACCGGTTGTCCTTATCTTACGGGCGATGCAAAATACTGTGTAACCGGTTGTCCGCTGAACGGTCGATTTGGCCGGGTTAACGGTGCAACCGGTTGTACAATCGCAACACTTATGTCACCCTGAGTATCGAAACTCAGCACAAGACATCGTTCTTAAGCTCGTAGGCAACCTCCACGCCCGCTGATATCTCACCCACACGAGACGTATTCGATTTCGGCTTGGTTGCAAAACGACACCGGTCACCGGATATCATGAACGCTGTTCAGGCGCACTATAGTAAGCTGTATCCGCACTAGCCCGTATCAGTGACAACATCGACCGCATTTTCCAGGAGACGCCATGACACAACCAGTTCGCACCGCACCTACGCTTGCCGAGGTTGCCGCAGCTGCCGGCGTGTCGCGCTCCACGGCATCGCGCGCCCTCAACGATTCGCCCCGCATTAGCGAGGAAACCAAAAAGCGCGTCCGCGCGGCGGCCAAGGAAGTCAATTTTGTCCCCAACGCTCGTGGCCGAGCGCTCGCTGTCGGGCGCACGGAAATCATCGCCGTGCTCGTGACCGAGCCTCTGAGTGAACTCTTCAGCGACCCCACCTATAGCGAGTTTTTGAGCGGCATTACCGAGGAACTGTCGGAGTCGTCCTATCTGCCCGTTATCTTGCAGGCGTCTTCTACGCATGAGCGCAACCGCGCACGCGAGCACTTTGAGCGCCGCTCGTTCGACGCCGTGATCGACGTCTCTCCCTACAAAGGCAGCGAGCTGCTCGAGGTGCTGCGCGAGCTGGGCGTACCCACCGTGTTGTGCGGCCAGCTCGAGGGCCACCCCTATCGCGATGTGTTCTCGACGGTCTACTCTGACGACGAAGAGGGCGGACGCTTTGCGGCACTCGCCATGAAGGGGCGCGGCCGCAAAGATATCGTCGCCGTGTTGGGACCGCAAGACAACCCCGCTGTTGTCGACCGCCTGCGCGGCTACCGCGCCGTCTTGGGCGAAGACCTCCCAGACGCAAACGTTATCTATACCGGCTGGAACAGCGGAGACGGCTATCAGGCCATGCACCTGATTCTCGCGCGCAAGATTGCTTTCGATGGCGTGCTCTGCGGATCGGACCGTATCGCGGCTGGCGTCATCACCGCACTCAACGAGGCAGGCCTATCCGTTCCTGCGGACGTTTCTGTCGTCGGCTTCGACGATCACGAGATTGCGGCGCGCTGCGTCCCCGCGCTCACGACCGTCCGCCAGCCCCTGCGCGAAGAAGGACACATGGCCGCCAACATTGCGCTCGACATGATCAAGGGTGCCGAGCCCACCACCTCCGTGATGCACATGCAGCTGATCCAGAGAGACTCGCTATAAGAAACTGGGGCAGGCTTTCTGCCAGACAGTTGTTGCGGAAAGCCTGCCCCGTTTTGAGCGCTCATTCTGGGGCACAGTTTCCGTTAGACAGCTCAACCGGAAACTGTGCCCCATTATTTTGCCGAATTCTTGGTCGCACTTTCCCAGAGGACCCCCCTTGGGAAAGCGCGACCCGTTCTGGACGCAAATTCCGGGTCGTAGTTTCCGCGACGCCCAGTCAACCTATACCCTCGCAACCTCGGCGTATAAAAAACGAGGGAAGACACACGTCCTTCCCTCGTTGCAAGCAAGATGTAGCCGCTCGCCTACATCAGGCGCAGGCTGACGTCCTTGAGCTGGGCGCCGCTAACGGCACTCGGGGCGCCCGACATAAGGTCGGAGCCGCTGGCCGTCTTGGGAAACGCCATGACGTCGCGGATGGAGTCGGAGCCGGTGAGCAGCATGCACACGCGGTCCAGGCCCAGAGCAAAACCGCCCATCGGGGGCGCACCAAACTTGAGCGCCTCCATGAGGAAGCCGAACTGAGACTCGGCGCGCTCCTCGGTAAAGCCCAGGAGCTTGAGCATGGACATCTGCATCTCGGCGTTGTGGATACGCATGCCGCCGCCGCCGGCCTCAAAGCCGTCCATGACAAAGTCGTAGGTGCACGAACCGGCTGCCAACGGGTCGGCCTCGATCTTGGCGATGTCGGTCTCGGTCGGCAGAGTGAACGGCTGGTGCTCGGCAGCGTAAGCCTTGCGGTCCTCATCCCAGTGGAACAGCGGGAAGTTGACGACCCACAGGAAGTCGTGGCCCTCGCGCTTGATCTCGAGCGCATTGGCCATGTGAGAACGCATGCCGCCCAGAATCTCGTCGGAGAGCAGGCGCGGGCCGGCGGCGAACATCACAAGGTCGCCGGGCTCGACGTCCATGCGCTCGCGCAGAGCCGCCATCTCCTCGTCCGAGAAGAACTTGACGATGGGGCTGTTGATGGAGCCGTCCTCGCGGAAGGCGATCCATGCCAGGCCCTTGGCGCCAAACGTGGAGGCCACGCCGGCGAGCTTATCGATCTTGGCACGTGCCCAGGCACCGGCGCCCTTGGCGTTGATGGCCTTGACGACGGAGCCCTCCTCGTTTGCGGCAGTCGCAAAGACCTTGAACTTGGAGTTGGCAAAGATGTCGGTCAGGTCGACCAGGTGCATGCCATAGCGGGTATCGGGCTTGTCGGAGCCATAGGTGTCCATGGCATCCCAGTAGTTCATGCGACGCAGCGGCGTGGGCATCTCGACACCCATGCGACCGAAGGCATCGGCAAGAACCTCTTCGAGCGCGCTCATGACATCGTTCTGGTCCACGAAGGACATCTCGATATCGACCTGGGTGAACTCGGGCTGACGGTCGGCACGCAGGTCCTCGTCGCGGAAGCACTTGGCAACCTGGTAGTAGCGCTCGACGCCACCGACCATGAGCAGCTGCTTCAGAAGCTGCGGGGACTGCGGCAGGGCGTAGAAGTTGCCCGGCTGGATGCGGCTGGGGACGATGAAGTCGCGGGCGCCCTCGGGCGTGGACTTGAACAGGGAGGGCGTCTCGACCTCCATGAACTCACGGTTGTGCAGCGCCTCGCGAATGGCAAAGGTAAAGTCGGAGCGCAGCTTGAGGTTGGCCATCATCTCGGGACGACGGAGGTCAAGATAGCGATAGCGTAGACGGGTGTCCTCGCTGGTCTCGATGCCGTCCTCGATCTGGAACGGCGGGGTGACGGACGTGTTGAGCACCTCGGCGTGGTCGGTCAGGACCTCGATCTCGCCGGTCGCGAGCTTGGTGTTGGTGGTCTCCTCGCCACGAGCGCGCACGACGCCGTGAATCTTGATGGGCCACTCGGGACGCATGGTCTCGGCGATCTTAAAGGCATCGCCGTCGGAGTGCTCGGGGTCGAAGGTGAGCTGCGTGATGCCCTCGCGGTCGCGAAGGTCGCAGAAGATAAGGCCGCCGTGGTCGCGGCGACGGCTCACCCAACCGGTGAGGGTGACCTCTTCGCCCACGTTCTCGAAGCGAAGCTCGCCGCAGGTACGGGTGTGCATGGAATGCTCGTCAATGGGACGGGTCTGGCTCATACCAGTGATCCTCCTTTATGGATCTGTGCCGCCCCGTGTCGTTCCGGGCGGCGTCGTACAGATTTGCCCAGCCTGCGTAAACCGCGCAGCCGGACATGGCGTTCTATCTTATCGCACCCGCGTCGATGTGCCGCGAAAAAGTAGCTCTTGCCCAAAGACTTGACGGAGACGCAACAATTGACGCACCGTGGCCGTCGCCCAGGCTTGCGACGTGCGACAATGTGCCCCAATACAACTGCACTCGGAAAGGCCCGCCATGACTGCACGCCTCATCGTTATGGATATCGACTCCACGCTCATCAACCAGGAAGTTATCGACCTGTTGGGCGAGGAGGCCGGCGTAGGCGAGCAAGTGGCGCAGATCACTGAGCGCGCCATGCGCGGCGAGCTCGACTTTAAGCAGGCGCTCGAGGAGCGCGTGGGGCTGCTTGCCGGCTTGGACGAGAGTGTGTTCGAGCGCACCTTTGAGCGCGTGACGTTTACCCCCGGCGCGCTGGAGCTTGTGCGCTCGGCGCACAGCAAAGGCTGGAAGGTCGGCGTGGTAAGCGGTGGCTTCCACGAGGTCGCCGACAAGATCGTGGCTGCCGCGGGCATCGACTTTTGCCTGGCCAATCGTCTGGAGGTCGTGGACGACAAGCTCACCGGTAAGCTGGCGGCAGACATTGTGACCAAGGAGTCCAAGCTCATCCAGCTGCTGGACTGGGCAGTTGAGTGCGGCGTCGACATGGCCCACACGGTCGCTATTGGCGACGGGGCAAACGACATCCCCATGATCCAGGCCGCGGGCACGGGCATCGCGTTTTGTGCCAAGCCCAAGACGCGTAAAGCCGCCCCGTTTACCATCGACGAGCGCAACCTGATGCTCGCCATGGACATCATCCTGCGCGACTAGCCGATCCGTCTAACAATTGAATCAGTCTGTCCTATAGTTTCCGAACAATTTTGTCTTAGTGTTCTGAAACATACCCTTTGAGTGCTAGACTTTGCGCCGTCGAAGGGAACATATATGGATAAGCGAGATCTTGAGCAGCTGCTGAGCGATGTTGCCGGCGGATCAGTCACCCCTGCCGACGCCCTCACGCGCATCCAGACGGCGCCAACCGCCGATCTGGGCTTTGCGCAGCTCGATCTTTCGCGCGGAGTGCGCCAGGGAGCCGGCGAGGTTGTCTACGGTGCCGGTAAAACCGCCGAGCAAATTGCCGCCATTATCAAAGCATTACTCGATGCAGACCAGGAGCGCATCCTGGTCACACGCTTGGATGCCGAAAAAGCCGCGCGCACCGCTGAGCTTCTCGGCAACGACATTGACCTGGGATATGTCCCGGACGCCCAGCTCGCCCTCGTGGGTGGCAAGCCCTCCCCCACCGGCAACGGACGCATCGTCGTCGCCTGCGCCGGCACGAGCGACCTGCCCGTCGCCGAAGAGGCGGCACTGACGGCCGAGTTCTACGGCAACGAGGTCGATCGCCTCTACGACGTAGGTGTCGCCGGCCTGCACCGCCTGCTCGCTCATGCCGAGGAACTTGCCCAGGCGCAGGTGATCATTGCCGTCGCCGGCATGGAGGGCGCGTTGGCGAGCGTTATCGGCGGCCTGGTGAGCTGTCCGGTCATCGCCGTCCCCACCAGCGTGGGCTATGGCGCAAGCTTTGGCGGCGTAGCCGCGCTGCTCGCCATGCTCAACTCCTGCGCCAGCGGCGTTTCGGTTGTCAACATCGACAACGGCTTTGGTGCCGCCTACCAGGCAAGTCTTATCAATCATCTGAGCGCTGGCACGCCCTGCGCCCGTTAAGGAGCATTCCATGTCCAACCATCAGCACACGCTTATCATCGACGGCACCTCGGGCATCAGCGGCGACATGACCGTCGCGGCCCTGCTCGACCTGGGCGCCAGCAAGGAGCACCTGCGCGAACAGCTCGCCACGCTGCCGATCGACGGCTTTGAGATTGCCGTTACACGCGTAAACAAGCATGGCATCGACGCCTGCGACTTTGACGTTCAGCTGGCAGAGGAGCTCGAGAACCATGATCACGACATGGCCTGGCTCTACGGCAACGAAGCAGCTGGCGAGCACACGCACGAGCATGAGCATCACCATCATGATCATGGCGGACACGAACACGAGCACTGCCACGAGCATGACCATGAGGGCCACGGTCATGGCCACGAGGACCATCACCACACCCACCACCATCATCACCGCTCGCTAGCCGACGTCACGGAAATTATCGAGAATTCGCAGCTAAGCGATGGCGCCAAGCGACGCGCGCTCGCCATCTTTACCGCGCTCGCCGCCGCCGAGGCCAAGGCTCACGGCAAAACGCCCGAGACCGTCATGTTCCACGAGGTAGGCGCCATCGATTCCATCGTTGACATCTGTTCAGTCGCCATCTGCCTCGATGACCTGGGTATCGAGGACATCGTGGTCGAGTCGCTCTCCGAGGGTCACGGCACCATCAACTGTGCCCACGGCCTTATGC
Organism: uncultured Collinsella sp.; assembly: GCA_900541785.1. Classification (GTDB taxonomy): domain Bacteria; phylum Actinomycetota; class Coriobacteriia; order Coriobacteriales; family Coriobacteriaceae; genus Collinsella. Next base: position 19,200 of record UQKY01000003.1, read on the forward strand.
CCATCCCGGTGCCCGCCGTCGTCAACCTATGCCAAGCAGGCAATATCGCCCTCACGCCTGCACCGGTCGCCGGCGAGCTCGTGACGCCCACGGGCGCCGCCATCGTCACCGCGCTGCGCACGTCCGAGCATCTGCCGGCCTGCTACCGCATCGAGGCCGTCGGCTACGGCGCCGGTAAGCGCCCCTACGAGGGCTGCTCCGGCACGCTCCGTTGCCTGCTTGTTCACGTGGATGCATAGCCATGGATGCCCGCAAAATCAAAAGCCGCGCCGCTATTGTCACGGCGTTTTCCGAGCTCCTTCGCGAGGAGGACTACGGCAAGATCACCGTCGGCGACATCATCGCGCGCGCTCACGTAGGCCGCGCGACATTCTACGGCCTCTTTAAGAGCAAAGACGACCTACTATCCGAGCTCGTGAGCGACATCTGCGCCCACGCCCTCGACGACGATGGCACACCACTCGACGACCCACTCGTGCAGGTCGAGCATATCCTCAACAATCTCTGGGAGTGTCGCCAGGGCGTTCGAGCGCTGGTAGCCGGCGCCGGCTCACGCGTCTTCGCCGACTGCCTACGCAAGACCATCATGTCGCGCGCAGCCGAAACCGTCCCTACCGACCCAAACGGCCCCGCCGCCACCATGAATCGCAGCTTCCTACTACACCACATAGCCTCGAGCTTCGTAGGAATGGTCCAATGGTGGGCCTGGCACAACTTCGAAGCCCCAAAAGAGGACGTAGCCAAAGACTACCTATCAGCCATAAAACCCCTCTTCACCTAAATAAGTAGCTCATCCCAAAGCATCGCCCCAACCCAGGCCGCCACGCATCCCAAAGTGCCGCTCGCGTTTCAACGCCCCCAACAGCAACAAGCCCCTCCCATCCAAATCCAAATTCAGATTTATATGTTGGGTTGCTTGCTCGAGCGCAGCAAAGACCCCGCAGCTGGCCGCATGGGGTAACTTCCCAGCGCATTCCGCAGGACGCAAAAAGGCTCGCCGCACGAAGTGCGCAGCGAGCCTTTTTGCATGTCCGAGGACGCGCTGGGAAGTTACCCCATGCGGCCAGCGGACAACTATGTAGCCTTGGACTAGAACATGCCCAAGAAACCGTGCACAAACAGCGCGGCCAGAGCGGCGCCGACAAACGGCGCGATGCCAGGAACAAGCAGGCCATACTTCCAGTTGTTGTCAGCCTTGTTCTTGATCGGCAGCACCTGATAGGCCATGCGAGGACCAAGGTCACGAGCCTGGTTCATGGCGAAGCCGGTGATGCCGCCCATGCCCATGCCAACGGCCCAAACGATCAGACCGACGCAGATAGCGAGCATCAGAACGTTCTCGCCAGCGCGGCTAGCGGCAGCAAGGATGGCGCTGATGAACACAAAGGTGCAGATAGCCTCGCAGAAGAAGTTGCGCGCATAGTTCGTGCCCTCGGTGGTGGGGTTGGTCGAGAAGATGTTGCGCTGGGCAACGGGGTCGATGACACCATCGGAAGCCTTGAACTCATCGGCATACATCAACCACGCGATTACGGCGCCCACAAAGCCGCCGAGCATATCGGCAACCATGAAGGGGATGCAGCTGCTCCACGGCACCAGGCCGACGATGCACTGGGCAAGCACCATGGCGGGGTTCATGCACACGGCGCCGCCAAAGATAAACAGGGCGACCGAGATGCCGAAAGACCAAGTGGTGATGGCAAACATATGACCAGAGCCCTGATACTTGGTGCCCTTGAGCACGGTATCGCAGTGTACACCCACGCCAAAGATGATCATGAGGGCCGTTGCGCCGAATTCGCAAAGGAGTTTGGTAAGCATAAAACCTTATCTTTCTTGTCGGTTATAAACGATTCGTTTAGGCCGCACGCTAGTGCTGCGCGACGACAACGCCCAGGCCATCGGGAATGACGGCCACCTTGGCGTCAGCACCCTTCATCTCAAAGGCGAGCTTGAGCGCCTCCTCGATAGTGTTGACCGGCGTCATGTGCATATCCTTGAGCATCTGGTGATCGCACAGGTCGGTGACCATAATCACGGGATGATGTGCCAGGATGCGAGCGAAAATCTGGCTCGTCCACTGGTCGGGCAGGGTCTCGTCCTTAGGACGATCGATGCAGGCGCGCTCAAACTCCGCCGGGTCGTTGTCGGCGATGTTGTGATAGAAGCCCTCGCCGCCGTGACCGTCGGCACAACCGGCGACATCGATAATCACGCCGCCCTCGGGAAGTGTGGCCTCGGCAGCGCACATGCCCTTCACGGCCTGGTAGATGTTCTGATCGAGCGGGTAGCCGCCGTTGGTGGTGATGGCGATCTCGCACTCGACGGGCTCAACGCCGGCAAGGCTCTTCACGAACTCGCAGCCAGCCTCGTGTGCCTTGTGAATGTCGCCGGCAAAGGAGCCGATGACCTCGTGCTTGCCGTTGAGCACAACGTTAAGCACAAAGGCAAGGTGAGCCATCTCGGCAGCGGCAAACATGTCCTCGCTCACGTGGTTGTGGCACAGGTTGCCGGCACGCGAATGAGAATCGTTCACAAACTGACCGTTGTGGTTGTACATGATGGTCTTGTAGCTGGCGATGCCAGGCAGGACGGACTTGCGGCTACCAGAGAAACCGGCAAAGAAGTGCGGCTCAATGAAGCCCTCGGCAAGCAGCAGATCGCAATCGACGGCAATCTTGTTGATGATGCACTCGCCACCAGAAGGCAGGGTGCCGATCTTTTTCATCATGCTGTCGTCAGTCGCGACGTGCATAACGATTTCCTCGTTGGCAACGATCTCCTCGCCGTACTTGTTGACGAGCTCCTCGTGCGTCGACGGACGATGCATACCCGTAGCAACCAGAATGCGAACGCGCGCTTCAGGCGCAGCAGAGTGGATGTGATGCAGCAGAATAGGCATCGTCACACGCGAGGGAACGGGACGCGTATGGTCGGAGCTAATGATGACGATATCCTTCTTGCCAGCACAGAGCTCCTCGAGCGAAGGCGAGCCGTAAGGGTTGGCAAGTGACTCCTCCACCAGCTCTTCCTGCGATTTCGTGGTCTTAAACTCGTTTTGATGACCTTCCATCACACCTGCAAAGTTCTTATCCTCGAGCTCCAGATGCAACGTCTTGTGGTCAAACGGCAGTTCACATTCAAACAATGACGAGCGCCCTCTTCCTTTCAACTGACACACTAGATAAACCGTTGGAAGGATACGCCGCTCACCGAAAAACACCACCGTCCACCGAGTCATTAACACAACGTTCATATTTGACCCACAACAAAACGGCCGCGATCCCAAACGGGACCGCAGCCGCCTGTAAAAGACACAATAGACAGGATGACTTACGCAGCCTCGAGGCAAACATCTACCCCGAGATGTACGCATGTAAGCCATTTTGCATAAATGCGTTAATATATTGCATAAAATGGTGCATGGATTTCAAACCGTAACAGGGTAGTACCCTCCGGAGCGTGCATTTTTGCGAGTATTCAGCATCGCGGGATAAGATTTTGGTGTCAAAAGTCTTTCAAAAGGTAGATAGTCCTCATGACTCGTCCCATCTGGATAGCATACGGCGAGAAACCAGCCGTATACGGGCATCGCCAAGGCCCAATTGTCGTGCAAAAGCATCAACAAAGGCAGCGAAAGCCGGCTATGGCCTTATGCATCAATCTTTGGCTGCTGAAAACTCCGTTTTTTGCACGTCGCCCCAAGCACCACCCTCACCCAGCGGCTGATCCGCCAAAGGTCGGACATCGCAGGGCCCGCCATTAGTTTACTTTTAGGCACACTCCATAGGACGCAAGAAGCCCTCTCCGCACTCCACATTAGGCGCGAAGCGCACTTTATTTTCATCAGCTTTAATCCCCGAAGACCGAGGACGAAGGGACCCGATGGGTTTCCCTCTGAATGCATTCCGCAGCACGAAGCCCTTTCCAAGCGCGCGAAGCGCGCCATTATTTCCCCAGCAAGTAATCCACCGAAGACCGGACATCGTAGGGGCGGCCGTATGTTTTCTTTCCGGCGCATTCCGCAGGACGCAAGAAGCCCTCGCCGCACGAAGTGCGCAGCGAGGGCTTCTTGCATGTCCGAGGACGCGCCGGAAAGAAAACATACGGCGGCCCCGGACAACGACTACAGGGCTATCGATTACCCCGTGTTCTGCAAACCCGCCGAGACGCCGGTCACAGTCGAAAGAATCAGGCTCATGTACTCGGCCTTCTTCTCCTCGGCCATCTCGTCCTGGTTCATACGCACCTCGCGAAGGGCGCGGACCTGTGCGATGGACAGGGCGTCGACGTAGGGGTTACGCACGCGAACGGCGCAGCCGAGCACGCGGCGGCGCTGCAGCGGCCACTCGTCACCGACGATAGCAAGGACCCACTTACGCGTGAGCTGCATCTCGGTGAAGACCTTCTCGGACAGATCCTGCCGATCGCCCAGGTGCAGATACATCTTGGCGATGCGCTGATCGGTCTTAGCGATCGACATCTCGATGTTGTCGATAAAGGTGCGGAAGAACGGCCACTCCTGGTAGGCAGCCTTAAGCTGGTCCAGATCGCCAAACTGCTCGCAGGCGGTACCCAGGCCGTACCAAGCGGCCAGATTGATGCGCGCCTGGCTCCAGCTGAAGATCCACGGAATGGTACGCAGGTCGTCGAGCGACTTGGCACCCAAGCCGCGCTTGGCGGGACGCGAGCCGATCGGCAGCAAGCCGACCTCGGTCAGCGGCGTCACGGTCGAGAACCACGGTGTAAAGTCCTCGGTGTTCAGCAGGTCCAGATAGCGCTCGTGGCTTGCGGCGTTGAGCTTCTCGGCCATATCCCAGAACTTCTGCGTGGTCTCGGTGTTGGTCTTCTCGACACTCGGGGCCGACTGCAAAAGCGTTGCGGCGGCAACGGACTCAACATGGCGCTGAGCCAGCGTGCGGTTGCCGTAACGGGCAAAGATGACCTCGCCCTGCTCGGTGAGCTTAAAGAAGCAGTTGACCGAACCCTTGGGCTGAGCCAGCACGGCCTTGTTGGCCGGGCCGCCGCCACGGCCCACGGCACCGCCGCGACCGTGCATGAGCACCAGGTCGATATCGTTCTTCTCTGCCCACTTGGCGATGCGCTCCTGCGCGGAGTGCAGCGCGAGCATGGCCGTGGTAGGACCGGCATCCTTGGAGGAGTCGGAGTAGCCCAGCATAACCTCCATGCGGCGGTTGGTCTGGGCAAGGCGCTTCTGCACCACGGGCAGCGTGAGCATCTGGTCGAGCACGTCGACGCAGCCCTCGAGGTCCTCGAGCTGCTCGAACAGCGGGATCACGTCGAGCTCGGGGACATCCTCCTCGTGTGCAAAGGACAGGTGGGCAAGCTCAAAGACGTCGGCCACATGCTGGGCGCTCTTGGTGAACGAGATGATATAGCGGTGCGCCATCTTCTTGCCGTAGCGCTTTTGGATGGAGCCGATGGCACGGAAGGTGTCGATGACCTCGCGCGTCATGGGCTGCAGGTCGCCATGGATACCGTTCTCGTGGATATCCTTGAGGGCGCGGGCATGCACCACGGAGTGCTGACGGAACTCCATCTCGACCATGTGGAAGCCGAAGGACTCGACCTGCCAGATGATGGTCTGCACCGGACCGTAGGCGGCACGGACGGCACCGCAGGCAGCCAGCGAACGCTGGACGACACGCAGGTCATCCAGGAACTCATCGGCGCTGTGATACATCGTGTCGGTGATACGACGCACGGTGGCGTTCAGACGGTCGGCCATGACGAGCATGACGGCGCGATGCGGCTCGTGCTCGGAGATCAGCTCGGCGCGGGCCGTGTACCGAGGGCTCATCTCGACCTGATGGTTCCACAGGTTAATGAGCTCGGCCGACGGCTTGCTGTAGGTGGCCTCGAGCGTGAGGTTGCGGCCGATGTGGCGGCACTTGTCCTCGAGCTTGAGCACCATGTGCGTAAAGTACTTGGCGGCGACCTCACGGCTCACCTTGGCGGTGACGTTGGGGTTACCGTCGCGGTCGGAACCGATCCAGCTGCCGGGATGGAAGAACGCCGGGCACAGCGGCGGCACAGTACCGGCCTTGTCGCCCAGCACCCAATCGTCAAAACGACGATAGATAACGGGGATAACGTCGAACAGCGTGTTATCGAAGATGTCGATGATGGTATCGGCTTCCTCGACCGGCGTGGGCTTCTTGAGCGCGATGGGGCTCGTACGCACCAGGGCGTCGATCTCCTGCAGCATATGGCGCTCGTTCTCCACCAGGTCGGAGCCGCCCAGACGCGGACGCTCCTCCAGCAGGTTGGAGATACGGCGGATCTTGCCCTCGACGGCCTTACGACGGGCCTCGGTGGGATGTGCGGTAAAGACAGGGTGGAACTCGAGCTTGTCGAGCAGCTCGTTGGCACCCTCGACACCCAGCTCATTCACCAGCTGGTGATAGGCAACGGTAAGCTCGTTGGCGGGATCGACCTCGGTATCGGTCGACGCACCGGCCTCGCGCTCGCGCAGCTGCGCCACACGGTAGTTCTCCTCCGACAGGTTTGCCAGATGGAAAAAGCTCGTAAAGGCGCGGACAATGACCTGCTGCTTATCGAGCGGCAGGCTGTCGATCAAATCGACGACCTCACGAAATGCCACGGCAGTGGGCTCGTCGGCGGTGGGCACGCCCTGCTCGTCGACGGCTTCGTCGGCAGCGCAGGTACCGGGGTTGCCGGCATTGACCACAATCTCGGCTGTCAAAATCTTGTCGAACAGGTCCGCGATCTCGGGATCATACTCGCTAAGCACACGGCGCTCCAGGCGCAAGAACAGCGCCAGATTGTCGCGCAGCTCCTCGGGGATCTCGATCTCGGCGAGACGCTCCCTGGACTCGGCATTCGAGCCGATTCGGTTAACGAGGCGGTTGACCACGGCAGCGACGCGCGCCGCGGCTTCGGGTACAGACTGGTTGCTTAGGTTCTCAGCCACGTTTCCTCCCATTCCTCCTTCTATGCACGTAACATGCGGTATTCATTATAGGCGCTTGAGAAATACTTTCGACACTGATTGCGCTTTACCACACAAAAGTATTTTCTGCATTGCAAAGGTTTTTGCCCTAAATGGTCGTATTTCTCGGTGGGCGGCATACGTAAACGGGGGCATTCCGCATAAAAGCGAAACACCCCCGTAACAATCGCTCTCCATGAGCAGGGCACGTTAGCAGGCCCGAAGCTCAAAAAGATGCGCTACAGGCGCTCGCGAACCGCCTCGACGACGTTGTCCAGATCGGCGAGCACCTCGTCATGGCTCTGCATGTCGCGCACTTTGACCTTGCCGGCGGCAAGCTCGTCGCCACCCAGGACCAAGATGAGCTTGGCGCCTACCTTATCGGCTTGCTTAAACTGGGCCTTGAGCGAACGACCCTGATAGTCGGCCTCGGTCACGATACCTGCGGCGCGAAGCTCCTGCGTAATGGCAAAGACGTTCTGACGCAGCTCCTTGCCGGCGTTGGCGACATAGACGCACGGGGCCTCATCGGCACCCAAATCGCTGCCAAAGGCCTGCAGGGCCAGCAGGGCGCGCTCAAAACCGACAGCAAAGCCGACGCCCGCCGTGGGCTTGCCACCCTCGAGCTCGACCAGGCCATCGTAGCGGCCGCCGCCGCCGATGGAGCCGACGCCGGCGCCAGGGGCCTCGACCTCAAAGACAGTACGGGTGTAGTAGTCCAGGCCGCGCACCAAGGTGGGATCCTCGACATACTCGATACCGGCGGCATCCAGATAGCGCTTGACCTGCTCGTAGTGCTCGCAGCACTCATCGCACAGGTTGTCACCCATCAGCGGAGCCTCGGCCATGATCTCGCGGCAGTGGTCGTTCTTGCAGTCGAAGGCACGCAGCGGGTTGAGCTCGGCGCGCTCGCGGCACTCATCGCACATCTCGTCGGCGTGATCGAGGATGAACTGTTTAACCTGCTCGCGATAGGCCGGACGGCATTGGGCATCGCCCATCGAGTTAATGAGCAGACGGAGCTTGGAAAGATCGAAGCCCAGGCGCTTGTAGAACTCCATGAGCATGATGATGCACTCGGCGTCTGCCGCCGGATCGGGAGCGCCAAGCCACTCGATGCCCACCTGGTGAAACTGGCGCAGACGACCCTTCTGGGGACGCTCGCCACGGAACATGGCCTCGGCATAATAGGCCTTAAACGGCGTGGAGCCCTGGGGCACCAGGTTGTTCTCCACGACGGCGCGCACCACGCCGGCCGTGCCCTCGGGACGAAGGGCCAGGCGCTGCTTGGGCTTAAGCTTGGTATCGGTGCCTTCGGTAAAGACGCGCTCCAGGTTGGCACCGCTAAACACGCGGAACATCTCCTTGCGAACGACGTCGGTCGACTGGCCGATACCGTGGACAAACACGTCCACCTGCTCGATCGCGGGCGTCTCGATGGGCTTAAAGCCAAACGGCTCGAACACGCCGGCCGCAATCTGCTGCATCTTTTGCCAGGCGCGCATCTCGGCGCCGATAAGGTCGCGGGTTCCCTCCGCCTTCTGTGCCTGCATGGGCAAACACCTTTCTTTTGTATCGCGTCATAGGTAGTGGACATTATACGGCACAAAGCAGCAACGCGGCGGCGCGTCTGACCGAACGAGGGTATGGGGGCTCGTTCGGCCAGACGCGCCGCCGCTGTTTGTGATCCGTTTTCCTCCGTCCCCTTCGGATCACGTGATCTGTTGGGGACGGAGGAAAACGGATCATTTCGTAGGCCCGCCTTGGAAACCGAATGATGGTACGAGCATCCATTCGGCTTCCAGGGCAGCCACGGGCAGAACGGGGCGAACGGAAAAGAGCGACGGGCGTCTACTCCCCCGCCACGCTCGCGCGCAGCTTGGCGGCGATGGGCTCGGATGCCAGCAGGAACACGAGCATGACCGCGGAGCACGCCAGGCACACAATCCAGGTGCTCGCAAAGGAGCCCGTGGCATCGAACAGCACGCCCGAGACGATGGCGCCGGTAGTGCCCAAGATTGCCTTGAAAGACAAGGGCATAGGCCTTATGGCCATGCCCGCAGGCTTGAAAGGCAAGGTTGGGCACTACCGCTGGTCGGCGATATAGCCCAAAGCGACTGCCGCATAAGCCGCGGCGCCGAGCGGCAGCTCGGCATCGCTAAAGCGTGCCTTGGGATGGTGCTGAGCAAAATGCTCGTCCGTATCAGTCACGGCAGCGCCCACGGTAAAGTACGCACTCGGGATCTCGCTCGAGATCAACGCGAAGTCCTCGCTCGCCATGGCGTGGAACAGTGGCAAGAAGGCGGACTTGGGCAGCACCGCGCCCACGTAGCCAAGCGACGCCTGCGTCATGTCGTCATCGAGTACGAGCGGGGGAACATCCGAGAGCGTCTCGATAGTCGCCGGCGTACGATAGGTCGTGGCCACGCCTTTGACGACCTCCGCGATGCGGGTCTTGAGGTGCTCCATGAGCTCGACGTCGAAGCCACGCAGCGTTCCCTCGAGCACACAAGTGTCGGGGATGACATTTGCGGCCTGACCGCCGGCGAACTTGCCAACGGTCAGTGCGACCTCCTTGGCCGCCGGCACTTCGCGAGCGATGAGCTCCTGAAGCGCCAGGTGCACATGGACGCCGGCCGTGATGGGGTCGATGCAGATCTCGGGGCTCGAGCCATGGCCGCCCTTGCCCTGCAGCGTGATGCGAAAACCGTACACGCCCGAGAGCGCCGGGCTGCCGTAGAGCACCAGGCCAAGCGGCGACTGGCTATTGACATGCATAGCAAAGGCGACCTGAGGACGCGGGTTCTGCAGCAGACCGTCGGCGATGGCGGCGCGGGCACCCTCAAAGGTCTCCTCGCCCGGCTGGAACAGCAGTTTGACGGTTGCATTGGCGTCGATAAGCTCGGCCTCGCGGGCCTTGAGCAGGCGTGCCGCACCAAGCAGCGCCGTCGCGTGCATATCGTGACCGCAAGCATGCATGCAGCCGTTCGTAGAGGCGAAAGGCTCGCCGGATTCTTCGGCAACGGGCAAGGCATCCATGTCGCCACGCAGCATGATGACCGTACCGGCCTGTTCGTCCGTGCAGACGCCATTGCCCTGGGCCGCGGCGGCACCGACGCCGACAAGGCCCACAACACAGGAACCATCGACGAGCGTGGCAAATGGGATGTCCATCTCGGTCAGGCGCGCTTGAATATACGCAGAGGTCTGCGGGAGGCTATTACCCAGCTCGGGCATCTGGTGTAAATCGTGTCGCCACGCAGCGAGCTCGTCTGCAAAAGCCTGAGCTTCTGCAACAAGACCGTCACCGATAGCGGCCTGCGCCGCCGCGGTGGCCTTGGGCGCTGATTGCGGTTGAAGATCGGACAAAGCTGGTGCCATAGATGCCCTCCAGTATCGTTTTTGCAGCAAGCACTTTGATAGCATAAAGTGCAAGGTACTACTTTAAGGGCGAGGCATAAAAAATGCCGCCCCGGGAGGGCGGCGCAACAAGTTGTTTACAATTGCGGGCGCGGCTTTCGACGCAAAAAATCGAAGTGAGTCTCGCTCAAGATAATCGACAGGAAGATGAGCGCGAAGCCGGCGAGCAGGCGCGAGGTGAGCGCCTCCCCCATCAGCAGCACCGAGAACAGCACACCCGAAGGCGACTCCATCGAAAGGAGCAGCGAGCCCGTCGAGGCCGGGACATGCGCCAGGCCGACGTTTTGGATGAGCAGAGCCGCGCATGTGCAGCCCACCGAGAGAAACGCCATCGCACTGATAAAGCTCGGCGTCCACACGGACAGAGGCGCTTGGGTCTCGAATAGCAGCGACGTTGCCAGGCTCAGCACGCCGTTGCCCACAAACATCCAAAACGTGATGACGTTGATGTCCATTTTGCGACCGTACTTGGCAGTCACCGCCATCTGGATGGCGAAAAAAGCCGCACCCGCCAGCGTAATGACGTCACCAATGTTGAATTCAACGCTATCGAGTGCGACGAGGCCAATGCCCGCTAGGCACAGCAGCGCGGCACCCAAGTTGTAGCGCGTGAGCTTTTCGCCGCTCAGGAAATAGCTCGCAAACGGCACAAGGATGCAATACGTGCCCGTCAAAAAAGCATTCTTGCCCGCCGTAGTATGTGCCAGACCGACCGTCTGCAACGCATAGGCCGCCCACATGAGCACGCCCATACTCAGGCCAACGATCAGGTTGCGAGCGTTGAGGTGCGCGATGATGCGCTTGTGGAAGACGACAAACATGACCAACGCTGCGGGCAGAAAGCGTACATAGAGCAGTTCAAACACCGGAATGGTGCCGAGTGCGTCCTTCATAGTGGTAAAGGAGTAGCCCCAGATGACCGCCACCGAAAGGAGCAGAACCTTCCAGAACAGCGGCGAGCGAGCGCCGGCGCCGCGGGAGGTGCCGCCCGCGCCCAGGTCCTCGCGAGCAACAGGGCTATCGGGCAAGTTTTCGATTTCGTTGGCAGCGTATTGGGCCATGGAACATCCTCACACTCAAACTGGGCGTGGTGTCCGCACGCGTATGGCTGCGTGCCGCCTCATGGTCAAATAAAAACGGGGCGCACCGGACCCCCGGCACGCCCCGCTACTGTATCAACAACCAAGCGGCACACGCAATTCACTACGCTAAAGCATCGGCAGAGCACACCTCGATGTTCCGGTAACGCCACGCTGTTGCGCTAGATTAATTTAGTACTCTCCAGCTTTTCGATGATCCAGTCGTTGGCTTTGATGACCGGGCGGCGGAAGACGACGCCCAGGGCCAGCGACGGAATCAGATAGCTCGCCAGAATGCCCAACTCAACCCAGTACTCCATATGGTAGGCACCGGCCATGGCGGCGTGCATGGCGTTGATGCCGTGGGTAAACGGCAGGAACGGGTAGATCGCCTGGAACACGGGGCCGGTCATCTCGATGGGGAACGTACCGCCCGAACCGCCGACCTGCATGACCAGCAGCACGACGGCGAGGGCCTTACCGATATCTCCAAACGATACCGTAAGCGTGTAGACGATATTGGAGAACACGAGGCTCGCGACCCAGCCGGCAAGCACAAACTGCAGGGGGTTGTCGCACTGAATGCCAAAGAACAGGATGTCGCCCGCACACACGAGCGTTGCCTGCAGCAGAGCCAGACCGCCAAAGAACAGGTAACGACCCAGATAGATCTCGTGCAGGCGTACGGGGATGAGCTCGTTGATAAGCTCATCGTCAACCGAGACCTTCATCATGGCCGCTAGTACGATCGAGCCGACCCATAGCGACAGAATCGTGTAGAACGGCGCCATGGCCGAACCGTAGTTGCGGATTGGATAGACCGGCTTACGGTCGAGTGCGACAGGGCCGGAAAGCGACACGGCCAGACCCTCGGGATCATTGCCGATCATCGTCTTGATCGTAGCGAGGTCATCCGACATCAAGGCGCCGTCGAGCTCGTCCTTAAACGCACTGATCTTGTCCGACGCCTCACCCAGCTGATCGGAAGCCTTGTTGACCAGCTTTGCAGCCTTGGAGAGACCCTTTGCCAGCGAACCGGATGCGTCGGTCAGGCCGGCAACAGCACTATCCAGGTCGCCCGAGATACCCTTGAGCGAATCCAAAACGCCCGAAATAGTCTTCTTGAGCTCCTTGGCCTTGACCGAGAACATAGAGTCGTAGTCAATCTTGGCGCCCGAGATACCAGCCTTGGCATCCGCGATTGCCTGATCGACCTCGGCACGCGATTTGTTAACCTCTGTCATACTCTTCGTGAGCGACGTCGCGATATTCGTCAGCTCATTGGCATTGTTGCGGTACTCCGTCGCGGTTTTGTCAAGCTCAGCAGCCGCGTCCTCAAGCCCTGCCTTGAGCTTATCGTTACTCACCTGGCCAGCAAGACTGCGGAGCTTATCGGCCGTAGCATCAATCTCGTCGGCACGTGTATTGAGCGACGCTGCGCCATCGTTGAGCTGAGACACCGTAAGATCGACATGCTGGTTTGCAGCGTCGAATGCCTTTGCGAGCTCGGTAGAAACGTTATCGAACGAACCCGCGCTCCCATCAATAGCGGCATCAATCGCATCGCTGGCAGACTTGAGCGCCTGCTCGGAATCGGCAATACCGCTCTCGGCATGCTGCATGAGCTGCTTCACCGACTCCTCGGTCGATCCGGACTGCTTGAGCATACCGCCCGCCGACGTCAGCGAATCGGACGTGGAGCTCAAAATGCCCGCAAGCGACGTTGCGCTAGCCTGAATGTCCTGCAAGTCCTGGACCGAATCGCCGAGTGTCGAGGACAGGTTGGCGATAAAGTTGCTCACTTGGTCGGTGCTCATGTAATCGAGCAGGCTGGACACCGTCTTAAGACCGATGCTCGTAATGGTCTCGGTAAAAGTTTCGTTAACCTGGCTCTGAACGGCGCTCGAACCCTTCTCGGTCACGATCTGCGCAATGGCGTTGGCCTTCTGGTTCTCGTAAAACTCGATATCGGCGTGTTTCACGTCGGTCGAGAAAAGCGTCATCATGTCAGCGCTAAACGTTTTGGGGATAACGACGGCAGCATAGTACGCGCCCGACTTAACGCCCTCGATAGCCTTTTCGCGATTGTTGAGCACAACCCAATCGAAGCTCTCGTTGCCGCGTAGGGTGGCGGTCACGTTTTCGCCCACGTTAACCTCGACGGGGATCAAATCGCTCTCGTAACCCTCATCGGTGTTGACCACGGCGATCTTAAGATTGCCGGTGTTGCCGTACGGATCCCAGCTGCCGGCGATGTTAAACCACGCGTACAGACACGGTACGATAATGAGGCCCATCACGACAACCAAGCCGATCACGGAGCGAGACACGTTTTGGACATCGCGCTTAAACAGATGCAGGATGTTCTTCATTTATGCCTCACCTCCTTTGGAGTGCTTGCCAAGCGGGGTGGTATCTCCATCATTTGTGGCTGTGCTGTCGCTGCCCTGAGATTTATGGTGCGAGCCTATATGCGGCAAGCGGCCCGTGGACTGATCGCCACCCTTGGCATCACGCTCGCTGGCGTTGAGGCCAAACATGTGGCGGGCGGCAGGAATGGCGGCCGTGTGTTCGCGCATCTCGCGACGCAGGTCCTCATCCGAAAGCGCCGAGATGCGCATCTGGGTATTGAGGCTCGCGCGGATATATTCGATATTGATAAGCCAGCCGCAGATGGCAATAACCGAGATGATCCAAATGACAAGCAGGATGATCTTGCCGTTATTGTCGATATCGAGAACCGTCGACAGGACAAAGAGCAGGACCTGAACGCCCACCACGGCGGCAAAACCGCCCTTGATGTAGTACGGGTAGCGATGTTCAAAGGCGACCGCATGATCGAGCAGTTCGCGACGGTACGAATCGGAATCGAGCATGACACGCATGGCCGTGCGCAGCGAGTAGCGCTGGCGCGGCAGGTCGTTGGACTCGCAAATCATCATACCGGTCGTGGAAAGCTGTTTATCAAAGAGCAGGTTAAGGTTGAGCAGCAGCGGACGCAGCTGCAGGCCGATAAAGAGCGCCACGATCAAGAACACACCCAGAATGCACAGGTTAAACAGGTAGTTGAACGAATACATGCCGCCGACCGTCTCGCGCAGCAGATTGATGCCGTAGGTAAAGGGCAGCAGCGGGTGCAGCCACTGGAAGAAGCCGGGCATCATCTCGATGGGGTACATGCCCGACGAACCCGGGATCTGCACGATGACAAGAATGACGCCGATTGCCTTGCCGATATGCTTAAACGTGGTGGACAGCGCATAGATGATATTGACGTAGGTGAACGAAATGGCGATGCCGCCCAGCACGAACAGCAGCGGACTGACGCACTGCACGCCAATCACCAGATCACCTACCGTAACGATGATGGCCTGCAACGCGCCCAGGATCACCAGGAGCAACCAGCGGCCAAAGTAGCCCTGACGCGCGGTAAAGCTGCCAACGCCTTCGCGATCGACCTCGAGCTTGTAAATGGCGATGAGCACGTAGCCGCCCACCCAAAGCGCCAGATTGGTGTAGAAAGGAGCAATGCCCGAGCCGAAGCTCTTAACCGGATAGATCGACTTGGAGGTCAGCTCGACCGGAGATGCCATGAAGTCAGCAACGTCATCGACGTCGACGCCCATCAGGTCGGCCAGCTCGCCCATGGACTCGGAGGTCTGTAGCGCCGCGATGTCGTTGGCGGCGGTTGCGAGCTTGTCCTGGACCTTGGCAAGCGAGGAATCGGTCTGGGACAGCGTGGTCTTGGCCTGACCGAGCGTAGCGTTGAGTTGCGAAAGTGTACCGCGCGCACTTGCAATAGTAGGCGTGAGGCCAGACACGATTCCCGTCAGATCACCCGAGACGGCGGCAAATGAATCAAGCGCGCTCGAGGCCTTCGGCAGCGCGTTTTGACCCAGGTCCGTCTGGGCCTGGCCAAGGTTGGTCGCACCGGTCTGGATTGCGTTATTGATAGCGTCGCTGGCACCCGAGACAGCCGCGGCGTCATTCGCCATGGCGCTCGACTGTGCAGACAGACCGTCCTTGATGCTCTGAAGCTTTTCATTCTGCTTGCGGAGCAAATCGATGGTCGATACAATGCGCGCGTCAATTTCCTTGGAACCTGTCGACGTGTCATTGACGAGAATTTCCAAGTGCCCGATAACGGCCTTATTGTGGTCGATCGTCGCTTGGAGAGACTCGAGCGAGTTGTCGATGCGGGTGGTCGTAGATGTGATCGTGCCCGTCAGCTTGCCAATCGCAGCGTTCGCGGAGGCTGACGTCTTGGTGAGCGCAAGGCTGCCTTCCGAGAGCGCCTTGGAGAGCGAGGCGACAGAGTTACCCGCCGTGGCGCGAGCCTCGCCCAGCAGGTCGTTGCCCTGGGAGATCGCCTGCGTCAGCGACGGCGCCTGACCCTGCAGACCGGCAAGTGCTGCATCTGCCGAGGCAATGGAACCACTCGTCTTATCGATGGCGGCATTCATGTCGTCAATCGAATCGCGCACTTCGCCCAACGTATCAGAAGCCTCTGATACCGAACCGGCCAACGAATCCTGAGCCTGGGTTGCCTTGTCCTTTAAATCGACTCCGGCATCCTTGGCAATGCTGGCAACGGTCTCGCCCACCGTGGAGACAAATTCCGAGTTGATCTGCTCCTCGATGGTGCTTGCGCCGGTGTCGGTAACCTTGGGCGCAATAGCGCTCTTCTTCTCATTGACGTAGTACGTAAGCTTGGGCTGATGGTAGTTGCCGTCGAGCATCGAAACCAGGTTATCCGAGAAGTTCTTGGGGATTACGATGGCCGCATAGTACTCACCGCTCTCGACGCCCTCCTTGGCATCGGCCGCCGAGTCAACGAAGGTCCAGCCCAGCTGATCGTTCTCCTTGAGTTGATCGACGACCTGGTCGCCCGCGTTGAGCTCGCCCACCAAGTCGTTTTGGGTGCCCCGATCGTTGTTGGCGATGGCAATCTTGATACCCTGGGTGTTTCCGTACGGATCCCAGTTAGCCACGATGTTGTACCAGGCATACAGCGAGGGAATAACGCACACGCCAAGGGTAACCACCAAGGCGACGGGGTTCACGAGCAGTCGCTTAATGTCGCGCTTAAATATCGCAAAGGACACCTTTGCATTGGATAGTTTGCTGCCGAGACTCACGCTTGGGCCATCCATCCTGTCGTTGAATCAAATCGTACTATCGACAACCATTGTACGTAGGCGCTTTAGCGTCTCAGAGCACAATGGTATTGAGTTTTGCGGGTAGCAATATACTACGAAGACGAATTAACGTACAGTTGTACAGTATCTTTAATTTCAGCATGTCACAAAACCACAACCCGCACAAATTAGCAATTCAAATAGCATCGGGGACGTTCTTAAACGACTAGTCAAACAAAAACGCCCCCAATGACTACTTAGGACCACGGCAACGTCGATGTTTTGGCAATGCCAGCGAGCGGGCGCCAGAGCGAACAAATTGGCATGAAAAGAGGACGGCATAGACCTTCTGGTCATGCCGTCCTCTTTGAATGACAAGTTGTCGCTCTGGCGCCCGCGCAGCGTCGACTGGTCCGCCGTTCGTTAGAACGGCGGAACTGAGGGCAGCGTCGAGCCGTTACGCGGTTCGTAAAACCGCGTAACTACCTAACTACATCAAGTTGCAAACAGCCGCCGCGAAGGCCACGGGGTCCTCGGGCAAAATGCCCTCGACCAGCAGGGCCTGGTCATAGAGCAGACCGGAGTACTGCTTGATCTTGTCGGTATCGCCCGCCTTCTGAGCAGCGACGAGCTTGGCAAAGACCGGGTGCTTGGCGTTGAGCTCGAGCACGCGCTGGCTCTTGGGCATACCGTCGGGCGCGCCCTCGGGGCCCTTCTGGAGCACCTTCTCCATCTCGAGCGAAAGCGGACCCTCGGTGGTGATGCACGCGGGAGCATCGGTCAGACGCGCAGAGACGGCAACCTTCTCGACCTTGTCGCCGAGCGCCTCCTTCATGGCGTTAAAGAGGTCCTCGTTCTCCTTGGTGGCGTCCTCGGCCTCCTTCTTCTCGTCCTCGGTCGCCAGGTCAAGATCACCGGTCGCGACGTTCTTGAGCTCCAGGTGACGATCCTCAACCTCGGGCTCGGCACCATCGGCCACGGCCTTCTCGGCAGCCTCGCGGGCAGCATCGTCCTCGTAGATCTTGGGCATATCGGCAGCCACGTACTCACGCATGGCCTGGAACGTGAACTCATCCACATCCTGCGTCAGCAGCAGCACGTCATAGCCGCGGTCGAGTACGCCCTTTACCACGGGCATCTTGGCCAAGCGCTCACGCGAGTCGCCGGCGGCGTAGTAGATGGCCTTCTGATCCTCGGGCATACCCTTGGCATACTCGGCCAGGGTAATCATCTTCTGCTCCTTGGCAGACCAGAACAGCAGCAAGTCGGCGAGTTCGTCGGCCTTCATGCCGTAGCTCGAGTAGATACCGTACTTAAGGCCGCGACCAAAGTTCTCAAAGAACTTCTCATAGGCCTCGCGGTCGTTGTCACGCATATCCTCAAGGTCGGCGGTGATCTTCTTCTCGACACGCTTGGCAATGGCCTTGAGCTGACGGTTCTGCTGCAGCGTCTCGCGCGAGATGTTAAGCGACACGTCGGCAGAATCCACGACGCCGCGGACAAAGTTGTAGTAGTCGGGCAGCAGGTCGTCGCACTTCTCCATGATCAGGACGTTGGAGCTGTAAAGCGACAGGCCCTTCTCGTAGTCCTTGCTATACAGATCGAACGGCGCGCGTCCCGGCACAAACAGCAGGGCGTCATACTCGAGCGTGCCCTCGGCGTGGAAGCTGATGGTGCGCGCAGGATCGTCAAAGTCGTGGAACGTGGACTTGTAGAACTCGTCATAGTCCTTCTGCTCGACATCGGAGCTGTGCTTCTTCCAGATCGGCGTCATGGAGTTGACGGTCTCGAGCTCCTGGTAGTCCTCGTACTCGGGCTTGTAATCGTCGCCGGCGTCCTCGGGCTTGGGTTTCTGGCGGCTCTTGGACACCATCATCTGAATCGGGTAGCGCACATAGTTGCTGTACTGCTGAATCAAGCTCTTGAGGCCCCACTCGGTCAGGAAGCGATCGTAGGTCTCGGCCTCTCCGTCGGCATCGAGCTTCTCGTTCTCGCGCAGCGTCAGGATGACATCGGTGCCGTGCTCGGCGCGCTCGCCGTCTTCGATGGTGTAACCCTCAAGACCGTCGGATTCCCACACATGGGCGACATCCTCGCCATAGGCGCGGCTGACGACCTTCACATGGCTGGCGACCATAAAAGCCGAGTAGAAGCCCACGCCAAACTGACCGATGATGTCGACATCCGAACCCTGCTGCTCGGCGTTCTCGGTCTTAAACTCCTCGGAGCCGGAATGGGCGATGGTGCCCAGATTGCGCTCGAGCTCCTCGGCGGTCATGCCAATGCCGTTATCCGAGATGGTAATGGTGCGGGCGTCTTTATCAAAGGAAACGCGAATAGCCAGGTCGCCCTGGTCGATCTTGACGCTCGGATCCTGCAGGCTCTTAAAGTTGAGCTTGTCGACGGCGTCGCTCGCGTTAGAGATAAGCTCGCGCAGGAAGATTTCCTTATTGGTGTAGATGGAGTTGATCATGAGGTCGAGCAGTTTTTTGCTCTCGGTCTTAAATTGACGCATGTGCAGTCCTTTCGCGCTACCCCCGTCCGCAAAAACGGCCCGGTCGCCCGAGCCGAATCGCAGACCTGCTATGTTCAGACTTAGATTTTATAACCCATTAGCGCGCATATATACATACGGAATCGAAAATCTGTATGTCTAAGCGCTCCGATGCGCCAATTGCCAAGGAGTGTCCCCAGCTGCCGGCAGAAAAGAAACGTCCCTATCTGCCATCTACGCGCTTGGCCATCCAGACATGGGGCTGGCCCTCGTCTTCGTAATCTACCGGGGCAATTTGCGTGTAGCCCGCCTTTGCATAGAGCGGCAGCACGTATTCCTGCGCATGCAGCTTAATAAGCTTAGCGCCGGCATCGCGTGCACACGAAGCACTGGCCTCGACGATCGCACCCGCCAGTCCGCGACGACGCATAGCCGGCAGCACGGCGACGCGCCCCATAATGTAGGTCTCCCCCGCCGCAACGCCTTCGTCCATGTCGCATGCCGGCAACACCGGGGCCTCTGCGTCAGCCACGCGCTCAAGCTCTTCGGGAAACACGCGCGAGCAACCGGCAAGCTCGCCGTCTACATAGAGCGTCACATGAATGCAGTTCGGATCCTCGTCGATAGCGTCGAACTCATTCTCGTAGCCCTGCTCGTCCATAAAAACGACGCGGCGCACCAACGCCGCGTCATCAAAGCATCCTGTCTTAAGTTGGATATCCATGGCTGCCCTTTCATTCAATGCGAACGTTAGGGACCGATTTTAGCGAAAATGAGCTCCGCGCACGCTAAACTTCGCACGAGCCTTCGCCAGGCAGTCGTAATGACCCACGTTATGGGCATCGCTCGCGATGAAGCTGTACAGGTTCTGATCGAACAGGCGCTGTGCCGGCTTTTTCTCGCGACCAAAGCGACCGCCAGCAATAAAGTCCGCCGAAGCCTGCAGTTTGCAGCCCATATCGACCAGGCGCTCCGCCACGCTTACATCCTTTTGAACCGCACGATAGCGCTCAGGATGAGCGATGATCACCTGGTAGCCACGGCACTGCAAATCGTAAATCGTGTTCTCGTACTCTCTAAACGCATACGCATCGGCATGCGTCGAAAGCTCGAGCAGAAACTCGTTGGTTCCATCGAAATGCAAGTGCTCCGCGGCATCGATACCAAGCTCAACGAGCTTTCGATGGTTGACCTCGAAGCCCATCTGGAGCGGAAAACCGTCAGCGTTATCACGCAGCAGCTCAAAGGCATCCCACATCTTGTCGTAATCAAAATAGGGATCACGGCAGTGAGGAGTGCAAACGATTCTGGTTACACCGGCCCGCTTGGCAGCCTCGAGCATCGCCAAGCTCTCATCGAGATCGGCGGCGCCGTCATCTACACCCGGCAAGATATGGCAATGAATGTCACGCATAGGTCAGCCTTAATCAACTAAACGTTTGCTCGGTTGGTGAAGATGCCCTTTTTGGAAGTCCCCTGATCGTCGGAGCCCTTCTTCACCTTCTTACCGTCCTTGGTGTAGTAGGAGTAGTAGTACTCGCTGGTCTCGGTCTCGCAGTAGTTCATAACGGTACCGATGAGCTTGACCTTTTCGGACTTCTTAAGCTGGCCGATAGCGTTGAGTGCCTCCTCGCGCTTGGTGAAGTCCTCGCGCACCACGAACAGCGTGCCGTCGGTCAGACTTGCGATCTCGGCAGCATCGATGAAGGTGCCTACCGGAGGAGCGTCGAAGATGACGTACTGGAACTTGGCAGACAGTGCCTTTACCAGCTTGGCAAAGCGGTGAGAGACGATGATGTCGGCAGGATTGGGAATATGCGGCTCGGCATCGAGGAAGTAGAAGTTCTTCTGACCCGTCTCGACAATTGCCTGGTCAATGGAGATCTGCTCGGAAAGGACCGCATAGAGTCCTCCGCGCGAACGAACGCCGAGCATATCGGAAAGGGACCTGCGGCGCATATCGGCCTCGACCAGGAGCACGGACTTGCCGCTCGTGGCGATAGCCTGGGCAAGGTTGATGGAAACCGTAGACTTGCCCTCGTTGGGAATCGAGGACGTGACGGTAATGGTGCGAATGGGGTCGTCCACGCTCGCAAAGCGGATGTTGGCCAGAAGGGTCTTGGCGGCATTCTGTACAACGAGCTTATCGGTGTTCTTTGCCTTAGCCATGCCTATTTACCACCTTTCATAGCCGGAATTCGGCCAACAACGGGAATGCCCAGGAGCTCTTCCGCCTCTTCGGCACCGCGGATGCGGGTATTGAGCATGTCTGCCAAAACGACATAGGCGACTGCGATAAAGATACCGGCGAGGAACGCGACGGCAATATACAGCGTGCGCTTGGGGCCGCTGGGGGCTTCGGGGGTCTTAGCCTCGTCGATAACGTTGATGCTCTGGGCAGCGCCGACGTTCTGAGCGACCGTACTCACCGAGCTAGCTATGGCCTTTGCGACCTCAGCCGTCTCCTTGGCATCGGTGCCGGTAACCGAAAGCGTAATGACACGCGTGGTGGTCTCGGAGGAAACAGACACCTTGTAGTCATCCAGATCGGTGAGGCCCAGTTCCTTGGCGGCGCCGCTCTTAACGCTATCGCTATCCAGCAGCGTGGCGATATCGTTGGAAAGCATCTGGCTCGCCGAGAGATCGTTGTAGCTCATCTGGCCGCTATCGTCGGTCTTGGCGAGAATGTACATGCTCGTCGTCGCGGTATAGGTGTTGTCCATCGCGGCGAAGGACACGATACCCATGGCGATCGCGCAGACCACCGGAAGGGTGATGACCAGCTTGAGGTGCTTCTTCAGCAGCTGGAACAGTTCGAGAAGGGTCATGCAGCTTGCCTTTCATTTCCCCAGTTCGGATTGACAAAACTGTCCGTATGTTATCGCATCTTTTTACCGAGACCAAACTCTATACATAAGAAACAGGCTCTCCTGTAAAAATGTCGGAAGCAATCGTAAAATTGCACAACAACGCCGCACCCGAAAGTCAAATGCGGCGTCTGCATCAATACCTATGTTGTATCGCTATGCGAATGGCTCGTCCTGCTGTATGGGAAACGTCACCGTAATGGTGGTTCCCACGCCCAACTCGCTCGACAGATCGAGCGTGGCGTGATGATACAGGGCCGCATGCTTGACAATGGCAAGCCCCAGACCGGTTCCGCCGCGCGCCTTGGACCTACTCTTGTCCACGCGATAGAACCGCTCAAATACCTTGCCCTGTTCTTCAGGCGCGATACCGATTCCCGTGTCGGCGACCGCAAGGAACGGATGGCCTTCGTCGTTGGTGCCGCACTGCAGCGTAACCGTACCGCCGGGTCGATTGTAGCGGATGGCGTTGCTTGCCAGATTATAGATGAGCTCGTCAATCAAGCGCGACACGCCCTCGATGACCACAGGCTTGGTCTCATGACTTATCGTCACATTCGCCTGACGGGCGACCTGTTCAAGACGCTGCTCAACCGCGTAGATGGCACGCGAGAGCTCAATAGGCTCCGTGGACCCAATGGGCACCGCCTCGCCCTCAGTTGCACGCTCGGCCTCGTCCAAGTTAGACAGCGTAAGGATGTCGTTGACAAGCGCTGCCAAGCGGCCCGCCTCACGATAGATGCGACCGCCAAAGTTGCGCAGGTCGTCCTCGCCCTCGACCATGCCGTTTGCGATGAGCTCGGCATAGCCCGAAATCGCCGTAAGCGGCGTCTTGAGCTCATGGGTGATATTCGCCGTGAACTCGCGGCGCATACGATCGTTGTCCGCCAGCACCGCCATTTGGCGCTTGAGTTCCTGGCGCTGCGACTCGATACGCTCAAGCATGGGGACCATCTCGGCATAGGCGTGCTCATAGCTACGGCGTGGGTGGTCCAAATCCACCTCTTGCAACGGCGCGATGATGGCACGGGACTCGCGGCGCGCCATAAAAAACGAGAGTACCGCACCCGCTGCTGCGATAAGCAGCATCGGCGCCACCATCGACAGCAAAATCGCCGCAACGCCAGGCTGGGCCTGCGCCAAGCGGACAACCTGGCCGTTATCAAGGGCGACGGCGCGATACAGCATAATCTCGTCGAGCGTAGAGCTTGCGCGCTCCGCGGAACCCGAACCATTCTCAAAGGCCTCGATGACCTCGGGGCGATCGCCGTGGTTGGGCAGTGTGGAAGGCGACGCCTCGTTGTCGTAGGCAACCGATCCATCCTTGTTAATCAGCGTGATGCGCAAGTCCTCGCGATCGAGGCTACGCAAGAACGGGATGAGCTCCTGCTGCTCGTCGAGGGCGGCAGCAATGAGCTCGGTTTCCTGTGCCAGATTGGCACTCGTGGCATCCGCCAAGGTGTTTTGCACAAAGAACGCACCCAGCACCGTAAACGCCACGATAACCGCCATGGCGCAGACAAAGATCGTCACAAAAACGCGGTGCGACAGCGTATGTTTTCCCTGGGGGGCGAAGACCACGGGTTACTCCTCCGATGCAGTGGCCGCGGTGTCGTCACCTTCGGCACCATCACCGGCAGAAGGCTCGGCCAAGCGGTAGCCCACGCCGCGCACGGTCTCGATGGCGCTGGCATGCTCGCCCAGTTTTTGGCGAAGCGTCTGCACGTGCACGTCAACGGTGCGCGAACCGCCGTCGAAGTCCCAGCCCCACACGCTCTGCAGCAACGACTCGCGGGTAAAAACCACGCCGGGCTTGCGCATGAGGTACTCGAGCAGGTCGAACTCGCGCAGGGTGAGCTTAAGCGGCTCGCCGGCAACGGTCACCTCGCGATGGCTGGGCGAGAGCACGATGTCGCCCACGCTGAGCACATCGCTCGCCTGCTTGACCATGCCGCCGCGACGCAGCAGTGCGCGGCAGCGGCTCGCAAGCTCCATGAGCGAAAACGGCTTAGTCAGGTAATCGTCGGCACCGCCATCGAGCGCCATCACCTTGTCGAGCTCGGTATCCTTGGCGGTAAGCATCATGATGGGCACCGTCGCCGTCAGGCGATCGGCACGCAGTCGACGCATAATCGCCAAGCCATCGGTATCGGGCAGCATGATGTCGAGCAGGACGGCATCGGGTACCCGTCGCGCCACGGCAGCCTTAAACTCACCGTCGCACGAAAAGCCTTCGGCCTCAATCCCCTGCTTGCGCAGCGCATAGACCGTCAAATCCCTGATGTTGTCATCGTCCTCGACGTAATAGATCATGTTGAACCCCTTTGCGGCCGGCATGACCGCATCTTAACCCTAAAGGTACCTTTACTAGATGGTATCAGCCAAAACGCCCCGTCAAATAATCCGCCGTGCGCGGATCGGTCGGATTCTTGAAGAGTTGCGCGGTGGGCGCGTGCTCCACCAGCTCACCCAGCAAAAAGAATGCGACCGAATCGGAGATACGCGCCGCCTGCTGCATATTGTGCGTAACGACCACGAGCGTGCAGGTCTCTTTGAGCTCACAGGCCAGCTGCTCCACCACCAGCGTCGACACAGGGTCGAGTGCCGAGGTCGGCTCGTCCATCAGCAGAATGTCGGGCTGCACGGCCAGCGCGCGGGCGATGCACAGACGCTGCTGCTGGCCGCCCGAAAGACCCAGACCCGACTCTTTGAGCTTGTCCTTGACCTCATCCCATAGCGCAGCGCGACGAAGGGAGTCCTCGACCAGCTCGTCGAGCACGACGCGGTCGCGCACACCCATACCGCGCGGCCCATAGGCGACGTTGTCGTAGATGCTCATGGGAAACGGGTTGGGGCGCTGGAACACCATGCCCACGCGCTGGCGCAAACGGCAGATGTCGTAATCGCCCAGGATATCTTGACCATCGAGCGCAATCTTGCCCTCGATACGGCAATCCTTGATGCCGTCGTTCATGCGGTTAAAGCAGCGCAGCAACGTGGACTTTCCGCAGCCCGAAGGCCCGATAAATGAGGTGATCTGCTTGTCGCGGATCTTGATATTCACGTCCTTGAGCGCATGATGGTCGCCATAGAACAGGTCGAGGCCCTCGACGTCGATGCGCGTCGGCGAGGCGGCAAGATCCTCTGCCGTGGGGCGAGTCGCATCCCCAACCTCGCGCTCGTGCGCGGCCTCGGCCTGCGCTTCCATGAGTTCTTCAAGCTCCGTGGGCTCCACAGCCGCAGCAGCCGTCATACCGCATACCTCCACATCGATATCAATTCAGCAGTATCGATAGTAGAAATCGCGGCTCATATGCACGTGAGCGCATTGTCAAGTGTTTGTAAGGGCACGCTGGCTATGCGGCGGGCAGCTCGATGGTGAATATCGTGTGTTCGGGCGTCGATTCACATGCAACGGTACCGCCGTGTGCCGCGATGATCTCCTTGGCAATAGCAAGGCCCAGACCGGCACCACCGCGATTGGTCGCACGCGCCGCATCCAGGCGATAGAACTTCTCAAAGATCACCTTGAGCTTAGCCGCAGGGATAGGATCGCCCTGATTGATAAAGCGAACGCGCACGCCGCCATCGTCTTGGCGCCCGGCCTCAATCGTGATAGTCGAGCCCTCATAGCTATAGGCGACGGCGTTTTTCATGATGTTGTTGAACACGCGAGCCATCTTGTCGCCATCCACGAGCACCGTCAGGTCCTCGTGGATATCAACTTGGGCTTCCTTATGCTGCTCGTTGAGGATGGGATAGAACTCGTCAGCCACCTGAGCCAGCAGCAACCCCAGATCAACATAGCCGCGCGTGAGCACGATATCGTGGAAGTCAAAGCGTGTGATATCGAAGAACTCTTCGATGAGTGCATCGAGCCGGTGCGCCTTGTCGAGAGCCACGCCCGTAAAGTGCGCACGTTGCTCAACCGGCAGCTCAGGAGCCTCTTGCAGCAGCGAAAGATAGCCCACCACACTGGCAAGCGGGGTGCGTAGGTCATGTGCCAAGTACGTGACCAGATCATCCTTGCGATGCGACTCGTCACGCAAGGCCTGTTGCACCTTGCGCTCACGGTCACGCACGCGGTTAAGGGCGCCCTCGACCTCCAAGAAGTCGCCGTCGATGTTGTCCCAGGTGTCGGGGTGATCGATCAGGCGATCTTGAATACGAGCGGCCAGCACACAATCGGCATGCTGCTCGCCCTGTTCGTAGCCCTGGTAGTACAGGGCGCGGCCACACAAGAACAGCACGCACGCGGCAAGCGCCAGCACAAAGCCAAGCATGTTGAATACAAAGCCGGCATCGAACAGCACCGGCCCTTCGATGCCGCCGAGCGCCATGGCGCCAATCGCCAACGTCATGGCCCACGCGGCGCCGCCAATCACCATGCAGCGGCGCACGATCTCAAATCGATCGATCAGCAAAAAGCCGGCAAGCAGCACCGTCAAGATTCCGGCGATGTTGTCGATGCCAATCAGCAGCAGGCTCAGCAAAAAGAGCAGCACCGTTGCAAGCGCGCGGTTGTCGACGACCGACCTCACGTATTCAAAGAGCCGATCGGGTACCTCGAATGCCTGCCTATCGTCTTTTGTCATATCCACTTCCCCACCATCAAAGGCGCTATTCGATGATGTAGCCGACGCCCCAGACGTTTTTGATAAAGCGTGGCTTTTGTGCGTCGTCGCCGATTTTTTCGCGCAAGTGGCGAATGTGCACCATCACCGTATTGTTGGAGCCGGGCATAAAATCCTCGCTCCACACCGCGCGGAACAGGTCCTCCACGGCCACCACGCTGCCGCGATGCTCGACCAGATACAGCAAGATTGAATACTCGGTGGGTGTGAGGCGTACCGGTGCACCGTCCACCGTCACGGAACGAGCGTCGCGGTTGATCTCCAAGCCGTCGAGCTGAATGGTCGGCGACTCGGCCGCCTGTGCACGGCTACCGTAGCTGGTGTAGCGGCGAAGCTGAGCGTGCACGCGCGCGATGAGCTCCAGCGGACGGAACGGCTTAACCACGTAATCGTCCGCGCCAAGCGAAAGGCCCCCGATCTTGTCTTGCTGGGCATCGCGCGCCGTCAGCATGATCACGGGATAGGTATGGCTGGAACGGATCGTACGCAGCAGCTCAAACCCATCGATATCGGGCAGCATGACATCTAGCAGCGCCAAATCGAACTCCTGCTCCAAAATCGCCTTGGCAGCATCGGCCCCGCTATAGGCAATCTGGACATCAAAGCCCTCTTTTGTAAGGTAGATGCCAACCAAGTCGGCGATGGCCTTTTCGTCATCAACTACCAGTATGCGCTCGTTCATGCGTGCTCCTCTCGCGCTCCATTATGCCTGAGGCGACGCACGCCACACACAACAAGCGTGGGTGATTAAGTCGGTCTTAAGCACCCTTGTGCCCGTTCGAACGCGGATGTGGGCCACGCACGCACGCGATGATCGCCGACGCCGGCAAACGATATACTCTAGTTTCAGAAGAGACCATCCCGTCGAAAGCGAAATCTGTGAAGTCCCTCACCTCTTTTGCAAAGCGCTCAGCCCAGCTTGCCGCCGGCTTTGTCTGCGCTATCGCCCTTGCCGCTGGCGCGCCCACCGTCGCCGGCGCCCAAGTGCTCACGACCGACAATGTTTGCGGCAAAACCGCCGATGCGCGCGGCATCACGGCCGAAAACCTGCCCGATATCGATGCGACCAATGCCCTCGTCATGGGCAAAGACGGTACCGTCTACTATGGGCGCGGCGCCGATGAGCAGGTCAAAATCGCCTCGATCACCAAGGTCATGACCGCAATCCTAACCGTCGAGAATTGCAAGATGGACGAGAAGGTCACGGTGAGCAACGCCGCAGCCACCGTGGGTAATTCGACCGCCGGCTTGCTCGAAGGCGACGAGCTTACCGTGGAGCAGGCACTACGCGGTCTGATGATTCCCTCGGGCAACGACGCCGCCATCGTGCTCGCCGAATATGTGGGCAAGAAGATCGACCCCAAGACCAAAGACGCCGAGGCCACATTTGTGAAGGCCATGAACGAGCGCGCTAAGAAGCTCGGCTGTACCGGTACGCTTTTTGAAAACCCGCATGGTCTGGACTTTGATGAGTGGGCTGGCAATATGCACTCAACCGCACACGACGTAGCGCTGATGATGCAGGAGGCCATGAAAAACGACACGATCCGCGAGGTCGTAGCGAGCGAGGATTCCTGGATCGAGGTCACGGGCGCCGACGGCACCGACCATTCGCATTCCATGGACACGCATAACTATTTGCTGGGCCAAGATGGCAACATCGGCGGCAAGACCGGCACCACCGACGACGCGGGCTATTGCTTTACGAGCGCCTACAACCGCGACGGCGACGAGATCTACACCGTTATTTTGAACTCCACCACCACCGATCAGCGCTTTACCGATACCGCCACCCTTGCCAACTGGTACTACGGTCACGAGGTGACGGTCGCAATCGCCAACACGCAAGAAAAGACCGCCAACGGCAACCCGCTTATGGCGCGCATTAGTCAAACCGACTGGACGGATAAGACAATCGACGCCACGCTCGCCGATCCCACGGCGCAAGCGACCGTGTTTTCCCTTGCCGGCGAGGTGACCGAAAAGGTTAGCTACGACGATCTTTCGGGCACGGTGCATGTGGGCGACAAGGTGGGCAGCGTTACACTCAAGCAGGACGGCACCAAGATCGCCGTCATGGACCTGGTTGCCGACGAGGAAGGCGCAGGGCCGAATCCCATTGAATGGCTGCTCGTGAAGCTCGATCGCTTGGGCCGCCGCATCGACAACCGCCCGCTCACAGCCGAGAGCGAGACCGTAGCCAAGGCGCCCAAGGCGTAGGGCCGGAGCGATATCACATCGAACCAAATGAGGCGTCCAACGGGGCGCCTCAATTTTGAGGGTTCGAATCCCCAGCCTCCTTTCTCCGCACAAAAAAGGGCCCCAAATGGGACCCTTCTTCAAATTCGTACTGGCGGAGAGCTGGGGATTCGAACCCCAGATGCCCTTTTGGGGCATACTCGCTTAGCAGGCGAGCACCTTCGGCCTCTCGGTCAGCTCTCCGTAACAGCCGTTCTATAGTAACCAAACAGCCAAGGATGGGCAAGAGGAAATTTTCTAATTGCCTAGCATCCTTTCCTCATTGGAAGCTTCGCCTACCCCAGCGAGCGGTTGAGGGAGCCGAGCTCGTCGTTGCCCATGGTGCGCCACATTTGGAAGATGCAACCGCGTGCCAGGAAAAAGAAGCCGTTGTCGACCAGTTGAACAGCGGCATCTGCCAGCTGATTCGTCACGGCGGACACTGGCGGCAGCTCGAGTCCAGCCTTGCGAATGGTCTCGACCGCTTCCTCGAACGTCGGAGGCTCGCTGACGCCCATCTCGTTCATAAGGCCCTGCATTTCTTCCAGCGCGCTGCTGCCCGACTCCTCGCCACGTGGCACCAGACGGTAACAAGCCAGCGCAAGGTCGAGCTGATCGCAATTCCAATAGGCAAACGCCAGGCGATAGAACAGGTAGCCGATTGCAGAGCGATCGCTGGCAATACGTAGGCCGTGGCGCGCCACCTCGATAATCTCGTCAAAGCGCTCCAGACGCGCAAGAACGTTGATGAGCGCAAAGTGCGATTGCATGGACGAGCGCGCCAGATCGTAAAGATGGCGCACCTCGGGCAGCGCTCGTTCAAAGTCCTCTTGCTCGACGTAAAAGCTGCAGATCTCGTGTTGGGCAAAGTACAGCGCATCGGGCGCACGAAGGATTCGCACAGAGCGGTCTTCTTCCAACACCGGTAGCACCATGCGCACCAGCTGGTTATCGCAAAACTGCGTTTGAACCGGGCCCGTCGCCAAAAGCTCGGCAACGGCGCACTTAGCCTCCAACTCCTCAACAAGACGGGAAAAGCCTTCAAAAGCACCTGTACGGTCGACTTTTGCCTGCTCGCGCAATTCAACAACACGGGCCACGTATGGGTCGTCGTCCTCTTCCATGACCTCCAACTCGTCAGCCGTATCGGCAAGCAGCAAATCGCGCAGCGCCGGCGGAAGCGTGCGATGGTCATCACGCGGACGAGCATGAACCTCCGCAGGTTCAATCGTCTCCGGAGCAGTTGACTCATACGCCTCAAGTACACGCTTGCACGGCATATCGTCCATGTCCATGCTCTCAAGATCCTTGGCGACAGGCACGCAATCGGCCAGATAGGCCGCGCGCCCAAAGAAATACGTTGCGACAACGCGCTCGCCCTGCTCACTGTCGGGAGCAGCAATCTGCACATAGCAGCGCGTGATGCAGGTGCCCGCGGCAAAACACGCTGCCGCAAGCGTGAGTGCCACGCGCGCATCGTGCTCCGCGGCCCAGATCGCGCGCGTGTCCTCGTCCAGCTCGCGCCAGGCGTCATCCTGAGCGTCGTATTCACGTTGCGGCATGGCATCAACGACAGACTGCCCAAACCGAACGAGCATAATCCCCTCGGCAACGTTTGCCCGATAGGTATAGTCGAGCCGCGTGACCACGTTGAGCGCCTCAACGATTCGCGCAAAACGGGTGCGCACGTCCCACTCGCCGCCCGGCTGGCAAGCCACCGTACCCGGCTTGCCCCACGGGTTATCGCTCGAAGCCGTATCGAGCAGTCGGGGAACATCGTTGGTCGTCTTGGCGATATGCCACGCATCAAAGAGCGCGCAGCCCTCAAGGCTCGGCGAGGATGCCGCAGGGACCAATCCGGCCCCGATGCGCTCAAGGATGCCGGAGAGGCGGTTGAGACGGCACTCGATGGCAAGCAGCATGTCAATCTCGTCCTGGTCCAACAGGCTACGATCAAAATTGAGATAGAAAATCTTTGAGCGATCAATGCGAGCCAGGCTCATCTCGGACTTGGCAGCGATGGTGCGCAGGCGGGGCAAGTCAATTTCGCTCATAAGGGCGGCCGCATAACGCTCGATACCGCTCGGATTCTCGGCATGGTCAACGCGGTAGAGCAGCGTCTCGATAGCATCGGGGAGCGGTGCCGTGTTAAAGCCCAAAAACACCTCGACCGGCTCGGGCAACTTTACGAGCTTGATCTTGTCGACAACGTTTTGCATACCCTCGTCGAGTCCGCCGGCGTCCGCCGTGTTCACAATAGCGCTTTCGGAGTTGGCAAATATCACGTAGCGCAAGAACATCGAGGCCATGAACTCGCCGTAAGGAAGGGCGCGGGTCGAATTCCATGTCTCGTGGTCGGACTGCTCGCGCATGGGGCCTTCGGGAGAGCCGGCAGTTTGCGCACACGCGCGCATTGCACCGTTGGCTTCCCTTACCATAATCTCACCAATACTGGAATCCGACTCGTCAAGGACCAGTTCCATGTCGGGATCGTTGGGCAGCGGAGCCTCGCTGACGGGGCGGTCCACCTTGTACACCTCACCCGAAACGCTTACGTAGCCCAAAAGCGACACATGACTTTTGCCAACGAATTCGACGACATAACAAGATTCAAGCTGATCCTCGCCAAAGAGTTTCCAGACCACGCCATATGAGCGTCCCGCAGGCTGCTCGGGCATCGCCGGAAAGCGCTTCTTGGGATCGAGAAACCTGAGCTTGTATGTCGGACGCTCTGCCACGAAGTATCACCCTGATCGGTCGCTTGAAGAAGGAGTGGTCGCGAATAAGTCGCGACATCTACTCGGAATCTTACACGAGTCGACAGGAAATCGTCCGCTTCACGCTCGCGCCTCGACCGAGGTTCGAATCCATGCAGCGGCGACATAAAAGAAAAGCCCCCGTTGCCGGGAGCTTTAATCTCAAATGGTGCGGCGTATAGGATTCGAACCTATGACGTTCTGATTCGTAGTCAGACCCTCTATCCAGCTGAGGTAACGCCGCAGCGCAAGACATATAAAACCACTTTAGCTTATTGGAGTCAAGCACAATCTCAAACTTTTTTGTGGAACGCAGTTTTGTCATGCTGCTCCGCATATACCGCTGTTCCCCGTACGATCGATTGGCTTTTCGATCACGTCAAACTTGGCATCAAGTTCCCTCAGGAGCGATCTCACCCGCTGGGCACAATCATAATCGGCAAACGAGATGCTCAGCATGCGCGCGACCTGGTTGGAAGTCCCAACTCCGTAGAACTGCTCAAGCGCCACAAGCCCCTCGTGCGTCACAAAGGTCTCGACCACATGCGGCGACTCCTCAAAGCACCATTGTGTCAACGGACCCTCACTCGTCTGCCGCACCACCAAACCACCCATACCGGATGGCTCACACGTAACTAGTAGGTGCTCCCCACCTTCATCGCTCTCAAACAAAACCACCCGATCATCAAACAGCTCCATCGCGTCCCCTTTCTCTCGCTCTTATTTAGCAAAAGCATAGCAGGTAGATGGCTGTATACAGAACAGTTGTTCGTGTGTTTTCTATTGAGTTGTCCGCACGGCATGGTATGGACCTGCGCACGAAATAGGGCGCCCCCGAAGGAGCGCCCTTGCATATCCCCTATGCAGCCAACTTACGCGACCGGCTCGATCTTCTCGAGACCACCCATGTAAGGACGCAGGACCTCGGGAATCGTGATGGTGCCGTCGGCGTTCTGGTAGTTCTCCAGAATGGCGGCCATGGTGCGGCCGGCCGGCAGGCCGGAACCGTTGAGCGTGTGCAGGTAGCGCGAACCCTTGAAGTTCTCGGGGTCGCGGTACTTGATGTTGGCGCGGCGGGCCTGGAAGTCGCCGCAGTTGGAGCAGGAGCTGATCTCCTTGTAGGCGTTGTAGCTCGGCAGCCAGACCTCGACGTCGTAGGTCTGACGGGCAGAGAAGCCCAAGTCGCCGGTGCACAGGCTAATCACGCGATACGGAAGGCCCAGCTGCTGCAGCAGGTACTCGGCCTCGGCGGTCATGCTCTCGAGCTCCTCGTCGGACTCCTCCGGCTTAGCGAACTTGACCATCTCGACCTTGTCGAACTCGTGCTGACGGATGATGCCGCGGGTGTCGCGACCGGCGGAACCGGCCTCCTCGCGGAAGCAGGGGGTGAAGGCGGTGTAGCGGCGCGGCAGGGTGTCGGCGTCGAGGACCTCGCCGGCGTGCAGGTTGGTGAGCACGACCTCGGCGGTGGGGATCAGGAAGTTGTCGCCCGAGACGTGGTAGGCGTCGTCCTCGAACTTGGGCAGCTGACCCGTGCCAAACATGGTCTGACGCTTGACGACGATGGGCGGCCACCACTCCTTAAAACCACGGCTGGTGTGCGTATCGAGGAAGAAGTTGATGAGGGCGCGCTCCAGGCGGGCGCCGGCGCCACCGAGAACGGTAAAACGGCTGCCGGAGAGCTTGTTGCCGCGCTCGAAGTCGAGGATGTCCAGATCGGTGCCCAGATCCCAATGCGGCTTAAAGTCGAAGTCGAACTCGCGCGGGGTGCCCCAACGACGGCGCTCAATATTCTCGTCCTCGTCCTTGCCGTACGGCGTGGCCTCGCAAGGAATGTTGGGCAGGTGAGCCATGAAGTCGTACTGCTCCTGCTCGAGAGCAGTACGGCGCTCGGCCAGACCGTCAATCTTCTCGTTGACGGCGCGCACGGCCTCCTTGGCGGCCTCGGCCTCGTCCTTCTTGCTCTCCTTCATCAGGGCGCCGATCTTCTTGGACTCGGCGTTGCGCGTAGCCTGGAGCTCCTCGACCTCGGTGATGACGGCACGGCGCTCGTCGTCGAGCTCAAAGAACTTCTCGCGATCCCAAGACGTCTGGCGGTTAGCCATGGCGACATCGATGGCATCGGGGTTCTCGCGAACAAACTTGATATCAAGCATTAGATCCTCCGGCGATATACATTCCATTTAGGTTGCAACCTTGTACATGTATGGGCAAGTATATACTTATGAGCGTTTACGACCCAACTCAACTACGCAAGAAGGCACCCAATGGACGCAGTTTTTTCCTTTTTGTTTGGCACCCGCACCGGTTTTGCCATCCTTTTCGCCGGCGGCATCCTGTTATTTGCGATTCTTGCCTTTGTAATGGAGAAGCGTACCCATAAGATGTACGTCGACCGCGGACCCAAGTCCGAGGATGAGGAAGACAGCTTCTGGGACTAACCTGCCAAAAAGGGACAGGTTTATTTTGGTCTGTTTTATCTGGGCAAACGCAAGCGCCCCGCAACTGGAATTGAGCCAGTTGCGGGGCGCTTTTCGCTAAAAGGACAAAACCGCAGAAAACACCTGCCAAAAATAAACCCGTCCTTTTTTTGGTCGGTTTTACTGGAGAGTTGCGTCGATTGCCTTGACCAGGGCGCTGCGCATGCCAGCGTCCTCGAGCGCAACGACGCCCTTGATGGTGGCACCACCGGGCGAGCATACGGCATCCTTCATCGCCGCAGGATGCTGGCCAGTTGCAAGCTGCAGCTTTGCCGTACCTAGCACCATCTGGCTCACAATGCGATAGGCATCGGCACGCGGGATACCGTGCTTGACCGCCGCATCGCCCAGGGCCTCGATTGCCATGGCGACAAATGCCGGAGCGCAACCACCCACCGTGCCGCCCACAAACAGCAGGCTCGTATCGAGCTCGACCACCGCACCGAGTTTGCCAAGCAGATCAAGCACCACGGCGCTCTGCTCATCACTAAGCGTGGAAGCCTTCTCGCAAGCGATGACGCCCTCGCCCACCGAAACCGGTGTGTTGGGCACCGTCGAGATATGCGCGACGCCCGGCAGGACCTGCTCCCACTTGGCACTGTCCCAGGTCCAGGCAACCGACAGAACGACCTTTTTGGCAAGAGCATCCTTGAGCGGGGCGAATACCTTCTCGATCATGTACGGTTTGACCGCAGCGACCACGATATCGGATGCGGCGACAACCTCGGCGGCATCGTGGCAGGCGACCATGCCGCGCGCCTCGCAGCGCTCAACCAGTGCGTCGTAGCGACCCGCGCAGGCGCACATGTCGCTCGCAGCTACACCGGCAGCGATCCAGCCATCGGCCATAGCGCTCGCCATATTGCCAAAACCGACAAATCCAATCTTCATATCTCATAGTCCTCTCAGACACGCTCTTCAAAACGAAAGCTATTGTCCCACGCCATTGTTTCGTATTGCCGACCTATTTGTGATACGGCTCGCCACGGCTGATCTTGCAGGCGCGGTAGATTTGCTCCAGCAGCACCACGCGCGCCAAGTTATGCGGCAAGGTAATGCGTCCAAAGCTGAGCATCTCGTCGGCGCGGGCGCGCACCTCATCGCTCACGCCGTCCGAACCGCCAATCACAAAGGCGATGTCGCTGCTGCCTCGCAGCATAAGATCGTCGAGCCTCGCCGAGAGCTCCTCACTCGAACGCTCCTTGCCCTCGATAGCCAGCAGGATCACATGCGCTCGAGACGGCAATGCAGCAAGAATTGCCGCCCCCTCCTTGTCGCGCGCGGCATCCACGCCGCCCGCCTTAGCCGGGTCGATATCGGCCACCTCGCGGATATCCACCTTGGCATAGGCGCCTAGGCGCTTGGTGTACTCAGCGCACGCGTCCTTCCAAAAGCGCCCCTTGAGCTTACCGACGCAAACGACGGTGTATTTCACGCGCGTCTACTCCTTCGAATCGTTTTGAACTTTGCCGGCGGTCAGCATCTGCTCGAACATAGAGGCCGACTGCGAGAAGTCGCTCGGCAGCACGACCGTCGAGGTTTTACCCGTGCGAGCAAACTCCGTCATCATCTCGGACCACTGCGTAAACATGAACAGTTGGTTGGCCTCGTCATTGCCGACACCCGTCTCCTGGATGATCTCGAGCGAATCTTTGATACCCAGTGCGATGGCCTTGCGCTGGTTGGCGATGCCCTCGCCCGCCTTTTCCATAGCCTCGGCCTCGGCGGTCGCCTCGGTGACGCGCTTGATGCGGTCGGCCTCGGCGAGCTCCTGTGCCGCAGCGCGCTTGCGCTGGGCGGCGTTGATGTCGTTCATGGAGTTCTCGACCTCGGTCGGCAGTGCGATTTTGGTGATGAGCGTCGACACGAGGGTGAAGCCGTAGGCGGCCATCTGCTCGGAAACGGTAGCGTTGACATCCTTGGCGATGTCATCCTTCTTGGCAAAGACCTCGTCGAGTGTGTAGACGGGAATCGAAGAGCGCAGGGCGTCGGTGATGAAGTCACGCATCTGGTCGACGGGCTCCTGCAGCATGTAGTAGCTCTTGTAGATACCCGAATCTGCCGGGCCGGCGCCCATGTCATAGCTCACGTGGTACTGAGCAGAGACCTCAAGGCCGATGGTCACGTTGTCCTGGGTCTTAACGTCGATGCCAAAACCGTTTTTCATGGTGCGCAGACTCACCGTGGCGGCTTTGCGGTCAATCACGGGCACCTTCATGTGGAAGCCCGCGTTGACGATGCGGTTAAACTTGCCCAGACGCTCGATGATCACGGCATGCTGCTGTTCAACGACATAGCAGGCGTTGGGAAGCAGTAACAACAAAATGATGATGGGAATCAAAAGGCTGGTAAGGGCGGCGATGATACCGGACAACAGCATGGTCTCTCCTCTGATAGGCACACGTTGGCACTAGGATACCCGCACGAAGCAGCAACGTGACATCAACAAGAGGCCCATAACAAAAAGCTCCCATTGCTGGGAGCTCTTTCAATCAATGGTGCGGGCGAAAGGACGTCCGCGTATCCGCTTCGCGGATCCGCACCGGCTTCGGCCGCCTGCCGGCGTCCTCGCCAGCTCGCTAAAAACGCTCCGCGTTTTCTTTACGCTCGCTCCTTCACAGGTTCAAGTCCCTGTGATGGGCCCATAACAAAAAAGCTCCCATTGCTGGGAGCTCTTTCATTTAATGGTGCGGGCGAAAGGACTTGAACCTTCATGGGGTTGCCCCCATACGGACCTGAACCGTACGCGTCTGCCAATTCCGCCACGCCCGCGTGCAGGAATTAGAATAACGGAGCGCCACCACGAACGCAAGAACTATTTTTGAAAAAGTTTGCAGGCATTCTCCCAAGCGGCTTGCACGATTGTTTCGGCGTCCTCACCCGTGCGATCAACACGGTCGTTGACCAGCGTGTTTGCCGTAATGGAGATCATTGCGGGCTCGCATTCAAGACCGCGGATGGGCTCCGGAGCCATATACGGGCAATCCGTCTCGAACAAAATTCGATCGAGTGGAGTTGCCGCAAATGCCTCGCGCACATCGTCGTTGCGCTTAAAGGTGGCCGCACCGCCATAGGCGATATAGCAGCCCAAATCCACAAAGCGCTCCATCGTGGCGCGGTCCTCGCCAAAACAGTGCAGCACACAACCAGCCTGGGGCACACCCACCTCGCGCAGTACGTTGTACGCATCAACGTGCGAGGTGCGCTCCCCATCCGAGTCCTCGTGACGCAGGTGCAGCTCCACCGGCACATTGCGGCGCACGGCAAGCTCGAGCTGGCGCGCCATGCAATCAATCTGCACGTTATGGGGTGCCGGCGCGATATCGTCGTCATAGTCCATGTGGTAGTCCAGGCCGATTTCGCCAATACCGGCGCATAAGGGGTCATCAAGTGCCGCAACGACCTGTGCATGAACGTCGTCGGTATAGTCCGGCGCGCCATACGGATGCACGCCGGCAAGATACTTGATCTGCGGGATATCCTGCATCGGAAGAATCTCGCGCACCAGCCAGTCGCTATAGTCCGCCACGCTGCGCTTGTCAGCAATGGGGTCGAACATCGTCACCAACAGGTCGACGCCCGCGGCTTTGGCGCGCACGAGCGTCTCGGGCACATCCTTGCCCCAAAACGAAAGCAGATGTGCATGCGTGTCGGCAAGCGGCGCCAAGGGCACGGGACAAGCAACCGTCTTCTTTTTCTTGGTAAACGTCACGCGTTCGGCATTAGGCGTCATGGATTAGCTCCCGGGCCAGACGGACAAAGTCGGCAACATCGAGCGTCTCGGCGCGCGTGGTGGGTGCGATACCGCAAACCTCAAAAGCGGCATCGAGCACGTCCTTGGCAAAACCGTTGGCACTCATGGAATTGCGGATGGTCTTGCGACGCTGAGCAAATGCAGCATCAATCACGCGGGCCACAAATTCGCGATCGAGTCCTTCGGGCACCACGCCGTCAACACGGTCGATACGCACGACGGCCGAGTCCACGTGCGGCGCCGGCATAAAGCAACGCGGCGGCACCTCAAAGCGACCCGTCACCTGCGCGTACAGGCCGAGCTTTGCCGTATAGCCGCCATAGGTCTTGTTGCCCGGCGCTGCGGCAATGCGATCGGCAACCTCCTTTTGCACCATGACGACGGCACGCTTGAGCGCCGGCATCGTCTGGAAAAATTGCAAAATGATCGTCGCCGCCACGTTATAGGGCAGGTTCGCGACAAATACCGTGGGCTCGCCGCCGGCAGCCTGCTCAATCTGCTCCGGGCCCACCTTAAGCGCGTCGCCCATGATAAAGTGGAAGTTGGCGTAGTCGGCGGCGTGAGCATCGAGCACCGGCTCGAGCTCGGGATCTGCCTCAATCGACGTGACGCACGCCGCTTCCTGCAGCAACGCAAGTGTCAACGTACCGCAACCCGGACCCACCTCGAGTACGCGCTCGTCACCTGCAAGCTCGGAAAGCTCGCAGATACGCTCGATCACATGATTGTCGATTAGAAAGTTCTGGCCCAGGCGATGCTTAGTCGCAAGGCCAAACTCCTCTAGCAGCTCCCTGGTGGCCGTGGGGTTTGCCAAAGGCGAAGTTGTCATGGTTGCCTCCTTAGCATGATGGCGGCGTCTTGAAACAAAAGGGCATGGACCGTGGCGGCCATGCCCTTACAGCTAAACAGCAAATTGCCGATATGGCGCTCGCGCGGTCTCTACGCCAGACGCGGGAACAGCGGATCGCCCTTCTCGACGGGCTGACCACCAGCAAGCAGGCCCCAAGCGCAAATGCCCTTGAGGTCGTCGCTCGCGGCCTCGTCCTCGCAGGACAGGCGGCGCAGAGCCTCGGCAGAAGTCTGGGGCATGAGCGGCATCAGCAGGTGAGCGGCAATGCGGATGGCCTCGAGCAGGTTGTAGATCACAAACGCCAGCTCGTCAGCCTTGGCCTCGTCCTTGGCAAGTGCCCAAGGCTCGGAGTCCTCGATGTAGTGGTTGGCGGCGTGGATGAGCTCCATGACCTCGTCCTTGGCTCCACCGTAATCGAGCACGTCCATCTTGGCCATGTAGCGCTCGACCAAACCGTCGGCAATCTTTGCCAGCGGGTTATCGAACGCATCGAACGATGCGGGCTTGGCGGGCGCGCAACCGTCAAAATACTTGCCGCTCATGTTGAGCGAACGCGAGATGAGGTTGCCCCAGCTGTTGGCCAGGTCGGCGTTGTAGACCTGCTCCATGCGGTCGAAGCTGATGGCACCGTCAGTGCCAGGGACGACGTCGGTCATAAAGTAGTAGCGATAGCCCTCGACGCCCAGCATGTCGATAACGTCCTGCGGAGCGATGGCGTTGCCGCGGCTCTTGGACATCTTCTCGGCCTTGCCGGTCTCGGCATTGCGCACGGTCAGGAAGCCGTGGGCAAAGACGTGCTCGGGCAGGGCCTCGCCGATGGCCATGAGCATGGCGGGCCAAATGACGCAGTGGAAGCGGATGATGTCCTTACCCACGATGTGGAACTGCGCGGGCCAGCGATAGGCCAGCTCGGCACGCGCCTCGTCGGTGTCGACACCGTAGCCGACGGCCGTCATATAGTTGAGCAGCGCATCGAACCACACGTAGGTCACGTGGCCCTCGTCAAACGGGACCTGAATGCCCCAGTCAAAGCTCGTGCGGCTCACGGAAAGGTCGTTAAGGCCGCCCTCGACAAAGCTGCGCACCTCGTTCATGCGGAACGCAGGCTCGACAAAGTCGGGGTGCTCGTCGTAAAGCTTGAGCAGCTTGTCCTGGAAGGCGGAAAGCTTAAAGAAGTAGGACTCCTCCTGCACGCGCTCAAGCGGACGGTGGCAGTCGGGGCACAGGTGCTGGCCGACGCTACCGTACTCCTCGTCGCCCTTCTGGACCTGCGTATCGGTGAAGTAGGTCTCGTCAGGCACGCAATACCAGCCGTCGTAGCTGCCCTTATACAGGTAACCGGACTCCTTCATGCGCTCCCACAGGTACTGCACGGCATGATGCTGGCGCGGCTCGGTGGTGCGGATGAAGTCATCGTTGGAAATCTCGAGCTTGCTCCAAAGCTCCTTGAAGTGCGGAGCCTGGCTGTCGGTCCACTCCTGCGGCGTCATGCCATGCTTGGCTGCGGCCTCGGCGACCTTCTCGCCGTGCTCGTCCATGCCGGTCAGGAACTTAACGTTGTAGCCAGCGGAGCGGCGATAGCGAGCCTGAACGTCGGCGATGATGGTGGAATAAGCCGTGCCCAGGTGCGGATCGGCGTTGACGTAGTAGATGGGCGTCGTGATAAAGAACGAAGGCTTGCTTTGATCCATGGGGTTTGTCCTCCAGAAAAACGTTGCATACAGGGGATGATTCTAGCGCAAGGGCTGGATATCCTCCATCTATTGCATATCGAGCACCATGGCATAGACATCGCGCTTGCGGCGCGAATACTTCTGAGACAGGCGCTTGGCCACCGCAGAGGCGGGCTCCCCCTCCTCGAGCGCGGCGCGGATATCCTCGCGCAGGGCCTCGTCGGGATCCGCTGCCGCGGCGCCAACCGGTACGATGCCAGCCTCCTCGTCCTCACTCGGCGGCGCGATGACCAGCGCAATCTCGCCCTTTACCTCGCCGCGAGCACGCAGCTCCTCGGCGAGCTGGGCAGCGGGCCCGCGCAAGACCTCCTCGTGCAGCTTGGTGAGTTCGCGGCAGACGGCAACCTCACGCTGGGGAAAGACCTCCGCCACGGCCTCGAGCGTCGCCACGATGCGATGTGGAGACTCGTAGAAGATGAGCGCGCCGGGTACTACGGCAAGGCGCTGCAAACGGCGCACGCGGTCGCCGTGCTTTCGGTCCAAAAAGCCCTCGAAGAAAAAATGCTCGCAGGGAATGCCGGACGAAACGAGCGCCGTGACGCAAGCAGAGGGCCCGGGAATAACTTCTACGGGCACATCGGCCTCACGCGCTGCCTCGACCAGCACCTGGCCGGGGTCGGACACACTCGGCATGCCGGCGTCCGAGGCAAAGGCGAGGGTCTCCCCCGCCAGCAGGCGGTCGACCAGGCCGGCGGCGCGACTGGCGATCACATTCTCGTCGCAACGGACAAGCGGCTTGGAAATGCCCAGGTGCATCAGCAGCTTTGACGTCACACGCGTGTCTTCGCAGCAAATGGCATCGGCGGCGGCAAAGGCCTCGCCAACGCGCGGGGACAGGTCGCCCAGGTTGCCGATGGGCGTGCCGACCACATAGAGTTTGCCCGTATGGGCGCTGTTTTGCGTCATATCAACCTATTCAATCATGCCGCGCTCGAGCGTACCGAGTGCCGCGCGGGCGTCCCATGCTGCAATACGCTTCTCGGTCTTCCACGTTTGGAAGAACCAGCCAGCCGCCGGCGCAAACGATGCCAACTGGTTGGCGATGAACACGCGCTCGTAGGCATTGCGGCCCTCGGGCGTAACCGACGAGTTGGCGAAGATCGCCGCGCCCGACCATTCGCCCACCAAAACGGGGAACCCAGTTGCGACCGCCTCTTTGAGCTCACGCTTGTTGCGCGAAATCGCCGTCGTCAGACCGCGCGGGCTCGTGATGTCGAGCGCATACTCGTCGCGGTAATGGTACAGGTGAAGGTCCATGTAGACGTTCTTGTACTTGGCACCGCGCATAAAGTGCTTCCACTCGCCAGGGTGTCCCGAAGAGGAAAAGACGACGATCTTGTCCTCGGGCATATGCGAACGAACGAGCTCGTACGCGTCACGATAGAAGTTGCGCAGGTAGTGCGCCGGAATGCCATCCGTCATGGTAAAGAGGCTCTTGCGTACGCTCATCTGCGGCGTATCCAACAGCTCGATGCCCAGCAGGCTCTCGGCCTCACCATAGCGATCGGCCAGGCGCTCGAGCACATCGAGCGCAACGTGACGGCCGTTGGTGGACGAATGCCACTCGGCAACAGCCTCCGGAGTGGTGGGCGAATCGTTGGAATCGCCCTGACCGCCGGGTACAGTCGCCAGATCGAGCAGTACGCGGATGTTGTACTTGTCGGCCCACTCAATAGCACGGTCGATATAATCGACAACCGAGATGTAGGAAGCGTCGGACTCCTGCGAGCCAAAGGCATACCACGGCACCGGCAGGCGCACGGCGTTGAGACCGATCTGCGCCATACGGCGAAAATCGTCCTCACTCACAAACGTCTCGTAATGGCGACGCATGCGCTCGTTATAGGCAGCGGTGCCCATGGCCTCCTGCAGCTCGGCTGCATTGGATGCTCCGGTCGCTGCATAGAGCGACGGGGTCACCCAGGGCTCGGGAATAAACCAGCCAGAGAGATTAACGCCGAGAATCCTCTCCATCACGGCCCCCTTCGAATCGCGCAGGTCGAACCTGCATCGCATTGCATAGGAAAAGTATCGTTTTGAGTATACCCGCGCGTGCGGACAGGCGACCGAACGGTCTACAAAGTGGCGCAAAAGTGGGAGGAATGTCCGGGCAGACGAAACCCGAGATGCACACGCCAAGATGCACACGTGCGCCGGAAGTAGGCGGCCGAAAAGCGCGCCCCGTTTTTTCGCAAGAGACTGGGATGCGTTTTCCGCTGGCAGGCCCAACCGGAAAGCGCATCCCGCAATTCCGCGAAATTCCGGGATGCAGTTTCCGCAGGAGCTCTCGGTAAAAGAAAAAGGACCCCTTTGCAGAGGTCCTAGTCAATTCAAGGTGGCGGGGAAGGGAATCGAACCCCTGACACGAGGA
Source organism: uncultured Collinsella sp. (assembly GCA_900541785.1). Lineage (GTDB taxonomy): Bacteria > Actinomycetota > Coriobacteriia > Coriobacteriales > Coriobacteriaceae > Collinsella. The sequence continues at coordinate 61,987 of UQKY01000003.1, forward strand.
TTTTCAGTCCTCTGCTCTACCAACTGAGCTACCCAGCCATTTGAGGTGTGCCTTGTTTCAAGGCTTGATTAGTATAACCAAGGACACGCTCCGGTCAACCGAGAATTTTAAAAAAGTTTTTGAGCGCGACATCGGCCACAATCTCGCTCCTATAGAACGGCACATCAGAAGCATCAACCGGCAGAAAGAAGTTTTCGCTCCACCTTCTCATGCCGGCACGCGTTGGAGAGCAGGGGGCGAAACAATGATTGAAGGGCGCTCGAGTGCCGCCCAGGCGCCGGGACAGGAACACATACGCCAAGGACGTACGTTTTCGTAGCGCTCGAGGACGTTGCCGCTACGGTCGATAAAGGCGATGTCGATGGGATAGGCCATAAAGCAGGTGTGAACCGAGGAGCAGCGCGGAAACGCCATGACAAGCGGCAGTCCGCTGGCGGCAATCGGCCGCCGTCCCAGCATGCCGCGCAGACGCACGGTAAACGACTCCGCCACCACAAACTCGGCCGGCGTCCAGCCCAACCTGTTGAGCGCCCGTGCGTAGGCGATATAGGACGAGACCGCGGTCACATGACCACCCCCGGACGCCATGGATCGACCGTCACCGCGCGTTCATGCGCGAGCATCGCCGGCGCCCCCAGGGAAACGCCGGCGATGCTCAGCGAACTCGGCCACGGCTCGTAGTGCATGGTGCAGGTATAGGTCCTAAACGTGCCAGAAAGAGAGAGCAGGCCGCCATCCGATGACGCCGTGCCCTGCTCGCTCGAGACCTCGACCTGTAGGTCATATCCCTCCATGGCATCCTGAATCTGAGCTTGAACGGTCGCGGAAGCGTCAATGGAACTCTCGTCACCCTCCCCGCCCGGCGCCACAGCGTGCGCCAGCACGATGTCGGGCACCACGCGGTCGAAGCGCGCGGCCGCGCCGGCAAAGATCATGACGTTGTACGTGATGAGAGCCAGCACGAGCAGGACAGGCGTGACCACGGCCATCTCGACCGTCGCCTGGGCATACTCCTCGCGCAAGCCCGAACGAATGCCCATTACGACCCACCGCCAAAAGCCCCCACCAGCGTGGCAACATCGACAGTGAGCGGGATGGAGCCGCCGCCGGGCAGCGGGATCTCCGCAAGCGTGAACACCGCGCCGCTGATGGTGCGCTCGACGTGATACTCCAATGCCTCGCAAAGTGCCTTGGGGTCAGTCACGCCCAAGGGGATTTTTCGCAGGGTATCTTGAGTTTTGGAGATGCCCGCGATATCGGACCCCGGACTTTTGATGACATTGGCGGTATCGGTCAGCACCGGTTTTCGCAGGCGCAAATCGCACGGTTCGAGTCCCAGCGCCGCCACGGAGGACGAGACGGTGTCACCGAGCCAGGACGCGATGGAGCCCAACGCGCCGCTACTCCCTCCCAAGCCACCGATCAGCTCTCCCATAAGCTCGTCGGCCGCACCCTGGATGTCTCCGTACCCCACAAGCAGGCGGCCCCAAACATCCATAACGCCGTCGAGCACGCCGGCAACGCCGCCCGAACGCTCCTCCAGTGTCGAGAAAAACCGCGAGAGAACGTTATTTTGTGCCGTCGCATCATCGGGCGCGAGCACTGCAGCAGAAATTGCACCACGATCGCCAAGCTCAACTGCCGTGTTAAACGAAGAGTTGAGCTTATCGGGACTGGAGATGGCGCCCGAGACCGCAAAGGCGACCACGCCGTTGCGACCGGGCGGGGCGATGCGCGGGCGCTCGCCCGAAAGCTCTTTGATGGCGGTATCGAACGCATTGCCCGCACGGTCGGCTTCGTCCTCGGTCTGACGCTCGAGCTCAAGCTCCTTGTTACGACAGTCGACGTAGTCCTCCAGGGCGTCTTTAAACTTGTCAAAGTGATACTCGAAGCCGTTTTCGATAGAGGTTGAAGGCGCCGCAACAGCACCAAGCGACGAAACGCCAAAATGGCATTTGCTGCATTTATCTTGTCCATCGTAATCGGCAACCGAAGCAAATCCGCTCGGCGTTCCTTTCTTATAGTTAGGGCAGGTCGTCCCGTAATGCAGATACGCCTTGCCATCGTTCATGCTCGTCGGCCACACCGCATCGGTATAGAGTTCCGTCGCCCGAACCTCATCAGAGTTGCGCGGCAGCAACGGAATATAGGAGGAAACCCTGTCTCCGTTCTCGGTTATATATGCCCGATCGACCTCCGCGCTCGCATAGGTATAAAACGCCTTACGCGCCGCAGACTCTGCCTTCATCTCGACACTCGAGCCTTGGGGCTTCTCGTTTGCCAGACGCCGATGGTAGTAGGCCTTCGCACGATCGAGCGCCACTTGCGGTTCCCACGTAACGCTCGAAGCGTAATGCGGATTTTGAACACCGGAGAGATCCGTTAGGCTTTTTGCGCGCTCCCACATACACGAACAGCTGCCGACCGAACCTTTATCCGACCCGCCACAGTCCGCTAGCCAGGTGCGCTCTTTGGCCTTCGCCGTCTCCTCCGATGCTTTTTGTAGCTCCTCGGCCGCGCGTTCCAGATCTTCCGACGCATCTTTAATGGCATCGGTCGAGATTTCGGATCCTTCGAGCGCAACGAAATCCGACTCGGATGTCCTGGGCACGGCAAGCGCCGTACCGGTATAGGTCACGCCGTCGGTATCCTGCGCCGATACTGCCTGCATGGCGCGCGCGGCAACCAGATACGGCAAGGCGGTCTCGATCTTTTGCAATCCCTTTGACGCGCTTTTGGCAAACTTGTTGCGTGTTTTAATGATCTTGGTCCCCGTGTCGATGATATCGCTGCCAACGACCTCGGCGCCCGGAATGAGGATGGCGACCAAGCCGGTGCCGATCGTGGCAAACCCCGCCAGGCCCAAACTCAAAATGCTCGCATCCACCACCGTGGCGGCCGTGTGATAGGACGACACCACGTTGGCGCCCGCCAGTGCACCGCTATCGGCCGCCACCTGGGTGTCTCCGGCGCGCGACATGCTCCATATCGCCGCGGTCGACGAAAACAGCAGCGTAAGCACCACCAGAATGACAACCGCAGAGGAGAGCGTGGTATAGGCGCCGTCTTCGATAAACAAGTCGATACCGGCACGGCCCATAAAGCCGCCCCGCTTGCGGCGAGTGCCTGGTCGACGGCGGGCCGCAAGCCCTTGCGTCACCCGCAGCAGGCAGCGCCTAATCCCATGCAGCAATCCATGAATCATAATCTCCCTCCAGCCATTCGGGACGCGATCGATACGAGACGTCGACCTTGAGCTCGACATAGCCGCCCTCGCCCGCACTGCCCATGGCCTGCACAAATGCACCGATCACGGGCAGCGGCTTAACCTCTCCGGCAACAGACACGGACGAAACGCCGCCGGCACCGGCCCGCCCCAACTCGATATCCCACGACAGCGGCCCGCCGGCATGAAAAATCGAGACGTTGGGCACCGCGGCAAGCCTGCGGCGAGTGAACTCCTTAAGGTCATCGTCGTCCTCCACCGTCGTCGTGGTCATAAGCCGTGCGGTCTCGGCGGCAGCGGACTCCATGACCGCACGCGTATAGAGCAGGCATACCGGCTGCAACGCGAGCAAGATAAGCGTCAAAAACGTCGGCAGCAAAAAGGCGGCCTCGACCGTAGACTGCGCCCGATCCTCGCACGCGATATCAATACAGAGCGATGTCCTTGGCACCCGTCGCGGCATCGATAACCGACGATGGGGCGACGCCATGAGACGCCGCCCGCTCGGCCAGGGCCGCCAAGCGCCCATCGGTGCCAGCGCGCCAAAGCCCCGCAATCGCCAGCACAATCGACAACAGCGCCACGGTGACGATGGCGTATTCGACGGTCGACTGAGCAGATTCCTCACGCAGGACATCATGCATTTCACGACCCCTCCTTTGACTCCGTTGTTTGCGGAACCAGACGCACGGCACGCAGGCGGCACGAGGCATCGCCGGCATCCGCGGCAACCGTCACCATGTCGACCCAGCCTCGCCCATCGCGCACGATGGCGCCCCATACGTTGCCCTTAATATCGAGATAGCCGCTCAGGGCGAGTTGGGCCGTGGGCACCTCGCGGTAGGCGCGCAACAGGTCTGCCGCCGCCTCGGTCATCGGCCGGTCCTCGGACCATGCGAGTCGAACCGCGATCGCGTTGTCTGCAGACGGCTCCGTCGCGCTGGCGGCCCGCTCGTCGAGCGCCTGCAAAAAGGTCCGAGCCGTGACAGCGGCATTCTGACCGCCCGTATCTTGCGCGCCTTCCACTTGTGACACCGCCGCCGAGCCCGATTCCAAATCGGCAGTAGCGCCTGGACGCTGCTGCCGCGCAACACCCAGCCCCCAAAACGCCACCGCTATTGCCACGAGCAAACAGACGAGCACCAGCGGCGAACCAACAGGCCGCCTGCCTCCTACAGGCTGTTGATGCCGTCTTTGATCGCGTTCCATAGTTCTTCGACTTTGCTCTTAAACGCGACGATGGCGATAATCGCGATCACTACGAGCACGCCGACCAAGATGGCGTATTCGGTAGTGCCCTGCGCGCTCTCCTCCCGCAACAGCGCCTTGGCACGCTGGCGAGCGCGGATTGCCCGGCAAAAAGCCCAGCTCCAAGCCTTGCCGGCAATGTCGGTCATCGTGTTCATGTATTCCTCCCTACATCATCCCGCCTGCTCCCAGCAGCGGGCCCAATATGGACAGAAGCAACGCCGGCAAGATGAGCGTGCCGGTGGGAATCAGCAACTTGACCGGTGCGCGCTCGATCTCGCGCTCGACTGCGGCGCGATGGGCCGCACGGATCTCGCGACTTTGAGCAGCCAGCGTCTCGGCCAGCGGAGCGCCCAGGGCAAGCGCCTGCCCCACCGTGATGACAAAGGTCTCGAGCGCCCTCACGTCCAAATCACGCGCGGCAGCCAACAGCTCGGCCTCGCGCGTCCCCACGCCCACCTGCCACGCCATGCAGGCTCGCTCAAGACGGACGGCCAGCGCCGACCGACGATTGGCACAGAAAATCTCGAGCGCCGCGTCAAACGAAAGGCCGGCAGAAAGCCCCAGGCGCACCACATCGATCATCTCGGACACCTCACCGAGCGACACCTGTGCCGGGCCGCCCGTCCCAATCGCGCCCTTCATTCGCGCGGTCAGGACATCAATCACCGAACAGCCCGCAGCAATGACCAGTACCGCCTCACGTTTGCATGCCTCTGCAATCTTGCGAGTATCCGCACGCTCCAAACCTGTCGCGGCAAATACGCTCAGGGCACACAGACAAGCCGAGACCCCGACCAGGGCGTTCATAGCTCCACCCGCATAATGCGCCGGATAACTACCAGGGCAACGACGTTGAGGGCAAGTCCCAGCACCACGGCGCCCGCACCAGCCGGCGTCGCAAGACCGCGGCGAAAGTCTGCCGAAAGCAAAGCAAGTACCGCGCACATGCCCGCCGGCATCGCCGCGACCATGTGTGCCGACATACGCGCCTGTGACGTCTTAACGTCCAGACGGCGTTTGAGCTCAATGCGCTCACCCACCATGCTCGACGCCTCGGACAGCAAGCCGGCAAGCGGGGCCCCGGTACGCTGCGATACTTTGAGCGCCAAGGTGACAAGCGAAAGGCCGGGGGCATCGATGCGAACGAGTAGGTCATCGAGTGCGTCGGTCGCCGAGACACCGCAATCGATTGCCGCCGCCACCCGCAAAAACTCGGTATGCACCGGCTCTTGCGCATGGGCGCCCACAAAGTGCATGCCCTGTGCCAGCGAATGCCCCGAGGCAAGCGACATGGATAACGCTGTGAATGCCTCGGGCATGGCCTCTTCTACATCATGCTGTTCGCGTCGGCGATCTAAGGTGTCACGTGCGGCACCCACGCCAAACGGCGCCACCAGTCCCAAGACAAAGCCGATGGGCGACAACGACGCAACGGTCAGCAAAACGCTGCAGATACCGCTCGACAACAGCAGAAATGCCAGACGAGCCGCGTTGTCCTCAATAGCAAGCCCAAGGCGATCTGCGGGAATCAGCGACGCCCACGAGCGGGCAATCTTTGTCAGCAGGTCGTTTTCCGCCAACTCACGCGGCAGTTTCTCCGCCATCGATTCGAGCGTCTGGCGCGCCAACTCCGCCGGCGGCACCCGCGGCACACGAGGCTCTGCCCCACACGCCGTCGCGGCAGAAAGCCCCGCCAAACCCCCTACGACGAGGGGCATAGCGATCTCCATTCGTCCACCTCCTCTTGCGTGAGCGTTCCCGACCGCAAGCCCTCTGCAATAAACGGCGGCTCGCGGTCGAGCGTCCAGGTGCGTTCGGCGGCATCGAAAGTCACGTAGCGTTCGAGCTCAACACCGCCCGACGCGCCGCGGCGAACCCCCGAATATGAGGCCACAAAGCGCCTGCCATCTGCATGACGCTCGGACATCACGATGCCGTCGAGCGCCATGGCGATCTGCTCTTCGATAAGCTCACTCGGCAAATCGATGCCGTAGCGCGCAAGCAGCGTCAGGCGAACCACGGTCTCCTGCTCGGTACCCGCATGGAGCGTGGTGAGCGAGCCGTCGTGGCCCGTGTTCATGGCCTGCAGCATGTCGCAGCACTCGGCACCGCGCACCTCGCCCACGACGATGCGGTCGGGGCGCATACGTAGAGCATTGGTCACCAGGTCGCGAATCGTCACCGCACCCTCGCCCTCGATTGACGCCTCACGCGCTTCCAGACGAACAACGTGTGGGTGATGTGCAAACTTGAGCTCGGCGGAATCCTCGATCGTCACGATGCGCTCGCCGGTGGAAATCTCGCACGACAGCGCGTTGAGCAGCGTGGTCTTGCCCGACCCCGTGCCTCCCGCAACCGCCAAGTCCTGCCGCAACGACACCGCGCACGACAGCAGCTGCGCATACCAAAGCGGCAGTGACCCCAACCCCACAAGCTCGTCCAACGAACAGATACGGTCCGAGAACTTACGGATGGTGAGGATTGGCCCGTCGAGCGCCACGGGTGGAATCACCGCGTTGACGCGATAACCCGTCTTGAGGCGGGCATTGACGATGGGGCTACGCTCGTCGATACGACGGCCGAGCGGCGAGATGATGCGGTCGATGAGCACACGGATCTGCTCGTCGTCCTCAAACGCGTGCTCGATGGGATACAAAACGCCACTGCGCTCAAAAAAGGCAGAGCGGCAGCCGTTGATCATGATTTCGGTAACGGTGTCGTCCTCGATGAGCGGCTGCAGCGGCCCCAGGCCCACCACGTCATCTAGGATCTCGTCGATGATGGTCTCACGCTCAGGCGTCGCCAAGTCGGTCGGCTCTTCCACGTTGAGCGCCGCTTCCACCGCCGGACGCAGCTCAGAGCGGGCAAGGGCAGGGTCGACGTAGGCGCCGATGCGCGCCACCTCGTCGTAGCCCATGCGGTCCATCACCGCACGCTTGGTGCGGCGTTTAACGGCACGGCGGCGTCCCGCATCAACGGGGGCAGCCGCGGTGGCCGCGCCAGCGGCTTTAATCCGCGTCTGCAGACTCATCGCGAATCACCCTCACGCGACCAGGGAAGACGGATGCGCGGGCGCTCGGTGCGGGTCGCGCGGTCAGCGACCATATCGCTCCAAGGACCGACGGCGCAGCCCAGCTCCACGAGCATCTCGCGCGTGGCCTCGCGCACGCTGGTCGCAAAAGCGCTCGTCTGACCCACTGCCTCGTCGGCGCGACCGAATGCCATGAGCGCGGCCAAGTCCTGACCGCCATCGGCAATGCGGATCTTGGAGCTCAGTGCGCAGGCAATCTCGAAGCGCATAGCGACGTCCTCGTCGGCGCCGCGCGCACCAAACCGGTTGAACACGGCGCTCATGCGCGTGCGTGGCACGCCCACGCGGCTCGCCAGCTCAATGACGCGCGAAGCGGATGTCGCGGACGATACCGCCGCATCGCCTACGACCAGGCAACGGTCGCTCGCCGCCACCGCGGCGGCCACGGCATCGCCCCAAAAGACCGAGGTGTCGACAAAGACCACGTCGGATTCGCGACGCAAAACATCGAGCAATAGCTCCACCGGACGTGCCATGAGCTCGGCGTTCTCGGGGGCCGCGACAGGTCCCCAGAGCGTGATGCCCGGGGCGACGCGCATCGATGCGGCCACGATATCCGGCTCGGCAAGTGCGCCCGCCGCCGAAGGCTCGATAAGCGTCGCCATATCGTGCGGGGCATCGACACCCAGCAGATCGTATAGGTTTCCAAACATAAGGTCCAAGTCGAGCACAGCGGCACGCAAACCCAACAGCGACGCCGCATGCGCCATGGTGGCAACGATCGTCGACTTGCCGCAACCGCCCGAACCCGAGACGGCGCAGACGACCGGCGCCCGACGCGACGGAATCGAAGCGTCCGCCGACGGCGCGGGGGCTGACGGTGCAGGAACCGGCGACACGGACGCGGGCGATAACATCCCCGTCTCCCCCGCCGCAGTCACGCGCTGAGCCCAAGCCGGCATGTCAGGCTGCCCGGGCTGCGGTTCCGAAGCCAAAGACGCAGCGGCACACGGCTCGCCAGCCCCGGCAAAACCCTCGACCTCGTCGAGCTCATCGGCCAGATTTACGCCGTGCACGTATCCCATATCTTCAGCCAGAACGTCATCGCCATACGGTACCGGCCTTCCAGCGTCATCGTATGCAAGGGGGTCCCGGGGGCGCCGACCATGCTCGGCTTCCGCTTTTCCATATTCATCAACACGCGGGCCTCTTGTAGCGCGAGGCGCCCCGGGTTCCCTATCAACAAAAGCATCGGGCTCAATCGTCATGCGCCGATCGGAATCAACCGTTCCCTCGCCCGTGCGCCCGTTGCCGCACAAACTGTGCGCAGCGATGACCTCGGTCGCCCCCGCGCGAAACAGCCCTTCGATATCCGACGGGTCGAGCGTCTCGATCAACACGACGACGCGACTCACACGGCCCTCGGCCGTCAGGCGTGCAACGGTCTTCCGCACGTCTTCGGTATCGAACAGAGATGCCGCGATGATGGCGGCACCGCGGCGCGAGGGAAACGCCCGCGCCATGGATACCAGCCCGTCCAGATCCCCCACGCGAAGCACCTGTGCGCCCACATCGCGACCCTCGACTTCCTGCTGTAGCAGCCCGTAATCGCCGCACGCGCAGCACGCAAGCCAGATCGCCTTCATCACTCGTCGCCTCCGCTCTTTTTGCCGCGCGCCGTGGCGGGAATCGTCAAGCTGACCGTTCCCTTTCCCGAGGCTCCCAGCAATTCCTTGACATCTTCGGGGTCTGCCGCCAGCGTCACCCACTCGATCTTGCCTTCACGCGTGGTGCCGGCATCTTCGCTGGTATCGATCACGTACGCGCCGCACAAACGATCGGTCACGCCATCTTTTTGCACGTACACATCCACATAGCTGCCCACGCCCGTGGCGCCGCCGACCGAGTGCTCGGCATCGACCGCCACCGAAACGGCAACCTTGCCTTTAGGCACCTCGAGCTTGTGGCTCTCGGCCTTGGTGTAGACATTGCAAATCACGGCGTTTTTGGGAATGCGCGAGGTCGTCACGTCGCCGCGCACCTGACGCAGCTCGGTCGCCGCATCACGCGGCAACAGACTCGCCAGCCATTCCTGAGTTATGACATTGGTCTCGTCGAGGGTCTCGCCCGCATCGATATCGCGCGCCGCGACGCACACCTCAACGCGGTCGCCGCCGTATTTTGCCAAAGTCTCGGCCTGGGCCTGCTCGGCTTGCGAGCGGATCGACGAGCCGTAGACCATGCAGAGCGCCGCGGCAAGCACGCCCGCGACCAGACTGATGGCGATGCGCTTGCTCTTGTTCACGGCCGCTCCTCTCAAGGTAGCACCGGGCAAATGCCCGTACCACCATTGTCTGGGCGACCAGGGCGCAAAGCGGCGCAATCGCAATCTTGGTTTTACGTGTCAAACCAATTGCTGACCAAAAGCTGACCAGCCCGTCAAGCTCGTGGCAAGGTTTTGGTCAGAACGTCGGCAAAACGCATATTTCGAGGCGCTTTGGCAGCAAAAAAGCCGCCTCCCAAGCAGTTAGGAGACGGCTGTCATAGGAAAATTCAATTACAGATGGACATCGGGGTCGAGCATTTGGGCACTCACGCGCATGGATGACGCCAGGTTTTGGAACGTCTCCAGGCGCAGGCTGTCGATCTGTCCCGCGTCCTCGGCCTCGCGAACGGCGCAACCCGGCTCGTGAGTGTGCGTACAATCGCCAAACCGGCACGCACGCGACGCCTCGACGATCTCAGGGAAGGCACGCGCCAGACCCCGCTCATGCCCCACAAGCGGCAGGCTGCGCAGGCCCGGGGCATCGGCGATCACGCCGGCGTCGCCCGGCAGCGCCACCATCACGCGCGCAACCGTGGTGTGGCGACCCTGGTCATCACGCTCGCGCACGCCGCCAGTGGCCAGCGCATCGTGGCCCAGCAGCGCATTGAGCAGCGTCGACTTGCCGGCGCCCGACTCGCCCAAGATCATGGCACAGCTCCCAGCCGGCACGCAGGCGCGAACCTCGTCCAGGCCGAGGCCCTCGGCAGAAGACGTCACGATCACGCGCACGTCCGGACCCACCAGACGGCGCACGCGGTCCAGATCGCGCTCGAGCTCATCGGCCTCGCAGCGGTCGGCCTTGGTGAGCACCACCACCGGCTCGGCATCGCAATCGAGCGCCAACACCAGTGAGCGCGCCACGCGATCGAGCAGCACCTCGCCGGCGCCGAGCGCCTGCACGATCAGCACGCTGTCAACGTTAGAGCAGAGCACCTGGCGCTCCCCGCGGGCACGGCCGCGCCAGCGCTCAAAGCTCGTACGGCGCGGCAGTACGCACTCGATGACGCCCATGTCGTGCCCGGGAGCACGGCGAACCGCCACGCGGTCGCCCACGGCGGGCAGCAAGACCTCGTCCTCGCCACGCGACTTGGCAAACCCTACGGCATGCTCGGCACGAAACGTGTCATCGGCAGTTGCCACCAGCGGAAACCCGCGGTCCAGGCGCACCACGGCACCGAGCTGCATCTGCTCGGGCTCCTCGGCCTGGGCGCAAAAGTCGTCAAATGCAGCCTGCTGAGCCGCATCGACCGGCAGGTCATCGAACGCCGGAACATCCCGCAGCGCGTCAAGCCCCGGCACACTCGCCAGCAACTCCTCAGCAGACGCAGGGGCTTCGGTCGCAAGCTTCCGACGACGGTCACGCTTAGCCCGCGCCCCCGTCGTCTTTTTCTTCGCCTTAGCCTTAGCCACAAACGCCTCCCAGCACCAAAAATCACAACTGAGCGGGTATTTTAAATCAAAAAGAGCTGGCCGGGCAAAGCCCGACCAGCTCACACACTTTCCTTCAGCTTACGGTCCCGAGAGGCTATCCGAAGGCCCGCCCGCCGGAAGGGGTTTCTTCTGAGCGATCCCGCAGCGCGAAGCGCGAGGACCAGCGAAGAAGAAACCCCCGCAGGCGGTCGGGCCGGCGGGAAGGATAGCCTTTCGACCTACTCCTTCTCGACCGCGCGCATGATCGCCTTGTAGATCTCCATCAGCGGGATGATCAGGAAGGCCAAGCCCAGCGCGGCGATAACGCCCTTAAGCTCAAGCGTCACGGGGCCAAAGAACATCTCGGCAAGCGTCGGCTGCACGGTTACGATCACCGTCAGCACCAGCGCCAGCGCAGCCGAAGCCCACAGCCACTTGTTCTGCTTCTTCATGCTAAACAGCGACGCACGACGGCTGCGCATATTGAAGCAGTGGAAAATCTCGACCATGTTGAGCGTGATGAAGGCCATCATCACGCCTTCCTCGTCGGCATTGCCGGCGATCATATCGGCGATGTGGATGTAGCCCATGTCAAAGTACACGCCCACAAAGAAGCTCGCCAACACCAGCACGGTAATGATCAGGCCCTGGACCACGCAGTCCAGGCCCATGTGACCGGCAAAGACGCCGTCCTTGGCGTTGCGCGGCTTGCGCTTCATGATGTCGCCCTCGGCGTCCTCCATGCCCAGCGCGAGCGCGGGGAAGCAGTCGGTGACCAGGTTCACCCACAGCAGCTGCACCGGCTGGAAGATGGTAAAGCCGATGAGCGTGGCGATGAACACCGAGAAGACCTCGGCAAGGTTGGCCGAAAGCAGGAACTGGATGACCTTGCGGATGTTGTCGTAGATACGACGGCCCTCTTCGCAGGCACCGATGATGGTGGCGAAGTTGTCGTCGGCAAGCACCATATCGGCGACGTTCTTGGTGACGTCGGTACCGGTGATGCCCATACCGACGCCGATGTCGGCGCGCTTGATGGACGGGGCGTCGTTGACGCCGTCGCCCGTCATGGCGACGATCTGGTCGCGCGACTTCCAAGCCTCGACGATGCGGGTCTTGTGCTCGGGCTGGACACGGGCGTACACGCCGTAATCCTCGATGTGCGCGTCGAGCTCCTCGTCGCTCATGCGATCGAGGTCGGCACCGGTGATAGCCTGGCTGCGATCGGCGACGATACCCAGCTGCTTGGCGATGGCCACGGCGGTGTCGATGTGGTCGCCCGTAATCATGACGGTGCGGATACCGGCGTCGTGCGCCTCGCGGATAGCGTCGGCGACCTCGGGACGGACCGGGTCGATCATGCCGGACAGGCCGCAGAAGACCAGATCATGCTCGAGCGCAGCGGGGCTGCAGTCGGCGGGAACCTCGGTGTAGGTGCGGCTCGCCAGCGCCAGCACGCGCAGGGCCTCGTCGGCCATGGCCTTGTTGGCTGCCACGAGCTCGGCGCGGCGCTCCTCAGTCAGGGGGACGACCTTATCGCCCTCGTAGATATGGGTGCACAGGCCAATCACCACGTCGGGCGCGCCCTTGGTGTACTGCTCGTACTCGCCGTCCAGGGTCTCGACGACCACGGACATCATCTTACGGCCCGAGTCGAACGGGGCCTCGCCCACGCGCGGGTGCTCGGCAGTCAGGCCAGTAAGACCAGCTTTGCCGGCATCATTGACAAGTGCACACTCGGTCGGCTCGCCCACGGCCTCGCCCAGGTCCTCGTCCCACTGGGCATCGGAACACAGCGCCATACCGGCCAGGAACTTCTCCTTGGGCGCAGCGAGCTCGTGCTTGACAACGGTCATCTTGTTCTGGGTAAGCGTGCCAGTCTTGTCGGAGCAGATGGTCTGCGTGCAGCCAAGGGTCTCGACGGCAGAAAGCTTGCGGATGATCGCCTGGCGCTTGGCCATCTTGGTCACGCCGAGCGAAAGCACGATGGTCACGACGGCAACCAGGCCCTCGGGAATGGCGGCGACGGCAAGCGAGACGGCGACCATAAAGGTGTCGAGCAGGGCAGTCGGGTCGGTAAGGACGTTGCCCACGCCGTGACGGATGATGTCGACGCCAAAGATGACGACGCAGATGACGATAACCATAATGGTAAGGATGCGGCTGAGCTCGGCGAGCTTCACCTGCAGCGGCGTGAGCTCTTCCTTGGCCTCGGCCAGGGCGCCAGCAATCTTGCCCATCTCGGTATCCATGCCGGTGCCGACCACGACGGCGCGACCGCGGCCGTACACCACGGTGGAGCCCATGTAGCACATGTTCTTGCGGTCGCCGAGCGGCACGTCATCGGTGCCCGCGGCGAGCTCGATCACGTTGGCGTGCTTCTCGACCGGCACGGACTCGCCGGTCAGTGCGGCCTCTTCGATCTTCATCGTGGCGCTCTCGAGCACGCGGCAGTCGGCCGGGACGGAGTCGCCCGCCTCGAGCATGATCACGTCGCCGGGCACGAGCTCGGCGCTCGGCAGGTGCACGAGCTTGCCGTCGCGCAGCACCTTGGACTGCGCCGCGCTCATCTCCTGCAGGGCCTCGAGAGCCTCCTCGCTTTTAGCCTCCTGAACCACGCCCAGCACCGAGTTGACGATAACGACGAACATGATGATGGCGACGTCGGCAAAATCGGGCTCGCCCTTGACCATGCCCGTGAGCGCGCTGATGACGGCGGCAACGATCAGCATGATGACCATGGGGTCAGCCATCTGCTCAAAGAAGCGCTTCCACAGCGGCGTCTTCTCGGCTTCCTCAAGCTTGTTAGGGCCTGTCTTGGCGAGGCGCGACGACGCCTCGCCGTTGCTCAGGCCGAGGTTCTCATCGACACCTTGGTCGCTGAGCACCTCCGCCGCGGCGGACAGGTATTCCTTTTGCATATAGAGTCCCCTCCTGGGATTCGGGCCACTCAGCAGATTGATGCCCGATCATAATTCCCAGAAGAAGGGCAAGGGCTCATCAAGGCTGCCGTGCTGAGCGGCAGTTGATAGTGGAGCTATGGTACCCCAAAGCGACGCGTCTAGCCAAAACATTCCATCTGGAAACACGGCACAGGCGCAACGGTGCAGACAGTGTGATGCTCAAGATTGGTAAAACGTTTTTTCTTCGGCGCATCGTCAAACTGAAATATCGCCCAGATAGCAGCGGTTAGAACGGTTGGTAAAGTTTTGCATATACCGTTTTTTCGCAAAAAATGAACTTCTAATTCGGCATACGGTCGATTTTTTGGGGTATTCGGTCGGCATTTCGTTATAATCATCTCAGTTTTATTTCTTATGGTTTATCTATCAGCGCAAGACGATGTCAGATGGAGGTCTGAATGTACAAGCGCACCAAGATTGTATGCACCATGGGTCCCGCCTGCGATAGCGACGAGACCATCCGCGAGATGATCAAGGCGGGCATGAACGTCGCCCGTTTTAACTTCTCGCACGGCTCCTACGACGAGCACCACGGTCGCATCGAGCGCGTCCGCCGTATTTCCAAGGAGCTCGACATGCCCGTCGGCATCCTGCTCGACACCAAGGGCCCCGAGGTCCGCACCGGCCTTTTGGTCGATGGCAAGAAGGTTGCCGTCAAGACCGGCGACAAGATCGTCGTCACCGCTCAGCCCACGTCCGAGGATTTCCACGGCACCGCTGAGCACATCTCCCTCGACTACCTGGCTCTGCCCTCCGAGGTCGAGAAGGGCTCCCTCATCCTGATCGATGACGGCCTGGTTGCCCTCGAGGTCGAGTCCGTCGACGGCCAGGACATGACCTGCGTCGTCAAGAACGACGGCCTGATTGGCGAGCGCAAGGGCGTCAACATGCCCAACGTCAACATCTCTCTGCCCGCCATCACCGAGCGCGATCGTCAGGACATCCTCTTTGGCCTGACCGAGAACATCGACTACATCGCCGCTTCCTTCATCCGTGACGGCGAGTCCGTCCGCGGCATCCGCAAGCTTTGTCGCGAGAACGGTGGCGAGCACGTGACGATCTTCCCGAAGATCGAGTGCGCCCTGGGCGTCGAGAACTTCGACGAGATTCTCGAGGCTTCCGACGGCATCATGGTCGCCCGTGGCGACCTGGGCATCGAGATCAAGCCCGAGCTCGTTCCGCACATCCAGAAGGAGATCATCGCTAAGTGCAACGCGGCCTACAAGCCCGTTATCACCGCTACGCAGATGCTCGACTCCATGCAGCAGAACCCGCGCCCGACGCGCGCCGAGGTTGCTGACGTCGCTAACGCCATCTACGACGGCACCGACGCCGTCATGCTCTCTGGCGAGTCCGCTGCCGGTAAGTACCCGGTCGAGGCCGTCAAGATGCAGGCCAGCATTGCTCTCGAGACCGAGAAGTACCTCCCGGCTCACGCTCCGCTCGAGGTTCCGGCTGACGCTCACGGCACCCGCGTTGTCAACAACGTTGTGGGTATGTCCGCTGTGAACATGGCCACCACCGTTGGCGCCAAGTGCATCACCGTGCCCACGACCACCGGTCGTACCGCTCGCCTGATCTCGCACTTCCGTCCCAACATGCCGATCTGCGCTTTCTCCCGCCACGAGTGGGCCGTCCAGCAGATGATCATGTACTGGGGCGTCATCCCGCACCAGGCAGAGATTACCCAGGGCACCGTCAACGGCACGATCATCAAGGCGATCGAGACCGCTAAGGAGCTCGGCTACGTCAAGACTGGCGATTTGACCGTCGCTACCGCCGGCGATCCCCGTATGAGCGTCCAGCTCGAGGACAAGGTCTCCTCGACCAACGTCGCTTACGTCGCTCAGGTGCGTTAAGTCGTACTTGCAAGCAGATTTGCATTGCAAAGGGTCCGGAAGGCTTCGCCTTCCGGACCCTTTTCTTTGCGTCAATGCCGGCGCACGGCAAAACATGCACTCATTTCTTTACCAAAAGCGCGAAATCCACCCTTCGAGGCCCAAAAAATATAGCTCAGGCGCTAGAAGTGTTCACCCGGTGGCAAGACCACACCTCACGCAGGGCTGATAAATCGTTTTAGCAAGAACCAAATCGACCTGGTTTTCGGAAGTATGCGGCAAATTCTGGAACCTCCGAGCACACCCTGTTTTTTCGCAACAAAATGCCTGATAAACTAGCCTCAAAAGCCAGGTCTGCTCATAGGGTTCAGATTTTGCCGCATACTTCCGGATTGACGCTGGCATCACTCGCTTCAAAGAGATGATTTCGGCCAGGAGGGCATTATGGACCTGACGCTTTGTGGGCAATCCGCCTTTAACTACTACCGCATCCCGCCGCAGGTATTAGGCCTTTACCCCACCATTAGCCTTGGCAATATGGATCGCAGATGTTGTGGCCTCGGAAGTCATGCAGTTGTAAAAGACCTGTTTCACGCACCACTTCACAGGCTTGTATTCACTCGGGCACAATCCGGGTCGCGAAGCCTGTTTAAATCGCACCTCCTGACCCAAGAACCACCTCCGGGGTCGTTTAGGCAGACTGAACATGGGTTTGATGTCACGTCACCCGAGTTTACGCTGCTCAACCTTGCTACGCAGGTCTCACGCAACCAGTTACTCATGGCTTGCTACGAGATGTGCGGCTCCTTTGCAGTGTTTAAGCCCTGCGAGCGAACGCAACAGCAACTCGATGAAGCTATTTCGCTTAAGCTCATTCCACCCAACTGCGGCTGGGAGCGTGTTGTCGACACCAAGGGCAATGGCACTAACCTGTGGAAGCGCACGCCGCTGCTTTCCGCAGCGGATATCGCCGCGTTCGCCAAGCAGGCCGCAGGCCTGCGCGGCGTTAAACAACTGCGCTGGGCGGCCGAGCACATGACGGGGCAGACCGCCTCGCCCTTCGAAGTACAGACTTCCATGCTTGTCTCGCTCCCCCGCGACGAGGGCGGCATGGGCATCAGCATCGCAAACAACGTGCGCATCCCACTCAGCGACGCCGCGCGCTCACTGTATGACAAAACCTGCTGCTACGCCGATATCCTCATCGAAAGTGCCACCAATAGCATGGGCGTCATTCTGGAATGCCAAGGCCGCTCCGCTCATGACAGCGAAGCCGCAAGCCTCTCCGATGCCGAGCGCACCACTGCACTCGCAAGCATGGGCTATGACGTTATCCAGATAACCTATGAGCAAATCAAGGACACGAAGAGCTTTAACAACATCGCCGAACTCATCCATAAAAAGGCGGGGCTCCCCTACATCCCAAAGACCGACCAGGAACGCATCACCGAAGATACCCTTCGGCGGGAGCTGTTGGTCGATTGGGATGAACTGTTCACCGTTAAGGAGGCCAGCTAGCAGCTAGCAATCAGGGGGACTGCGGGAACGTCAGGAGCAGCAACGCGAGCCGCAAATCCCGCCTCGGTTAGCTCGATGACCTCGGTAAACGTTGCGTCAAAGAATTCCTCGGTCAGCAGGCGGTACGGCGGATGATCGGGCTCGCCGGGGTTTTCGCGTACAATCTCGTGCATGACGCCGATGGTCTTGAGCACATATTCTTTATGGATGGGATACTGCCCAAAACGCGTCGCAGCGGTATACAGGCGATCGGTCGCACGCGGGATGGAGACAATGCCCAGCGTCTTGCCAAACCAGTCAAAGTCGCCTTGCTTTTTAATGCGGAACTCCTCACACGGCTTGCCGCCGTGCGCCTCCAGGTACTGATTCACGCGCGTATTCCATACGGTATCGGCCACCAGATGCGACCAGACGCCCAGCGTTAAATCGAGCAGCGACTGCGCCACATCTTCGGACGCAAGCGAGAACTCACGAGCTCCGGGACCGGCAACCGGCTCGGCATCCTTGTAGCGCTGGGGATAGTGCACGCGGTTCAGCCGCTCGCGCTCCTCGATAATCGAGGTCGCCGCGGCCGGCGCACCGGTGGGCGAACTTTTAAGCAACGGTGCCACATAGGTATCCCAGAACTCATGCTCACGAGGCTTAGGGATGGGCTCAGGCTTGGCAAAGTGCGTAATGCGGTACGGGATGGGATCGGCGATGCCAGGGACCATATAGCCCACGAAGATATCCGGAACCACGCAGCCAAACAAAAAGGCATTGCGGTCGCGCACGCTCTTGGCAAGCGCACCGGTGCGCTCCAGCAAACGCTCCGTCTGAGCGATATGAATGTTCCAGCTTGGCATAGCCACCCCCATAAAAACCTGGATAACTATACCATCACGGCAAAGCCACGCGGGCAGCTACGCACGCTCTACGCAGCAACTAGTCCGTAGCACCGCTTTCGGTTCCATACGACGGCGAAGGCGCCTCGACCACATGGTGATATCGATCGATATAGATTGCACGGGCACCCAGGCGGCGCACCAAATCTTGGTGATGTGTGCTCATCAAGACCGTCTTACCGGCAGCAACATAGGCCAGTAGGAAGTTGACCACGATGTCGCAAGAGTCCTCGTCAAGTCCGTTGGTAGGCTCGTCGAGCACCAGGATATCGGGGTTCATCGATACGACCGCAGCCAGCGCAACGCGCTTCTTTTGCCCGCCCGAGAGCTGATAGGGAGAGGCGTCGGCAAGGTCGGCAACCTGGAACAGCCCCATGGCATCGCGCACGCGGCGCTCGAGCTCGTCTGCCGGCAGCCCCATCTGCGCGGGACCAAAGGCAACTTCCTCGCCCACCGTAGCACAGAACAGCTGGGCGTCGGCATTCTGGAACACAAAGCCCACGCGCTGATGAAAACGCTGAGCGGCCGCGGAATCCTTTAGAAACGCCGCATCGATCACGTGCCCGTCAAACAGGTATGCCCCTGCGTCCGCGAGTTCAAGGCCGTTAATAAGGCGCATAATCGTCGTCTTACCGCAGCCGTTGGGACCGAGCAGGGCAACGAGTTCACCACGATCGACCTGCAGCGACACGCCATCGACAACCGTATGCCCCGCATAGGAAAACACCACGTCGCGAAACTCGATGAGCGGCGTGGTCTCGGCGCCGCCCGCACCGTTCGTGCCCGCCGCACTCTTCATATCGATCGTCAAAACGTCGCCCTTCCCTACTCACATCGACGGCTCGGCCGCCCGCACTACAGCACGGCGCACAACACTGCCAGCAGCGCCACGCCGGCCGCATAGACCGCATCGCGCCAGCTAAACCCGGCGCGCGCGGGCGCCGGATACGTACCGGCAAAGCCGCGGCACAGCATGGCCTCGTCCATCGCGCGGCTGCATTCCATCGCCTTGATAAAGGTCATGCCCATGATACCCGCCAGCGAGTCGGTACGCGAAAATCCCTCAGGCGCACGGCCAACGCTGCGCAGCATGACCGATTCGCACAGATTGTGCGCCGTGCGACCCAGCACCTCGATGTGCTTGAGCGCCATATCAAACGTAAAGATAACTTCGTCGGGCAGATGCAGCATCTTGAGCGCCGCCGACATGCGGCTCCAGGTGAGCGTCCACGAAACGCCCAGTACGAGTGACAGGTTAATGAACGTCTTGAGCGCAATTTTGAGCATGGCGCCCGTAGCGGAAGCGCCTAGCAGCAGGGCAGGCAGCGCCAGAACCACTGCGAGTCCCGCGGCACCGAAAGCCGGCACAAAGGTCGCGCGCAGCCCGCGTACAGGGCGCACAGCAACGAGCACCAGCGCGATAGCCGCCATCAACATGAGGTACAGCGGGCTCTGCGTCAGACACACGCACAGGACGCAAACGAACATCCCCACCAGGCGCACCGGAGCCGAAACGCAAGAAAGGGCGCGGTCGACCATCGACCCGCCCTCGTGTACGCCTCCACCCAGGCGAACCCGCTCAAGCAGGCTCGCCAGGTGCAGGACATTCTTTTGCATCACACGATGCCGAGCCCCCGCGGGCTCGTAACGCTGCTCGACCGCAAGCCAGCTAGGCAGCTCGGCTCTTGCCATGAGCACCGCTTTCCTTGACCGTCAGCGAGACCAGGCGGAATACGATGGTGAGCACCGCCACGCCAATCACACCCGAAAGAATATACATCGCGGCCTGGCCGGCAAAGCCAAGGCCTTGCTCCTCGGAATAGGCCTGCAGATAATCGCCCGTGGGCAGGGCATCGGCAAAGGTCGGGGTATCGAGACCGACCGAAGCCTGCAGGCTGTCGTCACCAGCCTCCTGGACGGCAGTTGCGGCGCCCTCGGCGTCCCACTCACCCCAGGCGTCACCGGTGGCAAGCAAGCCCAGCGGCGTGGCCACGACAAGCACGGCGACCAGGATGAGCGTGGGGACCAGCGAGGTCTTCTTGGCGGTTGCGCCCTCGGCGTCCAGCAGGCCGTCGGAAGCCTCGGGCCCGACGATAATGCTCGGCGCCGTCTTCTTAATGAAACCGTAGATGGCGGCCGTCGCCACGCCCTCGACCACGCCGGCAACCAACATATGCGGGATCAACATTGCCGGAATAGCCACGGACAGCGGGAAGGGGCAGTACAGTGGAGCACCCGAGGCGTTGGTGAAGAGCATCGGCTGAATACCAAACTCGATTGCCGCGCACAGGGCCGCCAGGCACAGGCCGACCCAGCCGCTTACGATAGCCGAAACCGAGGTGCCCCAGCTCTTGTCGTGCAAACGGCTGTTGAGCGCACGGAACACGACAGCAGCGGCAAACGGCAGCACGAAGGCCATGTTAAAGCAGTTGGCGCCAAAGGACAGGATGCCGCCGTCGCCAAACAGCAGCGCCTGTAGCGCCAGCGCGACCGAGACAGCGATGGCCGCGGCCTCCGGGCCCAGCAGCAGCGCGATGAGCGCGCCGCCGACGGCGTGACCCGTGGTGCCGCCGGGCAGCGGAACGTTAAACATCATGAGCAAGAAGGAAAATGCGGCGCAGATGCCCAGGAAAGCCATGTGCTCGCGATCGAGCGTGGCGCGCACCTTTTTGATGCAATGGACCCAAACGGGCACCATTGCCACCGCCATGACGGCATCGGTCTGCGGGGACAGATAATTATCTGGAATGTGCATGTACGCCTCCCGGTTATCGGCGCACAGAATTGCAACGCCGCTTAAATCACCTTGTCAGTGTTACGCATTGTCAGATTCGTAACACGCCGCGGGCTATCATAGCAAAACGGCGCGCTGCCGACAAAGCAGCACGCCGTTATGTAATGCGCGTGTCATATATGCAGGCTCAACGGTGCCTCATACCGAGCATAGCGGTCACGTAGGACTCGGCGGCAGCCACCGCTGGCCTATATCCGGCGCAAGCCCTAGCCGCGGACCTCGCCGTTTACGCCCTTGCACACCTTGGTGACAATCTTCTGGTGCACCTTCTCGACCTCTTCGCTGGTGAGCGTGTGGTCGTCGGAGCGATACGTAAGCGCAAAGGCCATGGACTTCTTGCCCGCTCCGATGCGGACCGGATCGCGGTAGACATCGAACAGGCGCACGCCCTCGAGCAGCTTGCCGCCGGCACTGGTAATGCGGCGCTCAAGATCCTCGCAGGTCACAGTGTTGTCGACCACGATAGCAAGGTCGTGCTCAACGGCAGGGTACTGCGAGAACTCGCGGTAGTTCTCCTGGTTGCGGGCGCCCTTGATCAGCTTGTCCAGGTCGAGCTCAAAGGCAACGACGACCTCATCGATGCCCATCGCCTCGCGCGCCTCGGGGTGAATCTCGCCGACCCAGCCCAGCACGGTGCCGCCGGACAGAACCTCGGCCGCACGACCCGGCTGCAAGAAAGCGTAACCCTCGCCCTCGACGGGACGGAAGCGGACCTTCTCGATGCGCAGCTGGGCGAGCAGCTCCTCGACAATGCCCTTGCCAAAGAAGAAGCGCAGCTTGCGGTACTTCATGTTCCAGGACTGCTCGCTCCACTGGCCCGAGAGCACACCCGCCACGGACTTGGTCTCCTTGGGCAGGCTGGCGTTCTCGCGACCGTGGAACAGGCTGCCGACCTCGTACAGATGCACGTTGGGCGTGCCGTGCGCCTCGTTGTAGGCCACGGACTGCAGCAGGCCCGGCAGCAGCGAGCGACGCATCTCGGTCTGCTCGGCTACCAGCGGGTTCATGAGCACCACGGGGCAGCCGCGGCCCTCGGTGGACATGCCGATCTTCTCCAGGTCGCCCGGGGCGGCAAAGCCGAAGGTCGTGGTCTCGTTGAGACCGCAGGCGCGCAGGATCTCGCCGACCTTGCGGGTGAGCTTCTGCTCGCGGGTCAGGCCGCCGATGTGGTTCTTGGCAGCCGGGATGGTCGCCGTCACGCGGCCCATGCCCCACAGGCGCAGGACCTCCTCGATCAGGTCAATCTCGCGCGGCAGGTCGGGGCGGAAGCTCGGCGGAGTGACCATAAAGTCCTCACCGTCGCGCTCGACGGTGCAGCCCAGACGGGTGAGCGAGCGCTCGATAAAGTCGGGCTCGATGTCGGCACCGCAGATGGCATGCACGCGGGCCAGGCGCAGCTTGATGCTGTCGATGGTCTTGGGCGCGGGGAACACGTCGACATAGCCGGGAGCAACCTCGCCGCCGGCGATCTCCTCGATGAGAGCGCAGGTAACGTTGGCGACGTCCACGCAGCCGGTCTCGTCAACCTGGCGCTCAAAGCGAATGGAGGCGTCGGAGATCAGCGACAGATCGCGGCTGGTGTGCGAGGTGCGACCGGCGTTGAAGCAGGCACTCTCGACCATCACATCGACGGTGTCGTCCTCGATCTCGGAATCCATGCCGCCCATAACGCCGGCCAGTGCCACGGGACGCTCACCATCGGTGATAAGGCCCATGCCGGCGTCGAGCACGCGCTCCTCGCCGTCGAGCGTCGTGAACTTCTCATCCTGCTGGGCGGCGCGAACCACCACGCGACGCCTGCCCTCGCGCTCGGCAAAGGTGTCCAGGTCAAAGGCGTGCAGCGGCTGACCGGTGAGCATCATCACATAGTTGGTGATGTCGACGATGTTGTTGTGCGGGCGCACGCCCAGGGCGTTGAGGCGCTCGACCATCCAGTCGGGCGAGGGGCCGACCTTCACGTTGCGCACGATACGGGCGACGTAGCGGTCGCACAGGCCTTCGTCGGCGATCTCGACGGAAAGCTCGTCGTCGGTTGCGCGGCCGGTCTCGGCCTTGATGACGGGCAGCTCAACATGGAAATCGCGGTCGAAGATGGCGCCGGTCTCGCGGGCCATGCCGATCATGGACAGGCAGTCGGGACGGTTGGGCGTGATCTCGCAGTCGAGCACGGTGTCGCTCGAGCCCACGTACTCGGCAAACGGCATACCGCAGGGCGTATCCTCGGGCAGGATCATAATGCCGGAGTGGTCGCCGCCCAGACCGAGCTCGCGCGCGGAGCAGTTCATGCCCATGGACACGACGCCGCGAAGCTTGCTCTTCTTGATCTTGACGTCGCCGGGCAGGACAGCGCCAATCATGGCCGTGACGATGTGGTCGCCGGCCTCGAAGTTCTGCGCGCCGCAGACGATCTGCAGCGGAGCGGGGTTGCCGTCGGCGTCGAGATTCTTGTCGCCCACATCGACCGAGCACACATACATATGGTCGCTATCGGGATGCGGGGTCTTGGTGAGCACCTTGGCAGTCACCACGTGGTCGAAGGACTCGCCCACGGTATCGATCGCCTCGACCTCGGTGCCGGTACGGATATATTCGTCCGAAAGGGTCTTGGGATCCTCCGGAATATCGATCATGGTCTTGAGCCAGTCGTAAGAAACGCGCATCTAACTGGTCTCCTTTCATCTGTAACGTCTGCAATAAACAGACGGAAAACTCCAGCTACGGAGACGGGTTTCCGAGGTGCCGCAGATTGCCTTGAAAGAGGAGGGCCGCGTACTTAGGTACGCAACCGACGATTGAAAGGCAAGGTGCGGTAGCTCGGGAAGCCGCCGGGACAGGTCAACTTAAAATTGGTTCAAGAAGCGCATATCGCCTGTCATCAGGGTTCTGAGGTCCGGCAGGTCGTAGCGCAGGGCCGCGACGCGCTCGGCGCCAATACCAAAGGCGAAGCCGGTGTACTTCTCGGGGTCGATGCCGCAGTTGATCAGGACGTTGGGGTCGACCATGCCGCAGCCCAGGATCTCAATCCAGCCGCTGTGCTTGCAGAAGTTGCAGCCCTTGCCGCCGCACACGTGGCAGCTCACGTCCACCTCGCAGCTGGGCTCGGTGAAGGGGAAGAAGTGCGGGCGGTAGCGCGTCTTGCGGTCCTCGCCAAACATACACTTAACAAAGTAGTCGAGCGTGCCCTTAAGATCGCCAAAGGTGATGCCCTCGTCGACGACCAGGCCCTCGATCTGGTTGAACTGCGGCAGGTGGCAGGCGTCGGCCGTGTCGGGACGGTAGACGGTGCCCGGGCAGATCATGTAGATGGGCGGCTTCTGCGACTCCATGGTGTGGATCTGCACGCCCGAGGTCTGGGTGCGCAGCAGCACGTCGGACTCGCCGTGGGCGTGAGCCTCGGGGTGCGCGACGCTGCCGGGGTTGTTGTCGACCACATAGAATGTGTCGCGGGCCGAGCGGCTCGGGTGATCCATGGGGGCATTGAGCGCGGTGAAGTTGTAGTAGGAGGTGTCGACCATGGGGCCGGACTCGACGGTGTAGCCGATGCCGCAAAAGATGTCCTCGGCCTCCTCGATGATCTGCTTGATCAGGTGCTGGTGACCGATCTGCGGACGGATGCCCGGCAGCGTGATGTCGACGGCGTCGTGCTCCAGTGCGTGCTTGAGGGCGGCTGCCTTCATCTCGGTCGTGCGCTCGTCGAGCATGCCCTCGATCAGCTGGCGCATCTCGTTGGCGCGCTTGCCCATCACGGGACGATCCTCGGGGGCGAGCTTGCCCATCATGCGCATCAGGCCGGTGATGCGGCCCTTGCGGCCGAGCAGCTCAACGCGCGCGGCCTCGAGCTTTGCGGCGTCGTCGGCGCCTGCGACGAGCTCCTTGGCCTCTTCCTCGAGTTTGACCAGATCATCAATCAGACTCATGTCTTCCCTTTCGTCTCTCGCGCTCCCCGCTTGCCGAGGCGGCTGCCGCCGTCTGACGTTGCGAAAACGCGGCCCGGTTCGGTAACAAAAAACCGCCCTCGGGCATGTGCATTGCCCAAGGACGGTTGAATTCCGCGGTACCACCTTGTTTGACCCGGCGGATGTCTGGCCCGCCGTGCCCACTCTGTGCCCCTTGTCGCGAGGCTCACGGCTTCCCTACTGGGGACATCGCCGCCACTGGCCGCGCGCCCGTTGAGGTCGCTGCTCGGGAGTGAACGCTTGGCCCTTGCCGCCGCAGGAAGGCTTGCAGCCCATGACCTTCCCTCTCTTGCCGGCGACGCGGCGGGCAAAACCCTCTCCGTCAACGCATTGGGCTACAGGATACCACATTGTTTGGTTGTATCGCCGCGTTCCGTTTTGTTCATGCTGGGTACAAGGCAGGTAGCTGTGCAAACTGGCCGTGCGCCCATCCGTGGCGTTCGGCTCGCGAGATCAAGGATATGGTATGGGAAAGAAGCACGATAAGAAGGCCAAGCCCGCAGCGGGCAAGACGCCCAAAGGCATGAAGGTCGATAAGGCCGTCAAAAAATTCCGCAAGCTCGAGGGCAAGCTGTGGACCCGCGAGTACCTGCTCAAGATTGCCGAGTTTGACGGCGCGACCATTGCCCCCGCCAACGGTGCCGCGGCCCGCGCCGATGCCATGGGCACCCTTGCCGGCGAACATCACAAGCTCCTGACCAGCGATAAGTCTGTCGAACTTGTGCGCTCGCTGGCACGCGAAACCGTCGCCGGCGGCAAGATCGATGACCCGCAACTGCTCGACGAGATCCGCGTACTCGGCCGCGACCAGCGCGAAGCGAGCGTCATTCCCACCGAGGAGGCCGAGGCCTGGACCAGGCTCACCTGCGAGGCCGACGCCGTGTGGCACAAGGCCAAGACGGCCAATGACTGGGCGAGCTTTGAGCCCTATGTGGATAGAATCGTCGCCCAACTTAAGCATCAGGCCGAGCTCATGGACCCCAAGCGCGACCCATACGATGTTTGGCTCGACCAGTACGAGCGCGGCCTTTCCGCCAAGAGCTTCGATGCGTTTTGCGATGAGGTCAAGGCGACGGTCGTGCCGCTCGTGCACGCCATCGGCGAGCGCGGCCAGCAGCCCGCTGCCGACTTTTTGCACGCCCGCGTGCCCGAGACCGCCCAGCGCGCCATGAGCTTCGACCTTATGAAGCTCGTCGGCCTGGACCTGAACGACACCACGCTTGCCTTTACCGAGCACCCGTTTAGCGAGGGCTTTGCCGTGGGCGACGCGCGCATCGCGACGCACATCTACGAGAACGACTGCATCTCCAACGTCTACAGCATCATCCACGAGGCGGGCCACGCCATGTACGAGCTGGGCGTCAATCCTGCCTATGCGCGCACCTGTCTTGAAGGTGGCACCTCCATGGGCATCCACGAGAGCCAGAGCCGCTTTTTCGAGAACACCGTGGGTCGCAGCCGCGCCTTTATGGGGCCGCTGCTCGAGGTACTGCGCCGTCACGCGCCCGAGGTTTACGGCAGCGTGGACGAGGATACGCTCTACCGTGCCGTGAACATCGCGCAGCCGTCGTTGATCCGCACCGAGGCGGACGAGCTCACCTATCCGCTGCACGTTATGGTGCGCTACGAGATCGAGCGCATGCTGTTTGCCGGCGAGGCCACGGCCAAGGACATCCCCGCGCTTTGGAATCGCTTTATGGATGAGTACCTGGGCATTCCCGTTCCCGACGACACGCACGGCTGCCTGCAGGATACGCACTGGAGCGGTGGCTCGTTTGGCTACTTCCCCACGTATGCGCTGGGTAGCGCCTACGACGCCATGTTTGTGCCGGCCATGTGCCGCGACGGCGTCGACCTTACCGGTGCCTGCGTGAGCGGCGATCTGGCGCCCGTCCGCGCCTGGCTGGGCGAGCACATTTGGCAGTGGGGCCGCGCCAAGGACGCGCCGGAACTCATCAAGGGCGCCTGCGGCATGGACTTTGATGCCCGTTACTACTGCAGCTACCTGCAGGACAAGTTCACCACGCTGTACGAGCTGTAAAGCCTAGGCGACACGCAACGCAAAGGGGCGCCGCAGGATCTATCCCGCGGCGCCCCTTTTTCACCTAGTCATTGGGGACGTTCTTTAATGACTAGGTTGACGCCGATGTTCTGGTAACGTCAGCGAAAACGACCCCAAGCGAGCAAGGTGACGTGAAATGAAAGGGCGCTGACCATCTGGTCGCGCCCTTGAAATTGAACGTCAGATTGCCGCTTAGGGTCGTTTGCAGCGTCGAGCCGTTACGCGGTTTGGTAAAACCGCGTAACTACAAAGCTTCCAGTGCGTTGGCGATGCGCTTCATGGCGGCATCGGCGGCCGATTGGTCCGGAGCCTCAGCCAAAACGCGAATCACTGACTCGGTTCCGCTCTTGCGCACGAGCACGCGGCCCTCGCCCGCCAGCGCGGCCTCGGCCTCGGCGATCGCATTCTGCACGCCCATGTTCTCGAGCGCGGCATCTTTGTCGGCCACGCGCACGGCAACCTGCGCTTGCGGCAGCAGCTTGCATGGAGCCGCGAGCTGCGAGAGCGTCTCGCGCTCGGCACGAATCACTTCCATCACGCGCAGCGAGGTCATAATGCCGTCGCCCGTGCGCTCGATATCGCCAAAGATCGTATGACCCGTCTGCTCGCCGCCCAGGCTGAAGCCGCCCTCGCGCATCTTGGCATACACGTGACGGTCGCCCACGCCGCTGGTCACGGCGCTTAGACCGGCAAGCTCCAGCGACTTGACCAGGCCAAAGTTGCTGGCAATCGTCGGCACCACGGTACCGCCCGAAAGGCGACCGTGCTTGTTCAGGTACACACCGCACACGTACAGGATCTGGTCGCCGTCGACCACGCGGCCGCGCTCGTCCACGGCCAGGCAGCGGTCGGCATCGCCGTCATAGGCAAAGCCCACATCCAGACCCTGCTCCACCACGTGGCGTTGCAGGCGCTCCATATGCGTGGAGCCACAGTCCACATTGATGTTAAATCCGTCGGGCGCAGCGTTGATCACGCGCACGTCGGCGCCCAGCGCGTCGAACACCGGCTTGGCCACCGAGGACGCCGAGCCGTTAGCGCAATCGATGCCGATCTTGACGCCCTGCAGCGAAAAGTTCGCGCTTGCGATGAGTGAGGCAATATAGCGGTTGCGGCCCTGCATGTAATCGACCGTAGCGCCAATGTGGTTGCCCGTGGCCAGCGGAACTTCGCTCTTGCCATCGATGTAATCCTCGATGAGTTCCAGCACGTCCTCGTCCATCTTAAAGCCGTCGCTGTTGACGAGCTTAATGCCGTTATCGCAAAACGGGTTGTGGCTCGCGCTGATCATGATGCCGCAATCGAAGCAGCCCTCCACGGTCTGATGCGCCACGCCCGGCGTTGGGATCACGTGCAGCATATATGCGTCCGCGCCGCTCGCGACCAGGCCGCTCACCAGCGCCGCCTCAAACATGTAGCTCGAACGACGAGTGTCCTTGCCCACGATCACGCGTGCCTTGCGCTCGCGGTTGGCACCGTAATACCAACCCACAAAACGGCCGATCTTATAAGCGTGCTCTACCGTCAGCCCAACGTTGGCCTCGCCGCGAAATCCGTCGGTGCCAAAGTACTTCATATCTTACTTATCCTGTTCGAACGTTTGAGCGGTTGGCGTGGTGCGAACCTTAAGCTCTTTGTGCCTAGAGTCCTTCGAAGTCGTGACCGTGTACTCGACCTTTATGTCTTGTCCAAGAAGCATGTGGACGCCGCCCCATGCAACCTTCAGGCCATCGTGCGTCGCTTCGTTCATCTCGATAGAACCGGAGCCCGAAGTCTTAATGTCCGAAATGCTGCCTCCCGCGGGAGCATAGAGATAGAGCCTCAGCACCTCGTCATCAATATCCTCGCTAATGCCGTTATGGCCCCGGAAATAACCAGGCATCTCGGCCTTCTCCTGAGGGGTCATCGTGTTCTTGAGCGTGGTGGTCACTCGATACGTCGTCGAACCATCGGCATTTTCAACCGAAGAATCGATGGTGACTCGCTTATCAAGGAACCAATCCATCTTTGAATAGCTGTAGTTGTTCACAAAGACGCCCAAAATCGGAGCCTCAGACGCATCGTTTTGGAGAGCGCCGGAAATGCCAAGGGCCTTCGCGGCCTTTTCCTCGTCATCGTTTCTCGAATACATGAGGATGCGACCCTCGGAAGCACCCTTTTCGACGGCGGCAGCAATCTTAGTAATATCGCTGGAGCCCAGTTCGTCCACGATCTTGTTAAAAGCCGAGCCGGCAACCGCCGCAAAAATGGCGTCCTGTTCCTCTACCGGGTAATTCCAATAAATATCGTGCAGCAGCACCTTTGCAGCGTTGCTTCCATCGACGACGGTACCGTCGGGAAGCTGCGTGCCGCCCACAATGCCGAGCATATACTGCAAAAATACCGGATCGACTGCAAATACGCCGTCGATGTCATCTCCAACAATGGCCTTCTGCATATCGCTGGCAAGCTGAGCCGCACGCGGATAATCGGGTGTCATCGTAACGTCGCCCATCGTGTATCCGAGCGTGTTGAATCCGGTCAGGCCCCATCCGGTCGTGAACAAGTTTGCCTCTTCATCGGTGATGGGAAGCGGGCTCAAAGGCTCTTTCATCATGTCGACTTTGACAAAATCACCCAGTTCGAGCTTGCCATCTGTTACCGACATCACGCCGCGAGAACCCGGGAAACCGCCGCAGGCGCGGATCTCGACATTGCTCATCGCGAGCACAAGATAATGACGCGTCTGGCCGTTGGCGCCGAGCATCTGGGGCAGAACGGGGGCGACCTTCTCCGCCGCGTCGACCGCACCGTCCAGAGTAGCAAAGCCGTCCTTTGCCTTATCGACCAGCTCGGTCACCTGGGCGATATGCGTATCGCCAATACCCTGAATCTTTTCGTTAGCGCTCTTGAACACCTTAGAGCTATCGGAGAGCGAATCGGCGACCGCCTGCAGCGCGGACACGTTGATTGTCCCGTCCTGGAACAGCTTGCCGGGCGTTGCCTGAGCGAGATTATCGGCCATAGGGGCCAGCGCGCCGCTCGAAACATCGGACAGAGCGTCGACCATGGTGCGGGCGGCGTTAATATCGCTGCCGTACACCGGAATGAACGAAGCCATCGTCCACACCGGGCTCGAGGTCTCCTTCTTCATGCTGCTGCAGAGCTCGTCGATCTTTTTCGCATCGTCAGGCAGGGTCGAAAAATCGCCCGACGTGACCTTGTCCTTAAGGCCGCCGACGATCTCGACAGTTTCCTTTGCCTGACTCTTCACGGTTTTTGCCGAGTTAAGCAGCATGAAGCCACTCACGCCAAACGCGACAAGAACCACCGCGACGATGGCAGCGACAACGGCTGCAACGCGGCGCTTCTTGCGCTCGCCCTTGCGATGGCGATGGCGAACCAGGCCGTTCGAGGTCGGGCTCGTCGAGGAATCACCGCCGTAGTTCAAGCCAAAATCGTAATAATCTTCTTTAGCGCCCGAGCCCTTAAACTCGGCACCGTCGTCATTGAGACGGGCAAACGTGCCAGTTTCGGAAGCGCCCGTATAGATAGTGCCTAGGTTACCCGTAAGCCCTGCGTCTCCAGCAGAAGAAGTACTATCGGCGGGATTGGCAAAGTTGATGGGGCCGGCGTTGTGGGCGCGATGAGCGTTGTTAGCGGGGCCAGTGGGGCCGGCGACATTTGCACCGCCCGTTGGCGCCGGACGGACCCCGGCCGACGAAGCCGCAGAGCCCGCCCCGCCCGGAAATGCCTGCCTGCCTACGCGACCAGCCTGTTTTGCCTTTTGAGACTGTTCGTACAGAGCGGCAAACATCGCCGTTTCGCCCGGAGACGTACGGTTGCCAGCACCGTTTTGGCTGGATCCACTCGGTACGCCAGCGCTTCCAGTCCCATTTGAACGCGGCGGAACTGCAGAGCGCTCGCCGTCGCCGTTCTTAAAGTGGTTACCAGCCATAGAGGAGTCCTCGCAATACTAAAAGTCAATAACGCTATTAGTTTATGACATATTTAGCATCGTCAGTTAAACTCCAGACGCAGGCACCAATTCGCAGAATTGTGGTGCAACACCGCGTCCGTCTAGGCAGCGGCGTAAGCTATACCGTCAGGAACATCATCACGATGATCATGGCAAAGCCAATCAAGTCGGTCGGCAAAAACACCGTGCCCAGCATAACGGCGCTCGTGATGGTTGCCGAGACCGGCTCCACGGTTCCGATGAGACTCGCACGTACGGAGCCAATATCCTTGACGCCCTGCATATAGAGCATATACGCCAGGAAAGAGCCCACGATTACAAACACCGCGAGCGCTTCGACGCCGGCGGCATCGAGCGCCGGCATATGAGCCCAAGGCTGCACGATAGTGCAGGTGACGACACCCGCCGTAAGCATAGCCGAGCCCGTAACGATGGGGCTGCCGTATTCGGGCAGAATCTTGGCGGGAATCACCGCCATGCAGGCGGCGCTCACCGCGCACATAAGACCCGCCACCAGACCGAGCGGCGAGATGCTCAGGCTCGTGGGGTCGCCGCCGGTGGCGATCAAAAACGTGCCGCCAAGGGCCAGGCCAATACCGACAACCTCGCGCATGCGCGGTTTGCGGCGATCGGTGATGCAGGTGTATCCCATAATGATGACCAGCTGCAGGCACTGAAGGACCGTCGCGGTTCCGGCGTTGGTCAGGCGCACGGCCGAAAGATAGCAAAACTGGTTGAACAGCAGGCCAAAGGCGGTAAAGAGCAACAGCTGCTTGCGGTCGGCCGGCGTCGTCCAAAGCTTGACCAGGCGCGCACGGTCGCGCGCGACGACCACGACCATAAAGAGCAGGCCGGCAAGAATCTGGCGCACGCTCATGAGCCACAGCGTATCGACATGGTAGGCATCGAACAGGAAGCTCGCGCTGGTGCCCGAGAAGCCCCAAAACGAGCCGCCCACGAGCGTAGCCAACATGCCCACGATCATCTTGCGCGTCTGGGCATCGTTGAGGCGGTCGCGCCATGCACGGCGGGTGCTGCGGCTGAGCTCATCGGTGCCCTCGGGCACATCAATGTTCGATATATCGGTCATCGGCACCGAAGCCTCTGCGCCTTCGACCTGCCCGACACACTCTTTGCTCATTCCACTCCCCCGAAACAGCCTGGGAACAATTCGGCTTACCTTACCACGGCGAAGGCACCGGCTGGAGGCTTGCCCGCTTATCGGTAGGACAATTCCGCAGGCGTCTTTCCATAGCTCGATACCGCAATGGCCCCGCATCATGCGACAGCCAAATTGCGGCAGCAGACTCTTTTGAAATGGATATGACAAAGCCCCCGAATTCCACAATGTAAGCGATTTTTAAAAATGTTCTTGCCACCGAGTTCAGGCTCCGTTATATTATCCCTTGCGCACTTGCGCACCCTTGATCGGGCGTTTAGCTCAGGGGGAGAGCGCTTCCCTGACACGGAAGAGGTCAGAAGTTCAAATCTTCTAACGCCCACCAAATGTTCGCAGCTCAGAGGCTACGTCCTCTGGGCTGTTTTGTTTTATGTCGCCAACTTCGCTGGCAGCTCCAACCGCCCAACTGGCCCATAAGCCGACCATCTACTTACCGATCTATCCATCGGCATAACCAATCGGCCCGCACCGCAACTTCTCAGCAAAACGCCGCGATGCCTGCGCCCTGCGGTATCCTTGAGCCACTTGCACCTGCAGCACCAAGGAGCCGCCATGCGCACCGAGCTCGATGTCCCCTTTTCGCACAAAGAAGAAGCCAAGGCGCTGGGCGCCAAATGGGACCGGACCAAGAAGATCTGGTATGTACCCAGCGGCGTCAACCCCGAGCCCTTTGCCGAGTGGCTGCCCGGTGTTGACCGATCCGACCCCTCAGCGCCGTATATATATCTAGTACTGGGCAAGCGCGAATGCTGGAAGTGTCACAAAGAGACCTCGGTCGCGGCCTTCGGCATTCCCTATCGAACCGATAGCGACGAGTGCATCGCCATCGCGCACGCGCCCAACGAAGCCGGGCACATTGCCATCGACACGGCCAACGCCAACGCACTCGCCATCGTGCCCGCTCTTGGCTGCGTGCCGGGCGAGATCCGCGACTATCTTTCTAAGCGCTGCGGCTACAAGCCCGTAGGCGCGCGAGCCTCCAAAGCCCCGTCGCTCGGCAACACATGCACCAGTTGCGACGCGCTGCAAGGCAGCCGCTATCTGTTCGAGGAGCCCTCGTCCCCGTTTGCCCTCACTGCCATCAACAAGCTGCCGGCACTGGAGTTTGTGCGCGTCGAAGTTGCCGGCGTCTTTGGCGTCCCGGCCACGCGCACCGACTTTGACCAGGCGCTCTTTACCTGGGCACGCGACCATCACGCCGAGTTCCACAGGCAACTCGGTGAGGGGATTTATTTGTAGGGACGGAGAGGCCTTCACAGTCAGCTCCTCCGCATCACCTATCCCTCGTCGCCGGCGTCGTACACGATATCGAGGCCACAAACGGGGCATTTCTCCGGATACACCGGCATATGAACGCCTGTCCGTTTTCTCACTTCGTCGCTGAGCCTGTCGCACGCATCGATGAACCGAATGTCGAGACACGGTATTTGCGAGCCGCAGCAAGGGCAGGCGACGACAAACGACCCGCAATCAACCTCTACGCTCGGAAACATATTGTTGTCTATAAGGGCACACGGCAGTTTTCCGTACTTCCCCATCGCAATAGCGCCTCGCCAGCTCATACACGCTCCCCTCTCGCTATACAAATCAGAAAGAGCATGCACCGGCGGGCGTGCGCGAGATTGCATCGCCACGCGATCCGATCAAACAACACGATCGTCAAAGAATGCCAAAACCAAATACGCTAATACGGCAGAAGCCCCGCCTTTTCACGCTTCTTTTCCGAGCGATCGAACTCAATGCGATGGGCCTCAAGAAACACCGTATTGGGTCGCCACTGACGCTCATTCGGCTGCCTTAGCGTCGCACCCGCAAAGGAAGCGTAGTCAGTCTTATCCAGCAGGTACGATCCGCACAGCCGATATTCGCCGCAAACAGGCTCAAACGAAATCAGGTGAGCATCAAATAGGGAATGAAGGTCGCGCCGAAGCAGAATGCCGTTGCTGGCAACCTGCGATTTGGGTCCCGAGTAATTCTCGATATGCGCAGCCTCCAGAGCTTCGCTGACGCCGCAGTCCGACACCGCGCAACGGCCGTCATAGGCCGCAACGAGCTGCTTGCGGAACCATTGTTGCCCCAATCGCTCGCGTCTTAACGCATAGCGAACTTTTTCGTCATCGGTCGCATCCCGTCCGGCAAACTCAACATCGACGGGCATGCGCTCCAAATAACTCATGTCGGGCGCAAAACGAGGGTCCGGTCCGCCTTTATGAACAGGACCGTGTAGAACAAACCATCCGTTTTCGGGCTCGAACCGCTCAACAAACGCAAGGCCGAGCACTTTATAGCCCACCTCGGTTGCAAATATGACTCCGACTGGAACGCCACATTCCATGCAGTTGAGCATTTTACGGTTGTAATTCTGGTCTCGAAAACCAACGGTACCCGGCGCTTGAACCGAGTACTTAATGACCCACGTACCATCGTCCAAATAGAGCGGAGGCACATCGGTGTAGAAGCTCTTTTTAGAGTTATGGACCGAGAGCGCAAAGATCTTATTGGGATCTTGCTTCACCCGATCCTGGCCCGGCCAGAAGATCCCTGAATCCCGCGTTACGGGAAAGAAGTCCGAGCCAATTCTCAAACGATACTGATACTGAGGGCTATCTTCCTTGGTGTGGTGCGGAAGGCTGGTCCAAACGCCGCCGCGCTGCTCCTCACCCAGAAACCACTCCCATGCCTCAACGTATTCGGAAGGCACAAGACTGCAGGCACGGTCATAGCTTGGTCCATCCATCAACGGAACAGCAAAGTCAATGTCGTTCATCGCCAGCACCTACAACCATACGAACGCGAGTCATGCCCCTCAATAATATGGCCGAGAGTCAATTATTACGAGATCTCATTCCGCGATCGGCACATCGTTGATGCTCTCGATTTGCCGCTGACGCGCTCGTGCCCCGCTACCCTACCCCCTGTATACTGATGTAGCACGTGTTTCATCCGGGCTTGTTGGACCGGGTCGTTCATGGGAGGGTCTTATGGCTGCTTCGAATCCGCCAAAGGGGAGCGTTTCTTCTTCGTCCATCAAGCCGGTGACGCGCAAGGCCGTGCGTTGCCAGCGCGAGGTCGCTTGGCTTGTCACGCAGGCGGCGGGCAGGCTTGTGGCGACCACTCAGGACGTCAATGCGCCTACACCGAGCTTTGTGTTAGCAGCGGCGCTGGATTTTGTGCGCCAATTGGAGCTTGCCGAACAGGATGCCAACGGCCACCTCGACTACCAGAATGTTATGGCGCCCGACCTGCAAACGTTCTGCCACATGGCCAAGTTGCCCGCCGCGCCCAATGCGCTTTCGGACGCAGGCTACATGTTTACGCTTTCGGGCGCGGACCTTATCCGCGACATCTATGCATACTGCAGCGAGCTCGCCGAGCGCCACGTCTTTGACGCGGCAGAAGTCAAACCGGGATATGTCATCAAGCTGGTTCTTAGGCTGTTCTTGATGGACGGGTTCGGGGCCATGCCGGCGTAAACCGAGTCTTCAGCATCACCGTCGACTGAGCAACAACCGCTTTACCTTAGTAGGTGCCAATTGAGGGTCGATTATTGGGTCGCCTCGTCCACTAACGCATTTATTCCACGCGCTCTGACAGTCGATACTTGCGGTTGCGGCTCGTCGCCGGCGCCGTGGGCTCAAGCTCGCCTTGAGCAATGAGCGCGTTGACGCGCGACCTAACCTGGGAAATTGTAAGCCCCGTGCGTTCTGCCAGCTCACGCGTCCCCAGCTCGCCGTAGTGTTTGAGTGCCGTCACAATTAAGCCCCCGCCATGATCGACCGGCTCGATCTTTGAACGGTAAAGTACGACCTTGAACCGATCGAACCCCGGGCAGAACAGGGGCTCGGCCAGACCATGCGCGCGCATGGCATCGATCATCATCGGGATGCCCGAGCCATTGCCCTCAGCCGGCGAACCTGCGCCATCCGGCAGCGGGATAATCGACATGAGTTTCACGAGCGTCGCGTTACGGCATCGGGAGCTGCCGTCAAACAAGTTCTCGCGAGTCTTTCCCCCGTAAAGGCCGCCAGGATTCGTCACCTCGACACGATCGTCAAAGACGTCGACGGTAATCGATTGTCCACAGAACCGATCCCCGTATTCTCGATGGATTACAGCGTTGGCGATTGCCTCGCGCAGAACCTCCTCGGGAATCTCCAGCGAGTCGACACGCGAGACGCCTTGGACGGTCGAGGTTCGCCGCAAATTCTTGGCGACGGCCGCGACAGCATCCGAGATCATCTCGCCCAACGTTCCCTCACAGATCGTGCGGTCCATGAACCTCAGCGACCCCGCCGTGCCTTTCCGGGTCCCCGCATAGACAGCCATGTCGATAAAGAGCTTGGGATAAAACTGCTGAGGGTAGGTGCCCGCAACTAGGAGTCCGGCCTTAGTCACGTTGCCTTGGGAATCGAGGAAATTCAGGCGCTCCAGCTTTGTTTTCTTGTCCGTCGCACCGTGCATAGCTCGGGGCGTCAGCGAGAAAGCACGCTCTATCGTGCGGTCGATCAGGGCCTCGTCGAGGTCGCCCACACCCGCGCCCGGCACTGCGTCGCGAT
This sequence comes from uncultured Collinsella sp., assembly GCA_900541785.1. Classification (GTDB taxonomy): domain Bacteria; phylum Actinomycetota; class Coriobacteriia; order Coriobacteriales; family Coriobacteriaceae; genus Collinsella. The sequence goes on from UQKY01000003.1 coordinate 98,940, forward strand.
CGCTAGGGCTCGTCCGCTCGTATGACGACAGTGCCAAAACCTCGGTCGATGAAAGCGGCACGTCTTTGTCATCAATGCGCTTGTAGCTGCCGCCTTGAGCGCCCCGCTCTATGACATAACAAGGCTTGCTCGACGGGTCGAGCTCCTCAATTGTGATGACCAGAACCACGGTGCCCTGGAGCTCCACGCGCTCAATAGCGTATTTGGGCGGATTGGCCAGTTTTCCGCGACCGCCGGCATCACCCATGCCCGCTACGAATTGGTTGAGCACCTTCTCGGTCTCAAAGTTCTCAACCGGGACAAAGCCCGCGCGCTCGCTCACGCCGAGCACGATAATTCCGCCAGCGGTATTCGCGAATGCACTAACCGTTTCCCATACGTCGCGGGAAAGCGTCGTGGCGCTCTCCTTGACCTCGACGTTAAGATCGTCCGAGCCCATGCGCCTTAAAGACTCGAGCAGACCGGTCAGCTCGTTTTCGTTCATCTGCACGTCCTTTCGCTCGGCCCGGCGGAGAATGCCGCGAATAGATTTCCTTCGTCTCTCAGTTATCTCTCGTAATTATCTCTCATCTTTCTGCTATCTCTCATATTAGAGATAAGTGAGAGATGAAAGAAAAGATGTCTGCCATCTGTTTCATTTAAACATGTTTTTGCTGGTAGAACAATCAGTATTGAGACAATACCATGATTGCTTGTCTCTTTGCTGCTCAGTTATCTCTCGTATTTATCTCTCGTCTTTCAGTTATCTCTCGTATTAGTGACGAATGAGAGATGAGAGATACGTGAGTGATGGGCGAGCGTGGTTTTTTTTGGACGGTCGGAAAATCCCTCAAACAAAAAACGGGGCCGGCCTTACGCCGAGCCCCGTTTTCAAACGGTCAGTTAGTTATCCAACGCGCGAGCATAGCGGTCAACATTACGCCGCCGCGAACACTCCCAAGCCCGTTCCGATGATGCAGATCGCGAAGATGCCAATAATAATCCAAATGGTCTTGACACCCTTTTTGTACAGGGCAACGCAAGCGAACGTTGCCAGCAAGGGCAGCAGACCGGGGAAGATCGAATCGAACAGATCCTGCAGAACAATCTCCGAACCACCTACATCAAAGGTCAAAGCTGTGGACAGCGAGACCTGTGCCGCAATCATCGCGCCAATGACGGTCATTCCGAGAACGCCGGCAGCATGCGTCATGCGAGACATAAGGTTGTTCTCTTCGGACTGCTGCAGGAACTTGGTTCCCAGGTCGTATCCCAGATGGGCGGCGACGATACGCGTTGCAAAGTTAATCACCGAGTAGATGAGCGCGTACACGATGGGGCCGAGCGGGTTGCCCGTCGAAGCGATGCCAATACCAATGCCGGCGGCGACCACGCGGAACGTACCCCAGTAGAACGAATCGCCAATGCCGGAAAGCGGTCCCATGAGGCCGACCTTCATGGCGTTAATCGAGGACGTGTCGAAGTTCTTATCGGCAGCCGCCTGCTCTTCCATCGAAACCGTAAGGCCGGCTACAAACGGAAGCACATGAGGCGTGATGTTAAAGAACTCGGTATGGCGATCGAGCGCCGCATAGTAATCGTCGTCGTTGGGATAGATCTTTCGCAGGGGCTTCTGAATGGTGTACATGAAGCCCATTGCCATCATCTTGTCGTACGACTGCGAGCACTGGCTCGTAAACTGGCGAAGGAACATGCTCCGATACATATCGGGAGTCATAATCGCGTCCTTCTTGGCCTCTTTGAGATCGGTGTTCTGGGTAGCCATTAGAAGTCCTCCTCTTCATCCTCGGCAACCGCCTGCGGACCGGCCGAGCCCTCGCGGAAGGCCAGGAGCAGCGCGACGCAGATAGCGGCAGCGGCAACACCGATAACGTCCATCTTGAGGTAGATGACCATAATGAATCCCAGGAACAGCCAGGGAAGAAGCTTGTTGTCGCCCATAGTCCTAATAAGAAGAGCGAAGCCGATGCAGACCATGACGCCGGACGCAACGTTGAGGCCGTCCATCACAAACTGCGGAATCGCGTTAAGCGCATTGTTGATAAGGTCGGCACCAAAGAACAGCGAGCAAAACACCAGCAGTGCAGACGGAATGCCAATCGACAGCGGCACGATGGTCAGATGGTACAGATTCGCCTTGGCAAGATCGCGATTTGCCAGAGCGGTCTCAATCTTCTTGCAGGCAAAGGCACCCGGAACGGCGTAGCAGAAGTTGCGCCACACCTGAAGGAAGACGGAGACGGGAAGGGCGAGCGCGACGGCAGTTGCCGTGCCCGTACCCGTAATGACGGCAAACGCGCAGCCAAGCACGCCGGAGGCATAGACCTCGGGAGGAACCGCCGCGCCGACCATGATGGCGCCCATGAACATGGACTCCAAAGCAGCGCCGACGATAACGCCCTGCTGGACATCGCCAAGGATCAAGCCGACAAACAGGCTCGTAAACAGCGGACGACCAAGCATCGTAATGCCAAATAATTGCTCGTCCATGGACGCAATAATTGCGACCAGTGCAACTAGAAGATACTGGGCAACTATTTTGATTAACCCCAGAAATAAGCCTGCAGGCGAGACGTTCAGCACAGCTCGCCTGCAGACAACAGCAACAATTTGAAAGGATTAGTAGTTCATCTGGTGATAGTAGCGACGCGTGGTGAGCGGGTGGTTGCGGACG
>UQKY01000004.1 GCA_900541785.1 uncultured Collinsella sp.
CCGCCGCGATCGCCACCGCGACCGCCACGGTCGTTACCACGGTTGCCACCGAAGCCGCCACGGTTGCCGCCGCGGTCACCATAGCCACCACGGTTGCCGCCGAAGCCGCCGCGACCGCCACGGTCGCCGCCACGGTCACCAAAGCCGCCGCGGCCACCGCGATCGCCACCGCGACCGCCGCGGTCGCCGCCACGGCCACCACGGTCGTCACGGCCGCCGCGAGGACCACGGTCCTCGTCCAGACCCATGGCGACGAGCGGAGCGATAACCTTATCAAGGGCAGCCATCAGCTCGGTGGCCTCCTCGTAAGAAAGCTCGGGCAGGAGTTTCTCCTTCTTGTTGGCAAGCTCGACCAGGCCCTCAGCGGCATCCTCGGCAGCGAAGACGACGATCTTGCGCATATCGCCCTCGGCGTCGTCGATGCGGCCGACCAGATCGGCAGCCTCGGCCTCGGCCATCAGGCCGTCGAGCTCACGGAGGCGCATGCCCAACAGGTCGGACATTTCCTTCTGCTCCATCTTGGGCTTGAGGTCAAGAAGCTTGATGGCGCGCTCGATGTTCGCCATGCGCTCGGCCTTGGCCTCCTCCTCCTTGGAAATAGCAAAGCGACGGCTACGCAGCAGGCGGGCGGCCTTCTGCATCTTGTCCATCAGCTCTTCGTCATCGTAATCAACGGCGGCCTCGACAACCTCGGCCTCCTCCTCGGCGGAAACCTCGTCAGCAGCCTCAACCTCGGCAGCTTCGGTCTCCACGGTCTCGACTGCCTCGACCTCGGCAGCCATGGTCTCGTTCTCGGTCTCGTTCATGATCTCTTCGTTCTCGGACATGAGACTCCTTCTTGGCCCTCTCGGGCATCATCGCCCCATTCGCGGGGCCCGTCGCGCACTCTTTGCGCTTTAAACATTCATGCCTCTCGGCAAAACGTCCATTAGTTTATGGTGTCGCCATCCAATCTAGCTGCAGAATCTATGTGCACACATTAATGCGACATGTGCGACTCGCGACGAGCGTACACCAGCGACGCCACAAACCCGACCACGGCAATTACAGCCGCCACGCGCACGGCAGCTGCAAATCCAATCGCCTGGGCAACGTCGGTCGCAGCGCCAGCCGCGCCAGCAGTCGCCGCAGAACTCGAGAGCAGGCCGATAAACAGCGACGGGCCAAACGATGCGGCAATCATGTTCCACGTGTTGAGCAATGCCGTTCCGTGAGGATGCTCAGCGGCAGGCAGCGTCTCCAAGCCGGCCGTTTGCGAGGGGCTCAGCACCAGGCCGACTCCGGCATACACCACAACGGTCAGCACCACGACAACGCCGATGTTCATGCTTGCCGCCGTCATCGAGATGGCAGTCTGCCCCACGGCAATCAGGGCAAAGCCGACCGGCAGCAGCGGCCATGCGCCACGGGCATCCATCACGCGTCCGCCCACAATCGAGGTCACGGCATTGCAGGCAATCGCCGGCAAAATGAGCAGGCCCGCAACAAGTGCGGTCATGCCGTATGCGCCCTCAAAATAGAGCGGCAACAATACGCTCATCGAAAACGTCGTCATCATCGACACCACCACAAGCAGGCACGCAGGCCAAAAACGAACGCTCGCCATGGGGCGCACGTTAAGCACCGGATGCTCGAGCTTGAGCTGGCGGGCCGCAAACAGGCCGAGCAGCACCATGGCGGCGAAGAGCGTCACGATACCGGCAATCAGATTGGTCGAGAACTCGCCTACGGAATACACAAATGCCGTAATGCCGGCGGCGAGCAAAACAACCGACAGAATATCAAGCGTGGTGTTCGAGCGCTCTCCGACATTCTGAACAAGCTTAACGCCCGCCGCAGCGACCACAATGCCGCCCACCAGCGGCACTACGAACACCGCCCTCCAGCCAAACAACGTGCACATAAGACCGCTGATTACGGGTCCAAACGCCGGCCCTAGCGTAATGCAGGCACCGCCCAGGCTCAGATACAGACCGAGCTTCTCGCGCGGGGCGCAAGACAGCACCACGTTCATCATGAGCGGAAACAAGATGCCCGACCCCGCAGCCTGCAAAATACGACTTGGCAGCAAAACGCTAAACGACGGAGCGATCAGACACAGGACTTCGCCGGCGACCATACATCCGCATGCGAAAAACAACAGCCTGCGCGTCGAGAAACGACCGGACAGAAAGGCCATGATGGCCGTAAAGATCGACGTCACGATCATGTAACCCGAAACGAGCCACTGCGCCGTGGTGGCACTCACCGAAAAGGCCGCCATAATGTCGTGCAACGCCACGTTAATGATGTTCTCGTTAAACGCGGCAACAAAGGCTGCAACATACATTACGACGAGAATCGCCGAGGCCGTCGACGGTGATTGAGTTTGCTTTTGGGATTTGGTCCCCATGAAATTCCTTCCTCTTAGAACGACAATCGCATCGCCCCAGAGGAACGGTCCAGGGCGAAAATGAGCCCTAGACTTACACCAGACGCCGTACACGACGAATCTGGCAACATGGTCCAACGTCGAAAGATTGTAACGCGGACGCGCGGCTTTCCTTCCGCGCTATTATTAAAAGTCCACGAACGCATAAGACATGAGGAGCCCGCCATGATTAAGCCCATCATGAAATCCGAGTTCTTTTTACGCCTGCCTTCCGAAGATGCGGGACCCGACGACGCCGTGATCGGGCAAGACCTCCTGGATACGCTCCACGAGCATGAGCACGAGTGCGTGGGCCTCGCCGCCAACATGATCGGCGTACGCAAGCGCATCATCTGCGTAAAGGACGGCAACAGGGCGCTGCTCATGTACAACCCGCAAATTCTTGAGCAGGTCAATGCCTACCAGACGAGCGAAGGATGTCTTTCGCTCGTCGGCGAGCGTCCCTGCACTCGTTATCGCCGCATTAAGGTTGAGTATTTGGACGAGAACTTCGTCCACCGCATCAAGAACTTCTCGGGCTACACCGCCGAAATCATCCAGCACGAAATCGACCACTGTTGCGGAATCGTTATTTAGACAGCCAACAAAAATAACCAGCTTTGCTCCGTTAAATGCGGATCGTGATAACGATGCCGGTTGAGCACACGACAGCGAGCGAGCCGCATTTGCGCCAAGGTGACGTGAAATGAGAGGGCGCTGACCTTCTGGTCGCGCCCTCGAAATTGAACGTCAGATTGGCGTGAATGCGGCTCGCGCAGCGTCAAGCGGTCCGCCGTTCGGTAGAACGGCGGAACTAATTAGCTCTGGCGGTAATGATCGAAGAAGTCGGCGAGGTCTTCGAGGGACTCTTTGAGTACTTCCATGCGCGGCAGGTACACGATGCGGAAGTGGTCGGGCTCGGCCCAGTTAAAGCCGCCGCCGCGCGTGATGAGGATCTTCTTCTCGTGCAGCAGGTCAAGGGCAAACTGCTCGTCATCGGTGATGTTGAACTTCTTAACATCCATCTTGGGGAAGATATAGAACGCCGCGCGCGGCTTGACCACCGAGATGCCATCGATCTTGTTAAGCGCCTCATACACAAAGTTGCGCTGCTCGTAGACACGGCCGCCAGGACGGATGTAGTCGTTGACGGACTGATGGCCACCGAGTGCCGTCTGAACGATCGATTGAGCCGGCACGTTGGAGCACAGGCGCATGTTGGAGAGCATGTTGACGCCCATGATGAAGTCGCTCATGCAGCGCTGGTTGCCCGAAAGCACCATCCAGCCAATACGGTAGCCCGCGATCATATGCGACTTGGACAGACCGCTAAAGGTAACGCAGGGCAGATCGGGAGCGAGCGAGGCAATGGAGACGTGCTCGTAGCCGTCCATGCACAGGCGGTCGTAGATCTCATCGGCAAAGATCATGAGCTGGTGCCTGCGCGCAACCTCAACGATGCCCTCGAGCACCTCGCGCGGATAGACGGAACCCGTGGGGTTGTTGGGGTTGATGATGACGAGGGCCTTGGTCGCGCTCGTGATCTTGGACTCCATATCCTCCAGGTCGGGATACCAATCCGCCTGCTCATCGCACAGATAGTGCACGGGATGACCGCCGGCAAGGGTTGCACACGCCGTCCAGAGCGGATAGTCGGGGCTGGGGATCAGGATCTCGTCGCCATTGTCGAGCAGCGCGTTCATCGAAAGCTGAATGAGCTCGGACACGCCGTTGCCCGTGTAGATGTGCTCCATCTGAACGTTGGGCAGGCCCTTGATCTGCGAGTACTGCATAATCGCCTTGCGCGCAGAAAACAGGCCGCGCGAGTTGGAATAGCCTTCGCAGTCGGGTAGCTGCTGGCGCATATCCTTGATGACCTCATCGGGCGTGCGGAAACCAAAGGGCGCGGGGTTGCCGATGTTGAGCTTGAGAATACGCTCGCCCTCGTCCTCCATACGGGCGGCCTCGTCGACGACGGGACCGCGCACGTCATACAGGACATTCTCGAGTTTGGTGGATTTAGAAAAAGTACGCATGGTGGTGCTCCTTGGAATTTGAGCCGTGGGACTAGGTTCGGATTTGGCAACGTTATGGGACGAGGACGTCTCGCCTTGATCGGCGTCACTGGCGAGCAGCCAGGAAACATCGACCTCCAAAATGCGGGCGAGCAGCTCTGCCACATCGCGCCGCGGAATCGTCTTGCCACTCACATATTGGCTCATCTGACTCTTGCCGAGTTTTTTGCCGAGCACCTCCGATGCGCGGATTACGTCCGACTGGCGAACGTCGCGATCGGACATGGTCTGTCGCAGACGATCGCTAAACGTCTCTTGGGCCACAGGAACCTCCTTGCTGGCAAAGTTCAATTTATAGAACACGAATTGAACCAAGGTTCAATTTAGCAAGCAGTATAGCGTGGCGCATTATCTGGAAGTTCAATTTCACAAGAAAATGTACCGAACCCCGAGAATCGTCCCGAGGTGGACAACGGGCACGCGCTTTTAGAGATATTCGAGGAAACGAGCCGCCGCGAGCGAAACGTCGGCGGTGCGGTATATGGCGTTGATCTGCCGATGGAGACGTCCCTCGAGCGGGCGCACGGCGACATCGAACTGGCAGCGGCGCAAGATGAGCGCGGGAAGAATGCTCACGCCCAGGCCGTCCTCGACCATGGCCATAATCGCATAGTCATCCCAGGTCGACAGCTTGGAGCGCACCGTCAGCCCCGCCCGACGGAACAGCGGCGTAATCTCGTCATCGGTGCCGCGTTCCAGCAGAATAAACTGCTCGTTGGTCAAATCGGCAAGGGAAACGACCTCCGCGGTGGCAAGCGAGGAGCCCGCTGGCACCACGGCCATCAGCTCGTCTTGTACCAACGGCCGCGACGCCATGCCGGCGCCGCGTGGCTCGCGCGGAATAAAGCCCAGGTCGCAGCGGCCTTCCGCCACCCATTGCTCAATCTCGGAGTAATCGCCCATCAGCAACTCATAATCGACGTCCGGATGATCGACGCGAAACCGCGCGATCACCGGCGGCAGTACATGGGTCGCCACACTCGAAAACGTACCGATACAGATCTTGCCACGCATGAGCCCTCGCATCTCGTCCACGCGTCGCTGCAGACGGCCAAACTCTTCGCATAACGCCTCGACCGCCGGCATGACCTGCCGCCCGTCGGCAGAAAGCACCACGCCCTCGCGGCTGCGGTCAAGCACCTTAAAACCCCAGTCTGCCTCAAGGTCGCCCACCATGCGGCTCACGCCCGACTGCGAATAGCTCAGCCGCTCTGCAGCACGCGTAAAGCTGCCGGCACGCACCGTCTCGAGCAGCACTTGCATCTTTTGGATATTGGTCTCCACGGCACGTCTCCACCTTTGCATGAGTTTTTGTCATGTTTGCCATGCATTATATTCGCTTTTCTTCTAAAGCCAGTTCACCCATAGTGAACATGCTCGGATATAGAGGGGATGTCAGCGCATGAACAACGGACTGTTTACGTACTTAGCAGCATTGCTATTGTTTGGCTCCAACGGCATCATCGCCGCTGCCATCGCGCTGCCGAGCTCCGATATCGTGCTCCTGCGCACGTTTTTGGGCGCACTCTCGCTTGTCACCATCCTCGCCATCACCCAACGCCATAAGTTGCAGGCGCCATCTCGCCCCCGCGAAGCCGCAGCCCTCCTCCTCTCGGGAGCCGCGCTGGGCGCCAGCTGGATTTTTCTGTTCCGCGCCTACCAGACGATCGGCGTCGGCGTATCCTCGCTGCTGTACTACTGCGGCCCCATCATCGTTATGGCCCTCTCCCCGCTCATTTTGGCGAGAAGCTGACCGGCGGTAAAATTACCGGCTTCATAGCCGTCGCCTGCGGCGCCTTCCTCATCGCGGCCCAAGGTCTGGGCGGCAATATGCCCATCGCGGGCATCGTGTGCGGCATCGCCTCGGCCTTCTGCTACGCGTTGATGGTCATTGCCAGCAAGGGAGCGCCACATATCGAAGGTCTCGAGAACTCCACGCTCCAGGTGAGTGCCGCCTTTGTAACCGCGTTGATCCCTACGCTCTTCACGCAAGGTGCCCCCTCGTTCCTCTCCCCCAGCATTGCCGCCGGCATCGATTGGCGCGCCGTTGCCATGCTCGGCATTGTCAACACCGGACTCGGTTGCCTGCTCTACTTTAGCGCCGTCGCCAAACTGCCCGTGCAGACCGTCGCCGTCGTCGGCTACCTTGAGCCGCTTTCGGCCGTCGTGTTCTCGGCCGTCCTTTTGGGCGAAACCATAACACCGGTCCGCCTGATGGGCGCCGCGTTTATCATCGGCGGCGCGATTTTTTGCGAACTCGCCGGCAAACGCGCAAACACCAAGGCTGGCATCGCCCAGACAGCACGTGCTTAATAGCCCCTGCTCTGAAATACTACCTGCGTACATGAATAATCCCCAGATGGGGATTATTGTCTAAAACACCCCGATGTGCCAAACTGCTCTTATATGTATAAAGATGGCATAAAGGTCTACTGCTCTTTGCAGAGGCCAGATGTCCAAGGGAGTCCACGTGGCACAGAACAAGCTGGAGGCAAGCCTCCAAGACCAGCGTAGTCAAGGCGGGCATGGAGCCATTCCCCTCTCCGCTGGCATGCTGCTCGTAACGCTCGGCGTCGTCTACGGTGACATCGGCACGAGCCCCATGTACACCATGAAATCAATCGTCGCCAACAACGGCGGCATCGGCACCGTCAGCGAAGATATGATCCTTGGCGCGCTTTCGCTCGTCATCTGGACCATGACGCTCGTGACCACGGTCAAGTACGTGGTAATCGCCATGAAGGCCGATAACCACAACGAAGGCGGCATCTTCGCCCTGTTCAGTCTCGTGCGCAAGGTGGCACCGTGGCTGATTCTGCCCGCCATGATCGGCGGCGCGGCGCTGCTCGCCGACGGCATCCTCACCCCCGCGGTCACGGTCACCACAGCCATCGAGGGTCTGCGCACCATCGAGTGGGGCCACGCGCTATTGGGTGACGGGCAAACCAACGTCATCATTATTACCATCATCATTATCTGCGGCCTATTTGCCATGCAGCGCGCCGGCACCTCGTCAATCGGCAAGCTGTTCGGCCCGCTTATGACGCTATGGTTCCTGTTCCTGGCGGGCGCCGGCCTGTTCAACATGCTCGGCAACCTGTCCATCCTACGCGCGCTCAACCCCATCCGCGGCATCATGTTCCTGTTCTCGCCCATCAACCACTCGGGCATCATGGTGCTCGGCTTCGTCTTCCTGTCGACGACCGGCGCCGAGGCGCTCTATTCGGACATGGGTCACGTGGGCAAGGCTAACATTTACGCATCCTGGCCGTTCGTAAAGGCGGCCCTCATCCTTAACTATCTGGGTCAGGGCGCTTGGCTGCTCGCCAACAACTCCAATCCCCAGATGCTCGCGATGGATATCGTCAACCCGTTCTATATGATGCTTCCCGAGCCCCTGCGCCCCTTTGCCATCGTGCTTTCGGCCGTAGCGGCCATCATCGCCTCGCAGGCGCTCATTACCGGCTCGTTCTCGCTGGTATCCGAGGCCACGCGTCTCAACCTTATGCCGCATCTGCGCATCCACTACCCCAGCGACACCAAGGGCCAGCTCTATATTCCGCTTGTCAACAACATCATGTGGGTCGGCTGCATCTTCATCGTGCTGTTGTTCCAAAACTCCGAGCGCATGGAGAGCGCCTATGGCCTCGCCATTACCGTGACCATGCTCATGACCACGACGCTTTTGACGAGCTACATCGCCGGCATCCTCAAGCACAAGCTGGGTGCCTGCGTCTTCGCCCTGCTCTTTGGTGCCATTGAGCTGTGCTTCTTCGCCTCGTGCCTCACCATGTTCTTTGACGGCGGCTACGTCATGATCTTCCTGGCCGCACTGCTGTTCGGCCTTATGTATGTGTGGCGTCGCGGTACCGCCATCGAGCGCACGCAGACGATTCTGCTGCCCGTCTCCAAGTACATTGACCAGCTCAACCGCCTGCGCAACGACGAGACCTACCCCGTACTCGCCGACAATCTGGTGTTCCTCACCAACAGCCCCGATCCGCTCACACTCGACCGCGACGTGCTCTATTCCATCCTGGACAAACATCCCAAGCGCGCTAAGGCATATTGGTTCATCAACGTACACGTTACCGACGAGCCCTATACGCACGAGTATTCCGTTGAGACCTTTGGCACAGACTTCCTGTTCCGCGTGCGCTTGGACCTGGGCTTTAAGGTCAATCAGCGCATCAACGCCTACCTGCGCCAGATCGTTGGCGACCTGATGGCATCGGGTGAGTTGCCACCGCAGCATCACACCTACTCCATCTACGAGACACGCGGCAACGTGGGCGACTTCCGTTTTTGCATGCTGCGCAAGATGCTTGCCCCCGAAACGGACATCAACCGCAACGACCATCGCGTCATGGCCATCAAGTACGCCGTCCGCCGCGCCTGCGGAAGCCCGGCACGTTGGTATGGCCTCGAGAACTCGGCCATCATCATCGAGTACGTGCCGCTGTTTGCCCGCATGCGCCCGGCCGTTAAGCTCGTGCGCACCCAGGTGCCGCTCGAGGTTCAGATCGAAGAGGCCGAGGAAATGGAAGTCGACATCTTCTCGGACGACCTGGTCAACGGCAACGAGGCCGGCAAGAGCATGAACGTCGATCCCACCGAGCTGCTCGAGAGCGTCGCCGATACACCCGAGCAACAGCAACTCGACGGACTCGAGAGCACCCAGCTCAACGACGCCAACTTCTAGCGACGTCACAAATCAACGACAGCGGCCCTGCACCTCACGAGAGACGCAGGGCCGCTTTGCATTGCAGCAAAGCTAACGGCTACGAACGACGCGGCTCGGGAACCACAAGCCTATCGGGGCTTGCGCCCTCGGCATCCATCAGGCTCACGTAGCGAATCGACGGATCCCCATACATCGCGTAGTAATAATTGCCCGTGCGCGCGCTAAAGCATCCGGTGTAGATAGTCTTCTCGAACTTGCCATCGCCCATCCTGGACGCTCCCTCGATCATCACCACGCCCTCGAGCGAGCGGAACATGCGAACGACGTTTTCGGTCTCGCTCTCCTTTTGCGGATAATTGGCATTGAGGTACGCCGCCTTTACAAAACGGCTCGGCGAATAGCAGTCACCCGGAATACCGCGCATGCCGGCACCCGCGCCATAGGGCTTGAGCTCGGCGCCACGCCATGTCGCCGTCTGAGGAAAATCGCTTGTGGCGGTGATATAGGTGCGGAGGTTTTCCATGTGCCACGGGAAGGTCGGCTGGTTGGCAAGGGTGTCGACCGGATCGTCGTATACATGCAGGCCGTCAGCCATCATCTCGACCACGATGCTGCGCTGGCTGTCGCCGATAATCCAATGGAGCAGCGACACGCCCAGCCCCTCTCCTGCAGATTTGGCAACAATCACCGTGTCGCGCAGCGCGGCCTCGACCTCATCGACCGTCGAGAACGTCGCTGCCACCCACAGGGGAAACTCATAGGCCGCGATATTGGTCTTTCCATCAACCGGCCCCTCGGCATACTCGGCATAACCCGGAAAATTGAGGCCCGCTACGGCGAGGCCCGCATCGTTGCCGCAATCGAAGAACATAGGGTAGTTCTTGTAATCGATGCACATACCGATCACCGCGTGTGCCGCTGTCGCGTCGTCGATAAACGAATACGGAATGTGGAACCCGCGCGGCATCACGCGAACCTGTTGGCCGTAGTCAAAGCTCCAGTCGAGGTTGCGGCCTAGATACATGTGGCCAGAATTATCGGTAAATCGAATACTCGTGCACATAGCGCCTCCTAGCTTTACGTTCTTGCTAATTTCATTGTCTCCAAACAAAAAGGCGCTAAACACAAAAGCCCGGACATGACAACAATGTCACGCCCGGACTATTCAAGCAGGATAAACTCAACCAAGTTAACCCCGCAGGTCGTCTAAGGGGTCAAAGTGCCGCAGATTGCCACGAAAGAGGAGCGAAGCGTACTTAAGGTACGCGAGCGACGATTGAGCGGCAAGGTGCGGTGCTTTGGTCCCCTTAGACCAACTTTCCAAGACAGTGATCGATCATATGCTGGACCATCTGCGCCTCGAAGCCGACGAAGTCCTGCTTGCGCTCGCGCATCTTGCCGTCGACGATCACGTCATAAGCGACCTTGCACTTGATATAGCGCGTGGACTTGGTGATCTCCTCGTGCGTCAGGCAGCTCTCCTCCATCTTGCTGGCGCCCAGGCCAAACACCAGACGGGGGTTGTAAAGCACGTGGGGCTCACCGGCGTCGTCCAGATAGACGCAGACCTTCTTGGTGACGCCGATCTGGTTGGCAGCAAGGCAGCCGGCATCATCGAGTGACTTGATGGTATCGATCAGGTCCTGAGCAACCGACTCGTCCTCGACGGTCGCAACCTCGCAACGCTGAGACAAAATAGCCTCGTCGTGGCAGAGCTCTTTAATCATACGTTCCTCCATAGGGGTCGTTGTAACCGCTTAAGTATACGGTACCCACACATTTTCATGCGAAAAATACCGTCCGTCTGCTACAAAGCGCCGAACATCAACATGCGAGGAACAACAGCGTCGTAAAGGGGCTATAGTGGGTGAGTTCGTGTCAATCGGCCTAAACTCGGGGCCGAACAAGGAAAGGGTATGCATGGACGAACTATTTCACGTCAGCGAGCGCAAGTCCACAATCGGGACCGAACTTCGCGCTGGCCTGACAACATTCCTGGCGATGGCCTACATCATCGCCGTCAACCCCGCGGTGCTCTCGGGCGCTGGCATCGATGCGGGAGCGCTCGCCTGCGCCACCTGCCTGGGCGCCGGCATCATGACCATCTGCATGGGCATCTTCGCCAACCGCCCGCTCGCCTGCGCGTCGGGCTTAGGCGTCAACGCGATGATCGCCGGAATCACCACCACCGTCTGCGGCGGTGACTGGCACGTGGCCATGAGCGTCATCTTCCTTGAGGGCATCGTCATCTTGCTGCTCGTGCTTTGTGGCCTGCGCGAGGCCATCATGGACGCCATCCCGGTTGTCCTGCGTCACGCCATCTCGGTGGGTCTGGGCCTGTTTATCGCCATGATCGGCCTGTGCGACGCTGGCATCATCACCGCTGGCGCCGGTACGCTCGTCGGCCTGGGCGACATCGCCTCCCCCACCTTTATCGTCGGCATCATCTCCATCGTCGTGACGGTTGCCCTGGCTTCCCGCAACGTGCCGGGCTCGCTGCTCATCGGCATCATCGTCGCCGTTATCGCCGGTATCCCGCTGGGCGTCACCCACGCCCCCGAGGGCCTCATCGCCCCGCTCGACTTCTCGAGCATCGGTGGCCCCATCGCCGACGCCGGCGGCGTGCCCGCCATCGTCAAGGTCCTTACCGACCCCACGCTCCTCGTCATCTCGTTCTCGCTGCTCATGAGTGACTTCTTCGACACCATGGGCACCGCGATGGCCGTGGCCAAGCAGGGCGAGTTCCTCACCGACGACGGCAACGTCGAGGATATCAAGGAGATCTTGATCGTCGACTCCGCCGCCGCTGCTGTGGGCGGTTTCATGGGTGTCTCCTCCATCACCACCTTCGTCGAGTCCACTTCCGGCGCCGCCGACGGTGGCCGCACGGGCCTCACCTCCGTCACCACCGGCGTGCTGTTCATTCTCGCCGCGTTCTTCTCCCCCATCGTCACCATCGTTTCCAGCGCCGCCACCTGCGGTGCCCTGGTCTACGTCGGCTACCTCATGATGAGCGAGGCCTCCGAGATCGACTGGTCCGACGTGTCTCAGGGTTTCCCGGCGTTCATGATTGTCGCCGGCGTGCCCTTCACCTACTCCATCTCTGCCGGCATTGGCCTGGGCTTTATCGCCTACGTGATCGTCGCGCTCTTTAAGGGCGAGGCCTCCAAGATCAAGCCGCTCATGTGGATCGCAGCCCTCGCCTTCCTCGTCTACTTCTTTGTAGCGTAGCGGCAAAGCTGCCAAAGCAGAACACCAAAGCGCGGAGTCGCATCGAGCGGCTCCGCGCTTTTCTTTTAAAGCCAGGCGACGCACGGACGCGCGATGTATTGCTTCCCAAGTTTTGGACATTTTGCCCTCCAAACGGCACTACCGCCGGCTACATCCTGCAGATATGCTGGGCGTAATCGCATAGGCCCTATGAGGATGGGAGTAACCATGGCCGCTTTGTTCACGACCCCCAAGCGCAATGACAAAACCTCAGGAGCCCATTTTTCCGAGCCCGACGTGCGCCGTCGCACGCTGCTCGCACACGGCAGCTGGCGCCGCGTGACCCGCCGCATCGTCGTGGGCGCCGTGTGCGCGCTCACGGCAAGCTCGCTGCTCATGCCGAGCGTCTCGCTCGCGGCCGAGCGGGTCAACGTCGGCGACACCTGGTATGAAGCTGGCGCCGCGGTAGGCGACGAGGCGGGCACCTGGAGCTGGGACGGCGCCGACGATATGAAGCTCAACGGCTATAACGGCGGTGCAATCAATGCTGCAGGCAAGCTCAACATTGCGTACGAGGGCAAGAACACCGTGAAAACCGAGCCCGATTACACCGGAGCCGCCATCAAAGCGCAGGATGGCACTAACCAGATAGCGGAGTTGAACATAACGAGCTCGAATAGCACGGATGAGCTCAATGTGACAGCCGAGGCCGATGCAATTAAATCCACAGGCGACCTCTCCATTTCTGGCCCAGGCACTGTGAACACCACGAGCACTACTTCCGACGGAATTGAGGCAAAGGGCGACCTCTCTATCACGGGCTCGGGCACCGTGAATGCAACGGGCGGTACCGAAGGTATCCAATCCAAAGGCAAGACCACCATCGATTCCTCTGGCACCGTGATCGCTAAAGGAGGCGAAGGTTACGGCGTCGCCGCGGGCAGTGACCTCATCATCAAAGGCGGTGGCAAGGTAGAAGCAAGCTCGATGGAAGAAGCGGCGATTTGGACTAAAGACGGCAACATCGACATCTCGGGCGGCAGCCAGGTTAAGGCAAACTCCGAGGGAGATCTTGCCGTCGACACTGAGGGTAGTCTCGCGGTCACGAACGCCTCCCTTGACGCAAGCGGTGTTGAATATGGTGTCTATGCCTACAAGGGCGTTACGCTCGATCACGCGACCGTGACGGTCCGCACAAGCGCGAGCGGCGGCCAGGCCATCGCCCTCATCACTGACGGGGACGACATCGTCATCAAGAATGGTTCCATCGTGGACGCGTTCGCGGAAGGCAGATTCTCGGTTGCAATCTCTACCAGAAACCACCAGCCAAACGTCGCTGGCGGCCACATCTATATCAGCGACTCCGTTGTTAAGGCTATAGCCCGCTATGTCGAGACCGGTGGCGATGGCCCCGATCACTACAGCAACGACCAAAGCGGCGGGGTCGTCCCTGAGCCTAGGGGTCTGAACATCGGTATCTTCGCCCAGACCTACGAGGGCATCACGCCCGCGAGTATCTCGATCGTCCGCAGCAAGCTCACGGCCGAGGGAGACACGGCGGCAATCTTCGCTCTTGCCATAAGCGAGGATGGCAAGGCGATCGGTACCATCAAGATCGAAGGCGCTCCCATCCAGACGCCCGCAGGCGGCAAGATCATTAACTATTACAACGAGGAAGAGTACGGCCCCAGCATCTCCTACGAGGCAGGTCAAACCATCGGCACGGGCGACGCCACGATCCACTCCCCCTATGACGCCGTTGTCTCCAAGAGCACGGTCATCGTGCCTCCCGAGGAGATCAAACCCGAGGAAAAGCCCGGCGAGACCAAGCCCGAGGGTTCCAAGTCCGAGGGCACGAAGACGACCAAGACCGTTGCAGTTGCAACCACGGGAGCCAAGACCACCGGCAAGCTCGCGGCAACCGGCGACGTCTCGAGCGCAGCCATCGTGGCAGCCGCCCTTGCAGGAACAGCCGCCATCGCCGCGGGCGCCGTGGTGAGCCGCAAGCGCTCGTAAACACTTTTTCGCACGGGACGGGTGGATCGCGGCCCTTGCCTTCCTCGTCTACTTCTTCGTAGCGTAAGGGCAAGGCTGCAAAAGCTGAACAATAAAGCGCGGAGTCGCCATGCGGCCCCGCGCTTTTCTTTTAGCGCCGGTCCCTGCGCCGGCGTGCGGCCTATTTCTCCCCCATTTTGGCCATTTTGCCCTCCAAACGGCACTACCGCCGGCAACATCCAGCAGATACGCTGAATCTAGTCGTATAGGCCCTATGAGAACGGGAGCAACCATGGTAGCCTTGTTCACGACCCCCAAACGCAATGACACTACCGCCGGAACCCATGTTGCCGAACCCGACGTTCGCCGTCGCATAGGACTCGCGCACGGCAGCTGGCGCCGCGTGACGCGCCGCATCGTCTCGGGCGCCGTGTGCGCGCTCACGGTGAGCTCGCTGCTCATGCCGAGCGTCTCGCTCGCAGCGGAATGGGTCAAGGTCGGCGGCAACAAGTACAACACCGCGGCGAGCGACGAGGCCGGTACCTGGTCGTGGGACGGCGCCGACGACTTGAAGCTCAACAACTATAACGGCGGCGAGATCCAGGCCGCAGGCAAGCTCAACGTGAATTACTCGGGAACCAACATTGTCACTGCCGAATGGATCGAAAGCATCAACGTTTCTCATGGCACTAACGAGAATGCCGAGCTCAATATCCAAGGCGACGAGGGCGGCACGCTCAGCGTGACATCTACTGAGGACGCTATCCTCTCCACGGGTAATATCAACATCGACGGAGCCGGATCCGTCAACGCCACGAGCACTGGGTTTGATGCCATCAATGCCGGAGGTGATCTCGCTATCAAAGGTTCGGGCAACGTCAACGCCACGGGTGCATCGGATGGCATCAGGGCAAACGGCAATATCACGATTGACGACAGCGGAGCCGTCACCGCCAGGGCTACCAAGGACAAGGGTATTGGAGCCGACAAGAACCTCACCATCAAGGGTGGCGGGACGGTCGAGGCAAGCTCAGCCGATGGTGAGGCCCTTTGGAGCGGCGGCAATATCAACATCTCGGACGGCAGCCAGGTCGAGGTAAGCTCCGAGAAAGACGCTGCCGTCGAGGCCAAGGGCAGCCTCGCAGCCACAAACGCCTCCCTCAACGTAAACGGTGTTGAATATGGCGTCTATGCCCACAAGGGCATCACCCTCGATCATGCAAACGTGACGGTCCGTGCAAGTAAAGGCAGATACGGTGGCGCCAACGCCCTCTTCACCTACCAGGACGACATCGTCGTCAAGAACGGCTCCACCGTGGACGCGTTTGCGGAAGGCGAGGTTTCGGCTGCATTCTCCACCAGAAACGATCGACCCAACGAGAAGGGCGGCCACATCTACATCAGCGACTCCGTTGTCAAGGCCATAGCCCGCTATGTCGAGAACGGCGACGGCCCCATCCCCTACAGCGAAAACCAAGATGGCGAGACGAGGCGCGAACCCCAAGGCGAGAACATCGGCATCATCGCCCAGACCAGCGAGGGCGTCACGCCCGCAGTCATCTCGATCATCCGCAGCAAGGTAACGGCCGAAGGAGATACAGCGGCAATCTTTGCCCGTGCCATGAGCGCTGACGGCAAGACAATCGGCACCATCAAGATTGAGAACGCCGCCATCCAGACGCCCGAAGGCGGCAAGGTCATTGACTATCGCAAGCTCCGTGACGGCATCTACGAGGCAGGCCAAGCCATCGGCACGGGCGACGCCACGGTCGACTCCCTCTATATCAAAGCAGTCGCCAAAAGTACGACCATCGCACCTCCCGAGGTAGCCAAGCCGGAAGACCCCAAGCCCGACGAGACCAAGCCCGCAGAAAGCAAGCCCGCGGAGTCCAAGCAGAACCCCAAGCCTGAGGGCTCAAAGCCGACCAAGGCCGTTGCGGCTTCAACCACGAAAGCCAAGACTACCGGCGTGCTCGCGGCAACCGGCGACACCTCGGGTGCGGCCATCGTGGCAACCGTCCTTGCGGGAACAGCCGCTATCGCCGCAGGCACCATGGCGAGCCGTAAGCGTTTTTAGACGCCTCTGCGCACATGGCAGCTCCCGCGAAGGCCCCGAGCCCCAGCACCGTTTAACAACGCCACCGCCGAGCTCCCCTCCGGCGGTGGCGTTTTCCATATGCGTCCGCAGGGGATGCACGAGATTGTCTTTGGTCTAGCCCAACCGGCATACGCTGGCGTGCGACAATTGGGGCTGCCGATATCACAACACTGAGAGAAGCCCGTCATGGAAGCGCATCAAAAGCAGATAACCGTTTATTCGAATCATACGGAAAGCGCGCCTGTCATCTACCTTCCTGTGGTCGTGGGCGACGGCAGCGAGGTTTATAAGTGTTGCCGAGAGCTCGACTGTCCGCCATTCGCCCTCGTCACCATTGGCGGGCTCGATTGGAATCGCGAGCTGAGCCCCTGGGCATGCGACGGGACCGTACGCGATGCCGAGCCTTTCGGCGGCCAAGCTGCCGATTTTCTTGATGAGCTGCTGAATCAGATAATCCCCCAGGTCGAGTCGTCGCTTCCTCAGCCGCCCACCCGGCGCGGCATTGCCGGTTACTCGCTCGCGGGCCTCTTCGCACTCTGGTCCCTCTGGCAAACCGACGCCTTTGACCGCGCCGCGAGCGCATCGGGGTCGCTATGGTTTCCCGACTTTGTCGACCGTGCCAGCACGGCCCCTTTTGCCGGCAGCCCGCAAGCCGTCTACCTGTCACTCGGCAAAAAGGAAACCAAGACGCCCAACCGCATGATGCGGCATGTACTCGACGACACACGCGCGATGGAAGCGTTGCTCGTCGAGCGCGGCATTCCAACAACGCTGGAGCTCAACCCCGGCAATCACTTTGCCCAAACCGACTTACGCATGGCCCGCGGCATCCACTGGATACTGACACATTAAAAATGGTGCCCACACGCATATACGCATGGGCACCATATCTTGTTTTAGCTGAACGCAGCTGCTACTCAGCAGCCTCCTCAAGCTCGGAGACATCAAACTCAAAGTCGTTACCCGGCAGGATGGCGTTGAGCACAATGCCCACCAGTGAGCCCACGGCAATGCCGGACAGCGAAATGGTCACGCCGCCCAGCTCCAACACGATGGCGCCGGCGGTGCTGTACGCGATGCCGAGCGAAAGCACGAGCACCAGCGCGGCAACCAGCACGTTGCGGTTGTTCTGGAAATCGACCTGGTTCTCGATGAGGTTGCGGACGCCCACAGCGCTGATCATGCCGTAGAGCACGAGCGACACACCGCCGATCACACACGCCGGCATGGCCGCAATGACAGCCGCGAACTTGGGGCAGAACGAAAGCACGATGGCGCAACACGCGGCAATTCGAATTACGTGCGGGTCGAACACGCGCGTCAGGGCGAGCACGCCGGTGTTCTCACCATACGTAGTGTTGGCCGGAGCGCCAAAGAGCGAAGCCAGAATCGTGGCAAGGCCGTCGCCGAGCAGCGTGCGATGCAGACCGGGATCGGCAATGTAGTTGCGCTCGCAAGTCGAACCGATAGCAGAGATATCGCCGATATGCTCGATCATGGTCGCGAAGGCCAGCGGCATGATGGTGATGATGGCCGTCGTGGCAAGACCGCTATCGAACTGCGGCCCAAAGAGTGCAAACACGGTGTTGTCCCACACGATGGGCAGACCGACCCACGGAGCGGCGGCAACGCCCGAGAAATCAACCTCGCCCAGCGCAGCCGCAACGGCATAGCTCACCACAACGCCCAGCAAAATCGGCACGATCTTGACCATGCCGCGGCCCCAAATGTTGCAGATGACGATAACGGCAACGCCAATGACAGCCACAAGCCAGTTGGTCTGGCAGTTAGCAATAGCGGAACTTGCCAGAATCAAGCCGATGGAAATGACGATGGGGCCAGTCACCACCGGCGGAAAGAAACGCATGACACGCTTGGCGCCAAACGCGCGGAAGAGCGCCGCCAGCACCGGATAGAGCAGACCGGCACAAGCTACGCCCAGGCAGGCGTAGGGCAAAAGCTCGGTCTCGCCGTTGGGCGCGATTGCGGCATAACCGGCAATAAAGGCAAACGATGAGCCCAAAAATGCCGGCACCTTACCGCGCGACAGGAAGTGGAACAGCAGCGTGCCCAAGCCGGCAAACAAAAGCGTTGCCGATACCGAGAGGCCGGTGAGCACGGGCACCAGCACGGTGGCGCCAAACATGGCAAACAGGTGCTGTAGGCCGAGCAGGAACACGCGCGGGCGGCCGAGCGACGATGCGTCGTAGATGGCATCGCTGACGGCGGGCGTCGAGGACTGGGACATGGATGTCCTTTCGAATGGAAGGGCGATCAGGCATATCGGATAACCTGCCCGAACGATACGATCCGAACCATTGTACGCGATACACTATGCCTCGCACGCGCCGCCACCTGCAAACACTAGCGCTATTTCCAAACGCGCTCGGCAATGCGCTTGACCAGCGCGATCTTTGCCCATTGCTCATCCTCGGTCAGCTTGTTGCCAATCTCGCAGCTGGCAAAGCCGCACTGAGGCGACAGATACAGGTTCTCGAGCGGCACGTACTTTGCGGCTTCACGGATGCGCTCGACGATAACATCCTCGTTCTCGAGCTCTGCCGCCTTGGTGGTTACCAAGCCCAGCACGACCTTCTTGCCCGGGGCAACGTACTTGAGCGGCTCAAAACCGCCGGCGCGCGGCGTATCGAACTCCAGGTAAAATGCGTCGACATCCTCGTTTGCGAACAGGTACGGCGCGATGGGGTCATAGCCGCCCTCGAAGGCATAGGTAGAGTGGTAGTTACCACGGCACACGTGCGTGTTAATGACCAGGTCGTCGGGCTTGCCCTCGATGGCGGCGTTGTTGAGCGCCACGCCCAGCTCGCTTACCTTCTGCAGGTCGACCGGGCTCATGCCGGTCTTTGCCACGAAATCGGTATCGCAGTAGATGCCCCAGGTGCAGTCATCAAACTGGATGTTGCGGCAGCCTGCTGCGTACAGGTCGGCAATCACCGTGCGATAAGCGGCTGCAATGGCGTCGGCAAGTTCCTCATCGGTCTTGTAGACGGCGCGCAGACTCTCCTGCTGGCCATCGCAGCGATCGAGCGTGACCTCAGAGAACGTCTGGATAGGCGCCGGGATGGTCTGGCGTGCAACGTGGCCCTCCCCCTCGAGCGCCTTGACAAACTTAAAGTGCTCGACGAACGGATGGTTCTCGCCGCTAATGGGACCGGTCACCACGGCGGTGTCGGCGGTAGTCTCCTCATCGTGGAACATATAGCCCGTGCGCGAGGTACGACGCTCAATACCGCTGAGTCCCCACATAAAATCGAGGTGCCAGTAGCTGCGGCGAAACTCGCCATCGGTGATAACCTGCAGGCCGGCGGCCTTCTGCTTGTCCACCAAATCGCGAATGGCATCGTCCTCGACGGCCTTAAGGCCGGCGGCGTCGAGTGTGCCCGCGGCATAGGCGGCACGTGCATCCTTAACAGCCCGTGGACGAAGAAAACTGCCGACGATATCGGCGCGAAACGGCGCGTTCGGTTGAATCAAAGTGCTCATAGATATCTCCCTTTGCATTGGTTGCTTTACCGAGACAGAGTATGAGCGCTCATGTGGCCATCGTAAAATATATGTTTATAACAGTTTGATATAGATGTTTCCTATATCAGTCTGGACTGCCATAAAGAGACTTGAACCGTGCGGAGCACAGCACCCTAGATATGCTGACGAATCGCGTCGATATAGGCCCGACCGTAGCGCGTGAGCGTCGTGTTCTTGCGCGTGATGATGCCGATCTCCATGTACTCATCCACATCGAGCGGAATCGAGATAATGCCGGGGCCGTTGAGTTCGTGGCTAATCACGCCCGAGCACACCGTGTAGCCGTTGAGGCCCATGGCCAGGTTGAACAACGTCGCACGGTCGCGCACGCGGATATTCTTGCGGCGCTCAAACGTCGAGGTCAGTTCCTCGGAATAGTAAAACGAGTTGTAGCTGCCCTGCTCGTAGGACAGGAAGGGATAGTCCTCCAGGTCCTCGAGCGTCACGCTGGAGCGGCCCGCCAACGGATGGTCTGCACACACAAAAACGTGCGGTGTGGCGCAGAAGAGTCCTTCGAACACGAGCTCGTTGGCCGCCAGCATGCGCTCGATGACCTCGCGATTGTGCTCGGACAGGTACAGGATGCCGAGTTCGCTTTTCATATGCGCGACGTCCTCGATAATCTCGTGAGTCTGCTCCTCGCGCAGGGTAAAGTCGTAGCGCGCGGCATCGAACTCACGGATCACATCGACAAACGCGTTGACGGCAAAGGAATAATGCTGACAGCTCACACTAAAGTGCGGCACCTGCTCGGATGCGCCCTTGTACTTACCTTCGAGCAGATCGGCCTGGTCAAGCACCTGTCGCGCGTAGCCCAAGAAGGTCTCGCCTTCCTCGGATACAACGACACCCTTGTTAGTGCGCTCAAAGATGCGCACACCCATCTCGTTTTCGAGATCGCGGATCGATGCGGTAATCGAAGGCTGCGACACAAAGAGCCGGCGCGAGGCCTCGGTGATGCTGCCGCATTCGGCAACTTTGACGACATACCTGAGCTGCTGAAGCTTCATGGCTTTCTCCCTAGACGTTCGTGACGTCGAAACCCGTCGCATCCATCTGGCGCATAAACGGCGGCATCTCCCCCGTCGCGGCGCAGGCGGCAATCTGATGCAGAGCCCCGGCGACCGCATCGTCCGCCGCAGCGCCGATATGCCAGCGCGCGGCAGCCGTGACGGCCTCGTTGGCATTGGCGACTGCAACGGAGTTGGGAACGGCATCGATCATGGGCAGGTCGTTATCGGAATCACCGAATACGGCCACCTCGTCGGGCGTCAGGTCCAAAGCGCGCGCCAGCTCCAGCGCAGCGCAGCCCTTGTCCCAACCAGCCGGAAGGATGTCGAACAGGCGCACTCGGTTGTTGGGAAACACAAGCGAGAGTTCCGGCACCTCGGCGGCAACGCGCTCACGCAGCTCGGCAAGCTCTTCGCGCGAGCGGGCGCTCCAGATATTCGCCTTGAACACCGGCGCGTCATCGACAACAGGACGGCACGGGGCCTCTTCGCCTTTGAGCCATGCGTTGCCGCCCGACTCCATGGCGCGACGAACGCGCTCGGGATCACTCGTCACGCAATAGGCATCGTTGCCCCAAAAGTCATCGCCCAGGCTATAGACCTTCAGATAGGTATCGTCGGTCTCTTGCTCAAGATAGTCGGCAAGGCGCATGAGGGCACCGTTGTCGCTCGCACGGGAGGCAACAACCTCGCCGTCGACAAACATCACCTGGCCGTTACAGAACGCACCGGTCGAGAAGCACTCGGAACGATTTTTGAACATCCAGCCCATCGCGGACGGCTGGCGACCTGAAACCGGGCCAAAGTGCAGACCCGCCGCCTGCATGGCATGAATGCCCTCGATGGCGTAGTCGCTGGCGCCGTCATGCCCGGCTGGAATCAGCGTATCGTCCATATCGGTCAGCACAAGTTTAATCATAAGGCCCCCATTCGTATCGGTCCTACCTATTGTAACGACCTGCCAAAATAAACCTGTCCCTTTTTGGCAGGTGCGTTAGTATAGGGAACAACAGATTCGATGCGGGAGTGCCGGCGGTGCAAACCACAAGGCTGAGAGGGCATGGGGCCCAATCCTTTGAACCTGTCAGTTAATGCTGGCGTAGGGAGCATGCCGCCTTTACAGGGGCGCTGTCTATGCACAGCGCCCCTTTTCTATGCCAAGGAGGCATGTGCAGTGATTGATTCGGAACAGCTTAAGCAACATATGGTCAAGGCCGTGGAGGAGATTCGCGCTACCAATCCGATGGCCGGCTCCATCACCAACACGGTGACGATCGACTTTGTCGCCAATGCGCAGCTCGCCGTGGGCGGTTCGGCCGCCATGGTCTATCTGCCCGACGAGGGCGAGGCGCTCGTTGCCGGCGGCGGCGCCATCTATCTCAACATGGGCACGCTCTTCCCCATCTACGAGCAGACGATTCCCCGCGCGGCCAAGGCGGCACATGACGCCGGCAAGCCCTGGGTACTCGATCCGGTGGGTCTGGGCATCGGTAGCCTGCGCACCCAGCTGGTAAACGAGCTCAAGCAGTACAAGCCCGCCATCGTACGCGGCAACGCCTCCGAGATCATCGCACTCGCCGGCCTGTGGGGTCTTGAGGGCGAGGCCGCCGACCTGAGCCGTGTACGCGGCGTCGACACCACCGATACGGTCGACGCCGCCCGCGATGCTGCCGTGGCGCTCGCCCGCTACACCGGCGGCGCCGTGGTCGTCTCGGGCGAAGTCGACCTGATCACCGACGGCACGACCGTGGCCAAGTCCCACGGCGGCAGCCCGCTCATGTCCAAGATCACCGGCTGCGGCTGCTCGCAGGGCGGCGTGCTGGCCGTGTACGCCTGCGCCGCCGACCCGTTTACGGCAGCCGTCTGCGGCACCGCCGTCTACAACGTGGCCGGCACGCGTGCCGCCGCTGTCGCCGACGCCCCGGCAAGCTTTAAGGTCGCCTTTATCGACGAGCTCTACCGCGCAACCGCCCAGGACATTGCCGATAACCAACTCGAGCTCGAGGAGGCATAGGCCATGTCCGATCCCGCAACCAATACCGGCATGAACACGCTCGTCGCTGTGGCCATCGCCCCGTGCGGCACCGGCGATGAGCTGTCCGCCGAGGTCGCCGAGGTCGTGCGCGTCATTCGCGAGAGCGGCCTTCCCAACCGCACCACCTCGATGTTCACCGAGATCGAGGGCGACTGGGACGAGGTCATGCAGGTCGTACGCGACGCAACCTTTGTGTTGGCGAGCAAGGGCATCCGCACCGAAATCGTGCTCAAAGCCGATATTCGTCCCGGATTTACCGACACCATGACCGGCAAACTCGAGCGCATGGAAGCGCAGATCAAAAAGCAGGAGGAAGCACGATGAGCATCCGCGACAACCTTGATATCTCGGCCTATCTGGTACTCGGCCCCGAAAACACGCTGGGACGTCCCGTGGGCGATGTGGTGGCCCAGGCGCTCGACGCCGGCTTTACCTGCATTCAGGTGCGCTCCAAGGTGGCAAGCGCCCGCGAGATCATTGCGCTGACCGGCGACGCCGCACAGGCAATCGCACAGGCCGGCAAGACCGGTCAGGTCGCCTTGCTGATCGACGACCGCCTGGACTGCGTACTCGCCGCGCGCGAGCAGGGTATTGCTGTCGACGGCGTGCACGTGGGCCAGAGCGATATTCCCGTCGAGGTCTGCCGCAAGCTGCTGGGCCCCGATGCCATCGTGGGCCTTTCGGCCCGCTGCGAGGAGATGCTCGAGTACGTCAAGACCGCCGACATGAGCCTGGTCGACTACCTGGGCATCGGCCCGCTCCACGAGACCGAGACCAAGCGCGACTGCGGACGCACAGCCGATGGCTCCATCATCACCAAAAGCTTTGAGGATCTGGCCGCACTCCACGCGGCAAGCCCCGTGCCCATCGTGGTGGGCGGCGGCGTCAAGACGGCCGACCTGCCGCAGCTCAAGGCCACCGGCGTCGACGGCTTCTTTGTGGTGAGCGCCGTCTGCAGTGCCGACGACCCCTACGCCGCCGCCAAGGAGCTTGTCGAAACCTGGCAGCAGGCATAGGCTCAGGCCGAGTAGTTGCTCCGCAGCCTCATATCTTCAATAACGGAAAGCGCATCCCAGTTTGGACGTTCTGGGATGCGCTTTCCGCATGCGACCCTTACCCCGCCAGATACGCTTCCAACGCCGGCAAAGTCGCCTCCGCATCGCGGCGGCCGATCTGGTAGATGCGCTCGAGCTCATCGGGCTCGCGGCACAGCGATGGCACCTTCACCGATTCGCTCGGACGCACCACAAAGATATCGCCGGCAGCCTCGCGACGCGCCAGGTCATCGAGCGTGGCATTGTAAACCTCATGCCGATGCTCAAGCGCTGCGACAAAGTCCGGGTAGTGACGGAACACGCGACGCAGCATGGGCATCACGCTGTTGGGCTGCTTCACAAAGCCTGCCGGCTGCGTGAGCACCACGATATTGCGGTCATACCCCTGCGCAAACAGCCATGCACTGGGAATGGAATCAGCCACGCCACCATCCAGATACTTATGCCCGTCAATAGCAACGGGACGCGTCGCCACAGGAATCGCCGACGATGCCCGGATCCACTCGATATCCCGCTCGTCGCCATAGGGCAGGTCGTGGTAGACGGCCTTGCCCGTCTCGATATCGGTGCACACGCACGTAAACCGCATGGGACAGGCGCGATACGCCTCCAGGTCGATGGGATCGCGCTCGATAGGCACCTCGTGATAGGCAAAATCGGCATTGAACATGTCGCCGGTCCGCAGCCAGCTTGCTACACCCGCATAGCGCTTGTCGGCACAATAGGCCTTGTTGTAGCGAATGGCGCGTCCGATCTGGCGCGATTTAAAGTTGTAGCCAAACGCCGCGCCCGCCGAGACACCCACCATATGGTCGCAGGTCAAACCGTGCTCCATCCAAACGTCGAGCACGCCCGCCGTATACATACCGCGGTAGCCGCCTCCCTCGAGCGCAAGCCCCACCGTGCGCGTCATATTTGGCTGTGTCATGCGACCATCTCCGTCCCTGCGTTTAAAACCGGGACAAGTATACCCGTCAACATATATCGTCTCAGTCGCATTTTTATCGGACATCGCATCGTCGCGCTACCATTTGTCGAATAATAGCCGCCCACAGCATGTACACCCATATATAATTCTGCACTGTTGTTTATACTACTCAGCAGTTATCAACAGCGAACATTAGCCGGTAAATTAACCCAACAACGCAGCGAGGCGGGGGCTTGGATACACGCAAAGCGCCGAACAACAACGCGTGTGCACAACGAGCTCGCCCGACGCAATTCGCCCGACCTCAGAAAGCCGCTTACGACATGGATACTGTCAGCAATTACACCGAAACGCTCGAAAAGACCGTTCGCGACCTTCTCGAGCGTCAGGATGATCTGATTAGGACCGCCTTTACCGACCAGCTTACCGGACTTGGCAACCGCGGCGGCTTTGCCCGCTCCCTCGAGGAGCTCTGGGAGCAGGACACCCCCGTTACCATGGCGTTCATCGATATCGACAATCTCAAGCACTGCAACGACGTCTTTGGCCATGACGAGGGCAACCGCTATATCTTGCAGGTAAGCCTCTATCTTAAGCTGTATATGAAAGTAGACGAGGCGGCGTTTCGCATAGGCGGCGACGAGTTTGCCATTCTATCTACGATTGCGACCGAAGACGACCTCGCCGAACGTCTGGAACACTGCCGAACGATCCTGCTCAAAAACAACGATTCCGAGATGCCCCACTCGTTTAGCTACGGAGTGGCACACGCCGACCCCGCCCTGGGCGAAGCCTCCAATCGCATGACACTCGATGCCGACCATCGCATGTACGACTACAAGCTACGTCATGCCATGCACCTCGATCGGCGCAATATCACGCAAGTCCACGCCGACGACTTCGAAATAAGCGACCGCGTTTTCGACGCCTTTTCGATGCTCAACGAAGGTTGTTATTTCTTTATCGAGAACTTGGACAAACATCGCACCCTTTGGTCACAAGGTGCCTTGCGCGACCTCGGTCTTCCTTCGGAGCATATAGACAACTGCCGCGATTACTGGAAAACGCGCGTCCATCCCGATGACCTTGAGGCTTTTACCGACGACATCGACCAAGTCTATAACGGCTCCAAACGCCATCGAGTCATGCAGTATCGTGTATGCAACGCCACAGGCGACTACGTGCTCTGCCGTGCTCGCGGTTTTCGCATCGATGGGGGCGAAAACGAGCCCTCGCTCTATGTCGGCGAGCTCGTCAATCATTCCCTTGCCGAAACTGTCGACGCTGCCACGGGGCTTGGAACGCAACGCATGCTGGTCAACGCTATCGATGCCTGTCGCCGTGACCACTGCAAAACAGGACTCATCGCCGTGCGCGTTCGCGGCACGACGAAACTCAACGAGCTCTATGGAGCCGAGGCGGTCGACAGCGTGCTTGCCGAATACGCAGGCCGTATGCTGTCGATCACCCGCGGCAGGAGCAGAGTCTTCCGTTCACGAAGTGTCCAGTTCGTCGTGCTCAGCAACGATTTGGACCACGGGGCATTTGAACTCCTGACCCACCGTCTAAAAGAGACCATTTTTGCCCCCGTTCAGATCGCGGGCGACACCATCACTCCCGTTTGTATTGTCGCCCCGGTCTTTTACGAGCGCCTGGATTACCAAACATCTGCTGTCTTGTGCGAACTTGACCGTCGCCTTCGCACAGCCGGCGGGCTTGTCCCCAACGACAGTCTCCCTATACCCGAGGTCGAACGCAAAAGCGCAATCGCCGAACGCATCGATATGCTCACCGGTCTCTACCGACCCAGCGAGTTTATGCGGCGCGCCAACGCTTTTCTCGAGGCAAGGCACGACGGCGCTTGGTGCATCGCCACGGTCGACATGGGCCACATGCGCCTGTTTAACGAATGGTATGGACAGGCCGAAGGCGACCGCCTGCTTGCCGATGTGGGCACGGTCCTCAAGGACATCGAGAATGCCGACATGGGCGTCGCAGGGTACTGGGGCCAAGATGACTTTTGCGCACTCATCCCCTTTAAGCACATCACCGTCCATCAAATCTACAACCGCGTTCGCGAGGCAGTAGCCAGGCATGATGGCGGCGTAGGTTTTTGGCCGTCCATGGGCGTCTACCCCATCGATTCCAATGAGGAGATCACCATCGATGCGCAGGCAAAGGCCATGTTTACCAATCGGCGCGCAAAAAACGACTTTAAGGAGCGCATTGCCATTTTTTGCCCCGAGGAGTACAAGCGCGAAATCGTGTTCAACCGCACGCTGACCGAATTCCAGTACGCGCTGTCAAATGGTCGCATCACGTACTATCTTCAGCCCCAGGTCGATATGGAAACCGGCGAGATTATTGGCGCCGAAGCACTCACCCGCTGGATTGACAAGGACGGCTCTCTCATTTCGCCCGCAACGTTTATCCCCGCACTCGAGGAAAGCGGCTTTGTAGTGACGCTCGACAAATATGTTTGGCAGGGCGTCGCCATGTGGCTCCGCGAGCGCCTCAATCGAGGACTTCGCGTGGTTCCGATTTCCCTCAATGTGTCGCGCGTAGACATTCTTGCCTGCGATGTCGCCGAGCATATGGGGTCGCTCGCCGCCCAGTACAACCTGCCGCCCGAACTCATGCACATCGAGATCACCGAGACCGCCTATACCGGAGAGTCCGAGGCCGTGGATAAGCTGACCGCGGATCTGCACACCCGTGGCTTCTCGACCTACATGGACGATTTTGGCACCGGCCAGTCCACGCTCGCGATGCTCAAGAACGTCAACGTCGACGTCATCAAGCTCGACCGCACCTTTGTGCCCACCGACCGCGATCAAGGCCGCAGCGCGCAGATCGTGTCATCGATGCTCGAGATGGCGCAGTCGCTCCATCTGCCCGTCGTGGTTGAAGGCGTCGAGACAAATGAGCAGGCAAACATGCTACGACAAATGGGCGCCCGCTACGCTCAGGGCTTCCTCTACTACCGCCCCATGCCGGCGAAGGATTTTGAGGCATTGCTCGATGGTGGCAATAACAACTGACACGCTCGCGCGCAAAACGCCACCGCCGAAGGGGGAATTTGCCTCCATTAGCTAACTTATATCCCCAATTCAAACCGAATTGGGGATATGATACAAACCATTGTTCCGCCCAAGGAGGTTATCTGTCATGAACGAGTCGTACCGCATGGGCGAGCAATCGATTATTGCCTATCTTCAGCGACTTGCGAATGGCATCTCGACCGCCGAACTCGATGTTGCCGCGCTGCCTGCTGAGCTACGCGCCGTTGGCGAGCAACTGCAAAAGACGCATGCCATCCTGCAACAAGAGCGCCGGCTGCTTGAGAGCAACGCCCATATCGACCCGCTCACCAACTTGGGCAACCGCAACGGATTCGACCGTCACGTCGAGCAGCTCTGGCACAAACGCGACCCCTTCACCTGCGCCTATATTGACATCGACCATCTCAAACATTGCAATGATAGGTTTGGCCACGCCGAAGGCAATCGCTATATTCTGAGCATCTGCCGCACGCTCTCCGAAACCATGGAGCACGATGAGATGCTGTTCCGTATCGGTGGAGACGAGTTTGTGCTTATCTCGCCCTCCGCAAACGAGACTGAACTCGAGCAGCGCTTGGAGCAGGTACGCGCCGGGCTGGTCGAGGCGAGCTCAGGCGGCAAGGCGCCCATGATCGGCAGCTTTAGCTTTGGCTGCTCGCGCGTCGATCCACTTGCTGGCGACACGCGTCGCCAGATGACGATGGATGCCGATCGCAAGATGTATCGCTATAAGCTTATGCATCGTGTGCAGCAACCGAAAGACGATGACGCGCCGCAACGCCCAGTCGTCGATCAGCTTCCCTGCAACGACCGGGTGTTCCAAGCGATCTCCATGAGCTCCGAGACGCGCTATCCGTTTATCCTCAATCTCGATACGGGAGAATCGCAATGGTCGGTTAACGCCGTGCGCGATTTTGACCTGCCCTCCCAGCACCCTTTTAACTCACTCGACATGTGGCTCGCCCGCGTTCATCCCGAGGACCGCGACAACGTACGTGCCGAGCTCGACATGGTGATAAACGGCACGTGGCACTTCCACTACATGCAGTACCGCGTGATGGATGCCACCGGAGCGTACGCGCTTTGCGACTGCACGGGCTACCGCTTGGACGGCACCGATACCGAACCTAACATGTACGTGGGCATTATCATCAACCGAAGCCTAGCAGATACGACCGACTCGGTAACGGGCCTGGGCGATGTTCACGCGCTGGTCAACGCTATTGGAGAGATGCGCCGTGTGCCGCACGAGGCAGGCTTTATTGCCATTAAGGTCGACGATATCGCCGAGGTCAATGCCCGCTTTGGATTCGATGCAGGCGACCGCGTGCTCGCCGAAAGCGCCGCCTGCCTCATGGATTGTTCGCGCGGCAAGGGTCGCCTGTTTCGCTCGACCGGACCCATGTTCGTGGCGCTTTTCGATGAGCTCGACCCCGAGGCAATCGACGAGCTCGCAGACGAAATCGAGCGGTTCCTGGGTTCCCCCGTGCTCATCGGCTCGCTTGAATATCAGCCACCCATTCGTGTAGCGACGCTTCATCTGGACGCTGTCGATCGACAACCCGTTTCCATTTTGAACGAGCTCAAAGCGTTGCTCGGGAAAGCCGTGCAGGTGCCAGGTACCAAACTGGATTAGCACCGCGCCCGCGCCGCCTCCCCCATCGTGCGATAATCCTCTGCAGAAGTCACCAAAAGCAGAGGGAGTTTGTGATGAAGGTTCTTTTGGTCAATGGCAGCCCCAAGGCAAACGGTAACACCGCCCGTGCACTCGCCGAGGTCGCCGAGCAGCTCAATGGCGAAGGCATTGATACCGAGGTGTTTCAGCTGGGCGCCAAGCCCATTCGCGATTGCATCGGTTGCGGCCAGTGCGGCAAGCTTGGCGATCGCTGCACCTTTGACGATGACGTGGTGAACGAGCTCATCGCTGCCGCCGAGCAGGCAGATGGTTTTGTCTTTGGCTCCCCCGTCTACTATGCGCATCCCAGCGGACGCATCCTCTCGGCTCTCGACCGCGCATTCTATGCTGGCAGCAAGGCCTTTGCGCACAAGCCGGGTGCCGCGGTTGCCGTCGCCCGCCGTGGCGGCACGTCGACCACCTTCGATGTGCTCAACAAGTACTTCACCATCAACCAGATGCCCGTGGTCGCCTCCACGTACTGGAACAACGTGTTTGGTCGCGTGCCCGGCGACGCCGATGGGGATGCCGAGGGCCTTGCCACCATGCGAAACATCGGCAAAAACATGGCCTGGCTCCTGCGCTGTATCGAGGCAGGACAGGCCGCTGGTATCAACGCACCCGAAGCCGATCGCGCAACGACCAACTTCATCAGGTAGAACGGCGGAACATACTATGAATGTGCAAATCTTCGGCACCAAGAAGTCCTTCGATACCAAGAAGGCCCAGCGCTATTTTAAGGAGCGCCGCATTAAGGTGCAGTTTATTGACCTTAAGGAAAAGGAAATGAGCAAGGGCGAGCTCACGAGCGTGATGCAGGCGGTCGGCGGCATCGATAAGCTGCTCAACCCCAAAGCCAAGGACGAGGAGACGCTCGCGCTCATCCAGCACCTCACCCCTAGCCAGCGCTTCGACAAGCTACTCGAGAACCAGCAGGTTCTAGCCGAGCCCATCGTACGCAACGGCAAAAAGGCCACCGTCGGTTATTGCCCCGATGTATGGGGAGCCTGGGAGTAGCCTGTGTTATTTGCCAGCGCGTGGGTATAAGAGCATGCGTTTGGCATAAGATTCAACTGTAAGCCAAGTCTAACAAAGGAGGGCACATGCCCAACAAACCCGTGAAGATTATCATGCTTACCGGATACCTCGGTGCCGGCAAGACCACGCTGCTCAACCACATCCTCGCTAACGACGGCGGCATCCGCGCCGCCGTGATCGTCAACGACATCGGCGAGATCAATGTCGACGCCAGCCTCATCGCCGACGGCGGCCTTTCCGAGACCGATGACCTCATCCCGCTCACCAACGGCTGCATCTGCTGCACGCTTTCGGATGACCTGGCCAACCAGCTGCAGGGCATCGCCGATTCGGGCAACTTCGATTACATCATCATCGAGGCATCGGGTATTTGCGAGCCTATCCCCATCGCCTACACCATCTCGAGCTTCTGCGACGAGGCCAAGGTGGGCGGCGAGCCCAAGCTCGCGCTCGACAACATCGTGGCCGTGGTCGATTGTGCTCGCATGTACGACGAGTTCAACGGCGGCCGCGACCTGCTGGCCGAGGATATCGACGAGGACGACATCGAAAGCCTGCTCATCCAGCAGATCGAGTTCTGCTCCACGCTGATCCTCAACAAGACCGATACCGTGAGCCCTGAGCAGATCGCCGAGCTTAAGGCCATCGTGCGCAGCCTGCAGAAGGACGCCGTGATCGTCGAGGCCCAAAACGGCGAGGTCCCCATGGAGGAGCTGCTCGATACCGACCGCTTCGACTTTATGCGCGCCTACAACTCCGCCGCCTGGATCGAGGCCATGGAGCATCCCGAGGAGCACGACGACCCCGAGGTGCTCGAGTACGACATCGAGACCTTTGTGTACTCGCGCCGCAAGCCGTTTGACCTGCAGAAGTTCACCGATTTTGTTGAGCAGGAGTGGCCCGACGAGGTCATTCGCGTCAAGGGCCCGCTGTGGCAGACCGGCGATCCGGACATGTGCTACATGTTCGAGCAGGCCGGCCACCAGATGCGCCTGATGGAGAACGGCCTGTTCGTTGACTCGGCGCCCGAGGGCGAGAAGCAGAAGATCATCGACGAGAACCCCGAGATCATGCAGATTTGGGACGACGAGACGGGTGACCGCATGACGAGCCTGTGCATCATCGGCCGTCACATGGACAAGGATGCGCTCATCGCCTCCCTCGATGCTTGCCTGACCGACTGGCACCGCGCCTAGGTTTATCCAAGCGGGCATTTTCCGCCCACGTAACCGCCAAACCACCACGAAGGTGCCTGTCCCCTTCGTGGTGGTTTTTCGTTCTGAGCCAAGGAGATTCATGTTCAACATTGTGCTGTATGCGCCCGAAATCCCGGCCAATACGGGCAATATCGGCCGCACCTGCGTGGTTACCGGCGCCCGTCTACATCTGGTGGAGCCACTGGGCTTTTCGCTCGACGACAAGACAGTACGTCGCGCCGGCCTGGGCTACTGGCAAAACTTGGACGTGACCACCTATGCCGGCTGGGAGGATTTCCTTGCACGCAATGGTCTCTCCCCTGCCGACGAACGCCTGCATCTGCTGACCAAAAAGGCACGCCGCACCTATGCGCAGAGTACCTACCGCGATGGCGACTACTTGGTCTTTGGCAGCGAGAGCTCGGGCATTCCCGAGCCACTGCTTGCCGCGGCGCCCGAGCGTTGCGAGCGCATCCCGATGCTGCGCGATTGCGACTCTCTCGATAACGCCGAGGCTTGGGAAGCTCACGAGGAATCGCTGGGGCATACCGAAGACAGCCACGAGGCCATCCTTCAACAAGATATCTGCGGCAACTTCGTCAACCCGGACGACTACCGCATCAGTGCACTCAACCTCTCCAACAGCGCCGCCATCGTCCTCTACGAGGCCCTGCGCCAAACAGGCTTTCCGGGAATGTAACAAACCTGCCATTAGGGGACGGGGTAGAAATGGCAGATTTTTAAACCCTCTAGCTCTTGACAAGCTGGTTTTTGCGTCAATGTGACAAAGGAACTGTTCCTTTGTCACATTGACGCTCTAAATAACGAACCATTGCTTTTAATCAGAATTAACTAAAATAAAATGAAGTTAAACGGCGGTGTGAAAGGAGAGCTTTGTGAAATATCTCGAGAACCCGTTTACCCCCAGTTTTGGTGAGGTTCCTGCCCATCTCGCTGGCAGACAACAGATTATTCGGGATTTGGACCGTGCCTTCTTGAGCCAGCGCAGGCGCCCAGAATTGACCTCGATTTTCTCAGGCGCGCGTGGAACCGGTAAAACCGCCCTCATGTCGTCACTTGCGACAAGGGCGGAATCCCACGGCTGGATTGCCGTAAAGACAACCGCACTCCCGGGAATGCTTGAGGAAATCGAGTTCGGGGCGAAACGCGCCGCAGCCCATCTCATCGACTCGTCCAACCACTTCGAAGTCACCGGTCTCGGAATTGCACCGCTCGGCAGCATCGAAGTCAGTCGCGTTCACGATGCCTCAACCTGGCGTTATCGCATGAGCGACATCATCGACCAGCTCAACGAGGCGGGCACCGGTCTGCTCGTCACGGTTGACGAGGTGGACCCGACACTCGACGAGATGATTCAGCTCGCAGCGACGTATCAGCACTTTGTGACCGATGGGAAACGCGTCGCGCTGCTCATGGCGGGACTTCCCAACAACGTCTCGACGTTGCTGAACCACAAGACGGTCTCGTTCCTTCGCCGCGCCCAACAATATCATCTGGGTCGCATTGCCGACTATGACGTACGCGAGGCCTTGATTCGCACGATCCAGGAAAACGATCGCCTGGCAGATGCCGAGGGAATCGATAGAGCCGTTCGCTCGATCTCTGGTTTTCCCTTCCTATTGCAACTCGTAGGCTACCGTGCCTGGGATCTCACAAGCGATTCGAAGGAAATCTCGTCACGCGACTTTGACCTGGGAATCAAAATCGCGCGCGACGAGATGGACGACCGAATCCTCGCGGCAACCTATCGGGAACTCACTGCAGAGGACAAGCGATTCCTCATCGCCATGCTCGATGACGAGGAAGAGTCCACCACCGCTGACCTTGTCGAGCGCCTTAAGCGTTCGCCGCAGCAGGTCTCCCGCTACCGACGCCGCATGATAGATGCCGGCATCATCGAGGAACGAGGACGAGGGCTCGTCGCATTTGAATTGCCATTCTTCCGCGACTATCTCGCGGCTCAATGCGTCAAATAGAAGTCAATGCGACAAAGGGGCGCCCCTTTGTCGCATCGCCTATAGATAGCGGCCGGTAATGCTCTTGGAGCAGGCTGCGATGTCGCCCGGCGTGCCGGCGCAGACGATTTGCCCGCCGGCGTCGCCACCGCCCGGGCCCATGTCGATCACGTAATCGGCGTTACGGATAAGGTCGAGATCGTGCTCGATCACGATAACCGTGGCGCCTTTGGCAACAAGGCCGTCGAACACACTCAGCAACACCTGAACATCGAGCGGATGTAGGCCGATCGTGGGCTCGTCGAATACGAATACGGCATCGTCCTGCACGCGGCCCATCTCGCTCGCGAGCTTAAGGCGCTGAGCCTCGCCGCCCGAGAGCGCCGGTGTGGACTCACCGAGCGTGAGATAGCCCAAGCCCAGGTCGTGCAAGGTCTGCAAGCGCGTCTGAACCTTCTTGAGTCCCACCGTGGCGTCGAGGGCCTCGTCCACACTCATGTCCATGAGCTGCGGCAACGTAAGCAGACTCCCGTCCTTGCCCTCACGATGGATATGCGAAGCCGCGTCCGCATAACGCGAACCGCGACATGCCGGGCAGACGATCTCGACGTCGGGCAAAAACTGCACGTCGAGCGATATCGAGCCCGTGCCATCGCACGTAGGGCAGCGCAAGGCGCCAGTGTTGTAGCTGAAGGCGCCCGCCTTGTAGCCGGCTGCCTTGGCTTCGGGCGTACGGGCGAAAGCGCGGCGCAGCTCATCATGGATATCGGCATAGGTCGCTACCGTCGAGCGCACATTGGCGCCGATGGGCGTGGCGTCAATCAGGTTTGCGCGGGCAATGCCCTCGGCATCGACCCAACGCACGTGCCCCGGCAGACGCTCGCCAGCTGCCTGCGCCTTAAGCGCCGGGATGAGCGTCTCGAGCACCAACGTCGTCTTACCCGAACCCGAAACACCCGTCACCGCGACCAAGCGGCCGCGCGGGATATCGACTTCGAGCGGTTTGACGGTATGGATGGTATCGGTCGCCATGCGGATATGGCCCTGGTCGAACATTTCGTCGTCAGCCACCTGTGAACGCAAGCGCTTGGGCTCGGCACGCAAAAACGAAGCGATGCGGCTGTCCCGCGCTTGCTCGACCTCGTCTACCGTGCCTGCAGCGATCACGTTACCGCCGCCTGCTCCGGCAACGGGGCCCATCTCGACTAGATAGTCGGCTTCCGCCAGTACGCGCGTATCGTGGTCGACAACAACCACGGTGTTGCCGTCATCCACCAGATCGCGCATCACGCCCACCAAGCCGTCGACATTGGCGGGATGCAAGCCGATCGAAGGCTCGTCCAGCACATAAAGCACACCCGTCGACCGGTTGCGCACCACGCGGGCGAGCTGCACACGCTGGCGCTCACCCGTGGAGAGCGTGGCACCGGCGCGATCGAGTGAAAGGTAATCGAGACCCAGGTCGACCAGACGACGGGCCACGCTCAAAAACGAATCGCAGATATCCGTCGCCATGGGCCGCATCTCGGGCGGCAAGGATGCGGGCACCCCGCGCATCCACTCAATCGCCTCGCCCAGCGTCATGGCCGCGGCCTGCGCCAGATTGATA
Source organism: uncultured Collinsella sp. (assembly GCA_900541785.1). Lineage (GTDB taxonomy): Bacteria > Actinomycetota > Coriobacteriia > Coriobacteriales > Coriobacteriaceae > Collinsella. Next base: position 35,603 of record UQKY01000004.1, read on the forward strand.
CCGCGCACCTGGGGCTGGCGTGCAGCCTCGGAGAGACGCGTGCCACCGCAATCGCGGCATGCTCCCTCGCGCAAAAAGCGAGCAACGCGTTTGAGGCCCTTGTCGTCCTTAACCTTGGCGAGCGCATTCTCGACGGTATAGACGGCGTTGTAATAGGTGAAGTCGAGCGGCGTGGCGCCCTCGCCGTTTTTGGGAACGTAGAGAATGTGCTTCTTAACCGCCGGACCATGGAACACGATGTCGCGCTCTTGAGGCGTGAGCTGGTTAAACGGCACGTCGGTGCGCACGCCCATCTCGCCAGCCACCTGCTTCATCAGATCCCACATGAGCGTGCCCCAAGGAAGTACCGCGCCCTCGTTGATAGTCTTTGACTCGTCGGGCACCAGGCTCGCCTCGTCCACCTCGCGCATGACACCGGTGCCGCCACAGGCGGGGCATGCACCGCCGCTATTGAAAGCCAAATCCTCGGCACTCGGCGCGTAGAACTCACGGCCGCACGCGGAGCACGTGAGCGACAAGCCAGCCGCTACGTTGAGGCTCGGCTCCACACGCGCCCCGCAATGCGGGCACACGTGATGGGCGCAACGGCTAAAGAGCAGACGCAGGCTATTGTTGAGCTCGGTCATGGTACCAAAGGTGGAACGCACGCCCGGCACACTGGGGCGCTGATGCAATGCGAGCGCCGCCGGCACGTGCAGTACCTCGTCCACCTGGGCGTGCTCGGCTTGCGTCAGACGACGGCGGGTATAGGTGCTGAGCGCCTCCAGGTAACGGCGCGAGCCCTCGGCGTAAAGAACCCCCAGCGCCAGCGAACTCTTGCCCGAACCCGATACGCCGGCAATGCCCACGAGCTTTCCCAGCGGAATGTCGATATCGATGTCCTTGAGGTTATGGACGCGCGCGCCACGCACCTCGATAGCCTGCGGGCTCATCTTTTGTTCCGTCACCTTTATCACCCTACTCATGCCATAAAATGCGGTCGCGGATATACTCGCCCAGCATGGGCACGGTAAACCGGACGAGGCCGTATCCGGCAGCCTCGATGACGCGCTCGCGAATCAGACTTGCGCGATATTTACTCGCCCAACTCTGAGTACGGTCGCAGCGCTCAATGATATCCGCCATGCGCGTCGGCTCACCCTCGTCAGCAGCCATGGCCTCGATAAAGAGGCGCTGTGGACTGCGCAGCCCGTAATACAGAGGCGCGTCAACCGCTTCGTAGAACTCGGAGACGGCATCCACGTGCCCAGCCTCAACATCGTGCTCTTCAATGGCCTGCGAGCCACGTCGGACAGCAGAGCGCCACATGTAATAGCCCACCAGCTGAACCATGTAGGGATGCCCCATGCTCTTGCGTGCCGCAAGGTCCGCCGTCTCCGCGTCAACGTAAAGACCAGCGTCTTTGACCGTCTGGATATATGAATCGCGCACCTTGGGCAAAGAAATCGCCCCCAGCGTACGCTGCTGGGCACGGCGCAAAAACGTCACGCTCGGCTCTTCGAGCAGATCGTCAACCATACTGGGTAAGCCGGCGAACACCAGCGCAAGACCGCGCTGGTCGCTATCGGGCAAGCCCGTAGCATCCTGGTCTCCGAGCACCTGCTGATAGAGAACGGCAAGAGCCGCCAGCTCCTCGATAGACGCAGACTGCGCCTCGTCAATCGCAAACAGTATGCCCTTGCCTGGACCGAGCTTCTTGAGGCGCTCGTTGACCAGCCCTCGTAACGTCTCGCCCTTTGCTCGCGCCGCCTCGACCGACATCCGGCCAAACGACGGACCAAACTCCATTGACGTCACAACGGGTTTATTCGAGCGAAGCGCGTCGGCTAAGCGGTCGCATAAGCCAAGCGAAGCGGAATCGGAGATAACCGCCCATCCGCGCTCGCTGGCTAGACGTTGCAGCTCCCGCAGGAGAACCGTTTTGCCGCAGCCGCGGTTTCCCGTAATGAGCATGAGCCTACCCGGCGCTCCGGCGCCGTTGTCGAGTCCTTCCTCAAAATCTTCGATGACCGACTCTCGACCGATGAGCATCGGAGGCCGCTTGCCGGCAGTGGGCTTAAAGGGATTTGGATTCATGTCGGCCTCCTCGGATCGGTAAACCCTGGTAACAGTTATACCAACTTATACCGAGTTATACCAATTTAATGCGACAAAGAGTCTGACCCTCTATCACCTATGGCCGAAAAACTCGGCATCCGCCGCTCGCCAGGGGCGGAAGGTGGCGGGATCGACCTTGACGTGGGCTGCGGCGGGTACGTCGTACCATTTGACCGTGTAGCCGGCGCCGTGAGAGCAAAAGACCGAGTCAGGCGTGTTGGGCAGATCGGCCTCGGGCTCATAGGCCGCCGTCTCGATTACGCGCTCGGCGTCGTGGGAGGGCGCATAGCCAGCGAACTCTAGGTACAGATGCCCGCGACCGCTCGTGTAGGCAGCCACCTCCAGCGCGTAATCCTGCACCTCGCATGCCGGCACGCGGCCCACAAGCTTCGCCCGGTCTCCCGCCATCGCCGGTGGCTCGTACTCGGCACCCATGCGCGTGGCATCCGAGAGCGTCCTGCCCACGCACTCCCCCGGCACCTCGAGCTCAAAGCGATACCACGGCTCCAACAGCACCGCCGCGCCGGCCTCGCGCGCCCGCATCAAACCCTGGCGAATCGCGCGGTACGTGGCCTGGCGAAAATCGCCGCCCTCGGTGTGCTTGGCATGCGCGCGGCCGCCCGTGAGCGTAATGCGCACATCGGTGATGGGCGAGCCGGTCAGCACGCCCAGGTGATCGCGCTCCATGGCGTTGGTGAGCGCCAAACGCTGCCAGTTAAGATCGAGCTCGTCAGTCGAGGTCACGGTGCCAAACTGCACGCCCGAACCCGCCGGCAACGGCTCCAGGCGCAGATGCACCTCTGCATAGTGGCGCAGTGGCTCAAAGTGGCCCACGCCCTCGACCGGCTGCGAAATAGTCTCCTTATAGAGGATACCGCCAGACTCAAACGCAACCGAAAGGCCAAAGCGATCTGCCAACACCCGCTGCACAACCTCGAGTTGCACAGCGCCCATCAGCTGTAAATGAATCTGCTCAAGATGCGTGTTCCAGCTTACGCCGAGCATGGGATCTTCGTCCGCTAACTCAGTCAGCGCTTTGAACACCGCATGGACATCGTGTTCGCCCGGAAGCACCGTATAGGTGAGGACCGGCGCAATGACAGGCGCATCGCCCGCGGGCTCCGCGCCCAGGGCGTCCCCCGGGCGAACGTGCGCAAGACCCGTCACGGCGCAAATACCGCCAGCAGCAACTTCTTGGGCAAGCTCATACTTTTCGCCGTTATAGATGCGTACCTGATCGACCTTTTGCTCCCATGCCTCGGCACCGGAACGTCCGTTAATCATCTGTTTGGCATGCAGCGTGCCGCCGGTCACTTTAACCCATGCCAAACGCTCGCCGCGATCCCCGCGGCTGACACGATAGACGCGCGCGGCAAACTCTGGGAGCCACGTCTGTTCACGCATCAGAGTGCATATGCCATCCAGCAGCTCGTCCACGCCTTGGTCCTTGAGCGCCGAGCCGGCAAAGCAGGGAAAGAGCTTGCGCTCGGCGACCGTGCGCGACAGCGTTGCGACGGAAAGCTCACCCGCCTCAAGAAACTCCTCGAGCGCCGCTTCGTCCAACGCGGCAGCGTCCTCCTGAACGGCACCACCCGTCAGCAGTTCGTTGGCATCCAGGCAACCCTCGGAAAGGCGCTTCCCGAGCTGTGCCAGCAAAACATCGCGGCCGGGATTCTCCAAATCGATTTTGTTGATATAGATGAACGTCGGAATGTCATAGCGCGCAAGCAGGCGCCACAAGGTTTCGGTGTGCCCTTGCACGCCGTCGTTGGCGCCCACAACCAAAATCGCGTAGTCGAGTGCGCGCAGCGTGCGCTCCGCCTCGGCAGAAAAATCGACATGCCCCGGCGCATCCACGAGCATGACGTGGGTATCGCCGTGGTCGAGCACGGCCTGCGACGAGAAGATTGTGATACCACGCTCGCGCTCGATCGCGTTGGTGTCCAGATGCGAATCGCCATCGTCCACGCGGCCGCGCTTGCGAATGCGACCCGCGTTGAACAGCATGGCCTCGGCCAACGTGGTCTTGCCGGCATCGACATGCGCCAAGATTCCAACGACCGCTTGCTTCGACATGGCTCTCCTCTTATTGCAAGCCCATCGCACGCGGCAACGGGCGTTCACGTTCCACACTGGATGATACAATTTATGGGCCGACGGGCGAAGCGGGCCCTATCCCCCGACCGAGCTCATCGCCCCGCGTTGCCGCGCGGCGATTTTCGTAGGTTCGCGCCTTGCGAAAGCCGGCTCGCAAAACAGCGCAGCGAACGAAAATGACCCCACCCGGGGCCATTTTCGTTCGTGCAAATTGTTGATACGCGTCCCCGCTCTTATGTCTCACGCAGCCAATCAAACGCGACGCGCGGCGTACCGTCCGACACATATACGATACCGGCGCGCTTAAACCCGGCCTTGGCGATGGCGCCCTGCATAGGCAGGTTGTCTTGGTGCGTGTCGATACGCAGATGGTCGATACGTTCCTTGGCAAAGGCAAACATCGCGGCCGCGATACCGTGCACGGTGCCGTCGGATGCCACGCGGTGCAGCACGGCGTACGGAGCGTCGCTGCGCCATTGACCGCCCTCAATTACGTCATAGCACTCGTCCGGGCCCGGTAAAAAGGCAAACGTCGCCACCACGCGACCGTCGACTTCGCACACGTAGCTGCCACCAGCGGCAATATCGGCAGCCAGTTGCTCGGCCGAAGGCGTGCCCTCGGGCCACTGCGTGGCGTTGCCATGCGCGCGCATAAAGGCGCGGGCGGCGTCATAGATAGCCATGACAGCGGGAATGTCGGTATCGAGGGTTTTTCTGATCATCACGCGGCGACCTCACGTTTATTGGTATCACTTTGGTTGAGCAATGATACCAGCGTTTGGAGAGAGGCGCGAAGCAGATGGGAAGCAAAAAGCGAGCCGCCTGGTCAAAGGCCAAAAGCGAGTTTTTGGGCGCTGCTACCGGCGGCGATATGAGCGACCTGTTTGCGCGCGAGGACGAGCGCCGCGACGCCCTGGACGCCGAGCGCGATGAAGCCTGGCGTTACAAATCGTGCGAACGCAAAAACCGTTACGACACGCGCGCCGAGGCCGAGGCCGTTATGGCCGACTGCGAAAACCGCGGACGCCGCGGGCTGGCCTGCTACAAATGCGAATACTGCGGCGGCTGGCACCTGACGTCGCACCCTTGGAAATAGACCCCGCATCGGCACGGCACTGACGGAGCGCCGGCCATCGCACGAAAGCTACGGGCGCGGCGGCACCAAAACATCGTAGCGAACGGCCTTGCCCGCAAGTTGATAGCTCGGCTTAACACCGGCAAGCAGTGGCCCCTTCACCGGCCGCTTGATAACCAACTTGCGCGGGTGCACCGCAAGCGCAGCCTCGACCAGCGTCTCCTCATCGGCGCACGGCTGCTCCAGATGGTGCAAGAGTTGGAATTTCTTTTTAACCGCCGCGCTCTTGGTGCGTCCGGGAAACATGGGGTCCAGATACACCACGTCGGGAGCGGTGAGCTCGCCCCGCCCGATCAGCTCAGCTGTATGGTAAAGGCCGGCAATGCTGTCCTCGCCCTCATGTAAGCGCATGCGCGCCACGGCTGTCGCAAGCGCCGGATCATCTGCCGCGCGATCCAAAGCATCCTTGAGGAGCGCCGCGATCACGCAATCCTGCTCATACAGATCGACGGTAAAGCCCGCGGCCGCCAGCAGCAGCGAATCCTCGCCAAAGCCTGCCGTGGCGTCAATCGCCCATGGGCTCTCGATGCCTTTTGCGCGCGCAGCCTTTACCAGCAGTTCTTGCTGCAGACGGCCCTGCTTGAGCCGTGGAAGCATGCGGCCAAAATCGGCACGCAGCTCCATCGTGCCGTCGGTGAGCGTGAGGCCCTCGGACTTCCCGATCAGCTCAAGCCCCGCGGACCGAGCAACAGAAAAGGGATCGACGACGCCCATGGGTACTCCTTAACAAGCAAAACGAATACGTGAGCGCCGTTTATGTCGGCACCCAACCGTCCGCTATTGTCCCACATGCGACATGGCCCACAGCATCCCAATGCAAAGCACCGCCATCAATCCCGTGCACACGGCAGCGATCACAGAATCACCCATGCGCCTTCCCAACGACCGCGGCTCATGCACTTGCCCTGCTCCGTACATCATGGCTCCTCCTTCGGTCCAGCTCTTACCATGGACCCATCATCGCAGCGCCGCGCATACGCTGCCATCGATTTGGCTTACGTCCAGCTTTCCTTTTTGAAAGGTTGAACCGTATAGGCAAGAGACGCTTCCAAACGCATGCATCGCCCCGTTGAACTACAATGTGCTTCACCATATGTGCAGTACATTGGGTGCGCCAAGTTGGCGTACTCGTATCGAAAGGACCAGCCATGAGCTTCACTCGCAAGACTCTCAAAATCCTTGCTCTCATCTACTTTGTTTTGGGCATCGCCAGCCTCGTCACCGCCGGCGTCGGTATCGCCACGGGCGGTCTCGATTCCACGTACGGTTCGTACGCCACGCTCGCAGCGGTCGTGCTTATCGCCAAGGGTCTCGTCGACCTTGCCGCAGGCGTCGCCGGTATCAAAGGCGCCAACAAGCCTTCGCAGGTGGACGGCGCGTTTAAGCTCGGTATTGTTGCCGCGGTCGCCACGCTTGCCCAAGCGGTGCTCACGCTTCCCGCGTTTGGCGGCGACGCCATCAACTTTGGCGCCTTTGTCATTGTGGTCTACGACCTGTTCTTTGTTCAGCAGGCACACGCCGTTAAGGCCGAGAACAAGGACCGCCTATAAGCGCTCGCTTCTCATAACCTCTGCAGCCAAGCAACTAAAAAGGGCCGATCGCGCATCTCCGCGGTCGGCCCTTTACGTTTGCCCAGATAAAACCCTACCAAAATGAACCTGTCCCTTTTTGGCAGGTTGTTAGCTGTGGCGGTACTCGGCGATGATGAAGTCGATGCCGGTTTGAAGGGTGTCCAAATTTGCCAGGCGCTCTTTGTCGGCAGGGCGCGTGCGATAGTAGTACGGCGTCATCTGGAACACCGCCTCGATGTCGGCCTGCGTCTGGAGCGTAATATTCGCAGATACCCGCTGCGTTCCGACCAACTCGAGCCCGGTGGTCTTCGGCAGCTTCTCATCGTTAAGGTACGGCGTGTCGTAGAGCACCTCCTTGAGCCCAAACAGATGACGGGCGCCCGGCACCACGGTGTAGAGCGAGCCTTCGGGCGCCAGCACGCGGGCAAACTCGCGCTCGTTGAAGGGAGCAAAGAGCTCGGTCACCATATCGAAGGCGCCATCGGCCACGGGGATGTCCTTCATGTTGGCCACGAAGTAGGTCGCATCGCCGCGCTTGGCAGCCAGGCGCACCATCTCTTTGCCCAAGTCGAACCCGTAAGCATCCACGCCCGGCATCGCGCCCATGGCACTCGTGTAATAGCCCTCGCCGCAGCAAATATCGAGCAGCGTCATGGAGCCGCTCGTAGACGCAGCACGCCCAGACATCCGCTTGCGCACCAGCTCGACCATCGCATCGCGCAACGGCGCATAGTAACCGCGGTTCAGAAAGTCACGACGGCTGCGTGCCTGCGACTTGGGATCGCCCATGGAGTCGCCGCTCTTGGACGAGCGCAGTAGATATAGATAGCCCTCGCGCGCACGGTCAAACCGGTGTCCGCCCGCGCATGCGGCCCCGCGCTCGTCGTCCACCAACGGCTCATGGCAAACGGGACACAACAACATGGCAACTCCTTAGCGCGAACAACACAACACCCACCATTGTCGCACGCCTTCCCCACCTAGTCATTGGGGACGTTCTTAAATGACTAGTCGTTTAAGAACGTCCCCAATGACTAGTCGATTAGGAGTATCATCATCTGCGCAAATAAGCACGAAAGAGCATATTAGAGATTGAGAGCGTATGGCTGACACCGTATCTAAGCACATTGACATGACCACCGGCTCGCTGTGGCGCAATATTCCCCTGTTCGCCTTCCCCGTGGCCGCCACGAGCATCTTGGAGCAGCTGTCGAACCTCATCGCCACGGTCATCATCGGTAACTTCTCGGGCGACCAGGGAACCCTCGCCATGGCGGCGGTCGGCTCCAATGTTCCGCTTACCAGTCTTATGCTCAACCTGTTTATCGGCATGTCGCTTGGCTCCAACGTGGTCATCGCCAACGCTATCGGCCGCAACGATCAGAACATGGTCAAACGCGCCGTCCATACCTCGATTTTAATGGCACTCGTGGGCTTTGTCGTCATCGCACTGGGCGAGATCTTTGCCGAGCCCATGCTCGCCGCGCTCAACGTTCCCGCCGAGACCATGCCGCTCGCCTCACTCTATCTGCGCGTCTTTTTGCTCAGCATGCCCTCGATCTTGCTCTACAACTTTGAGGCCGCGATCTTCCGCTCCGTCGGCATCACCCGCATGCCGCTGCGGGCGCTTGCCGTGTCCACCGTCCTCAACATTGGCCTGGACCTCATCTTTGTCCCCGTACTCCACTGGGGTGTCGCGGGCGTCGCCGTCGCCACCGCCATCGCCTACACCGTCAGCGCCGCCACACTCTTTATCCGCCTGCTCAAGACCGACTCCGTCGTCCGCGTCACCCCACGCGACCTGGCTATCGACCCCGTTGCCCTCAAGCGCATCGTCAAGATCGGCCTGCCCGCCGGCATCCAAAGCGCCGTCTTTGCCGTCGCCAACATCATCATCCAATCTGCCATCAACAGCCTGGGCACCGAGGTCATGGCGGCATCGAGCGCCGCCATGAGCCTGGAGTACGTGTGCTACAACCTGCTCAACAGCTTTAGCCAGGCTTGCACCACCTTTGTGGGACAAAACCACGGTGCCCGCCAGATCGACCGCTGCACCAAAACGCTTAAGGTCTGCCTGGTCGAAGGCGGTATCGTTGCGCTCACCACGATTATCGTCATCGTCGGCCTAGGGCGCGAGATCTTGTCGCTGTTCAACAGCGATCCCAACATCGTCTCGATCGGCTATATCCGCGTGTGTTCGATCTTCCCGGCGTACGCCTTTAGCATGTTCTACGAAAACATGTCAGGCTACCTGCGCGGCTTTGGTATCTCGCTCACGCCCGCCCTCATCACCATGATCTGCGTCTGCGGCATCCGCTTCTATTGGGTTTTCTGCGTGTTCCCGCACTTCCGCACCTTTGCGAACATCATGATGGTCTACCCCATCAGCCTGGGCACCACGGCGTTCTTTATGGTCGTGGCGGTACTACTTTGCCACCCGGCACGCACCTATCGCGCCACCCAAGCCAAAGCGACAGCCCGCTAAACACCACACTCAACGCCACGCCAGTCATTAATTGACAATATGCGAGCTCATATAGTCGATAAAGCGCCTCGTGGCGATGGGCATGGTGTCCCAGCTGCGCCAGGCTGCCACCACGTCGCGCGAGGGGGCATGCACGATGGGCCGCACACGAATATCGGCTCGCATGCCCTCCACAGTACGACGGTAGAGCATGCTCACGCCTAGGCCCTCCTCCACCATCGCCATGATGGTGTAGTCGTCGGTCACCTCGCTCGTCACGTGCGGCGACAGCCCATGCGCCGCAAATGCATCGAGCACCAGGCTCTGTTCGCCCTCATCCAGCAGCACAAACGGCTCGGACGCCAGGTCGGCGAGCGTTACCTTTTCCTTTGCCGTCAGCGGATGCGCGGCCGGCAACAATGCTACCAACTCGTCGTGATAGACCACGCGCTTCTCGAGCCCAGCGGTAAATCCACGCGCCGTAAAGCAAAAATCAACCACGCCATCGTGCACCCACTGGGCGTTGCGCGTGTAATCGCCCTGCTTGAGGGTGAAGCGTACGCCCGGGTGCAGCGCACCAAAGTCGCGGATCACACGCGGCAGCACGGTACGACTCACGTTGGTAAACGTCGCAATGCGAATATCGGTCGACGAAAGCCCCAGCAGTTCCTGGCGCTTGCCCTCGAGCTCGACCTCGGCGGTCACAATCTGGCGCAGGTACGGCAGATATTGTTTGCCGTCGCGCGTAAGCGAAACGCCCTGCTTACCGCGCTCGATAAGTGTGGTGCCCAGCTCGCGCTCGAGCGCCTTGACGGCCTGGCTCACCGCACTTTGCGTATAGCCCAACTCGTCCGCCGCGGCCTTAAGACTGCCGCGATCGACCACCATACAAACAATCTGATACCGCGATGCCATCGTGCCTCCACATCAATGCAGCCGCAAAACGTTTTGCCAGCGCTTTTCGCACCAACTTTAGCGTTTCTTAATCATACTGAAGATACATTCGCTTTACTACATCCAAATCTGGGAGCAGAATCCTTTGTGCGAAACCGTTCTGCAACAAAAGGAGTCCCATGGATCGCAAAAAAGCAATCGCGCTCTCATTTTCCGTTCCCGTCGCATGGGGCTTTTCGTATCCCCTCATGAAGATCGGTATGGACAGCATGAACGCCACGAGCATCGTCGCGCTACGCTGCATCATCGCCTTTGTGGTCTGCCTGTTGCTCTTCCACAAGCACGCGTTGCGCATCAACCGCGACCTTATGGTCCGTGCCGCCATCATCGGCGCCATTATGGCAACCGAGCTCACCTGCATGTGCCTGGGCTCTAGCCTCACCTCCGCCTCCACCGCCGGCTTTTTGCAGAGCCTGACGGTCGTGATCGTGCCGTTTGCCAATGCCGCCCTGCTGCGCCGCGCCCCCGAGCGCAAAGTGCTCGTCGGCACCGCCATCGTCACCTGCGGTATGTTGCTGCTCTCGGGCGCCGACTTCACCAGCCTGAATCCCGGCGCGATCATCATGCTGCTCTCCGCTTTTGTCTATGCCGGCCACATCATTGTGGCGAAGCGCTTTGTCGAAGATGTCGACCCGCTTGCTCTGGGCGTTTGGCAGCTGGGCTTCGGCGGCTTGTTCTCGGGCATCGCCGCATGCGTCTTTGGCGGTTTCACACTTCCCAGTACGCCCTGCGAGATCGTCGTTGTCGTTGCCCTCGCACTCATCTGCTCTGCCTATGGCTTTATCACCCAGACGCTCGTGCAGCCCCACGTGCCCGCCGAAACCACCGGCTTCGCCTTCTCGCTCGAGCCGGTCTGCTCCGCCGTCTTCTCGTTCTTCTTGGTTGGCGAGATCCTGAGCCCCATCGCCTTCTTTGGCGCCGCCCTCATCCTAACCGGCGTCATGGTGGCAACCGTCGAGCTTCCGCGCCTCCGCGCACATGGACAGGCTCGCATGACAGGAGCGCCCGAGCGCGTCTCGTAGACCCCACTCTTCATACAGCCGCGGCATAAAGGCAACCGGTGCGCCTTTACAATAGATGCCAACAGAGCATCTGCCATAAAGGAGCCCCATGGACACCGCAACTCGCGACCGCAACATAGCAACTTGGTTGGGCGATGCGCCGCAGCCGGTACGTGACACTACGAACCAGCTGCTCGAGCGCATCGCCCTTTTGCGTGCCGAGCAAACCATCTACCCGGCACAAGACGACATCCTCAATGCCCTCGCCTACACACCGGCCGACCAGGTCAAAGTTGTCATCTTGGGTCAAGACCCCTATCACGGACCCAACCAGGCCATGGGACTGTCGTTCTCGGTCCCCGCGACGCAAACCAAGCTGCCGCCGAGCCTGCGCAACATCTATAAGGAGCTCAAAGCCGATCTGGGCTGCCCCATTCCCGCCACGGGAGACCTAACCCCATGGGCACAACAGGGCGTTCTGCTCCTCAACACCACGCTCACCGTGCGCGAGCATGCCGCCAACTCGCACGCCAAACTGGGCTGGAGCACGCTCACCGACTACGTTATCGAACGCTGCTGCCAGCTGCCCCAGCCGGTAGTCTTTTTGGCATGGGGCCGCTTTGCCCAACAGATGGTCGAAGGTAAGCTCGTCGCGACTGGCGCGGGCAAGGCAACCGGCAAGTTCTGCCTGGCCTCCACGCACCCCTCGCCGCTTTCGGCTAACCGTGCCACGGCAGAACTCCCCGCCTTTATGGGGTCGCGCCCCTTCTCGGCAGCCAATCGGCTACTCGAACAGCACGGCTCGACCCCCGTCAACTGGACTTGCCTCGGCTAAAAATCGATACATCAAAAACGCGCCCTGCTTTCCGTCGGGCGCGTTTCCTATTCGGGCCAAATAAACTGTGTGCGGCCGGCCTCGCCGCCATCGATCAGCAGGCTCTGCCCGGTCATAAACCGGTTGGTCACGCCCACAAAGTAGATCCACTCGGCGATCTCTTGGGCGGTGGCCCAGCGTTTAAGCGGCGTGAGCTCCATAATCTGATTCCACAGGTGCTCGTCTTCCATCACGCAACGGTTGAGCGGCGTGATAACGCCACCCGGGTCAACACTGTTGGCGATGGCCTGCGGTGCCAGGCGGTTTGCAAGGTTCTTGGTGTAGGCGATAACGCCGCCCTTGCTGGCGGCATAGGCGGGAAACTCCGATCCCGTATGCCCACTCGCCGACCCCACATTGACCACGGATTTAATAGCCGGCGCCGGCTTGGCGACAAGCCCCTCCCCCACAAAGGCGTAGCGCTCGGTCACGTTGATGGTGCCACACAGGTTGGCGGCGATATCGTCGGCCGAATCCTGCGTACCGGCAACGTTCACGATCACTTGGGGTTCAAGGTCGCCTGGAAACGAGCCCGGCTCGCGGACATCAACAATCAGATGGCGGTAGCACTCGTGTTCGATCGCCGCCGGCAGCAGATCAAAGCCCACGACCTCGTGGCCCTCGTCCAAAAAGCGCTGCACGCATGCGGCTCCGATACCGCCCGAAGCGCCCGTGATCAAAACCCGCATACTTGCTCCTTAGGCGGTTGCGTGGCGCTCGAGGTACTCGGAGCCCACATTCTCGCGCTCCCAGCCGCGCACGACCTTGTAGCCCACGGGGCTTAGGAAGACCTCGCACAGCAGCTCAGCAACAGCGCCCGTCAGCGAGCACATGAGGACTTGCACCCAGGTCCAGCCGAAGAACGTGTGGCTCACCACAATGGCAAAGACCAGATTGTCGATAAACTGGCCAACACCCGTGGACACATAGGAGCGGAAGGCAAAGCTCGCAAAGTTATTCTTTTTGAGCATACGGCCGAGCGACTGGTTGAGCGTGGAGTTAACCACGGCAGAAACGAGCATTGCCAGCGAAGAGCCCAGCACCACGTACCAGGTGCCGCCGATGGTGGCGTTAAGGGCAGTGTTGACCTCGATCATGCCCGTGTCGTAGTAGGCGCCCCACATGCCGGGCGTGAGCGAGCATGCCCAAAAGCACAGGCTCACGGCCAGGTTGACCAGCAGCGCGAGGATAGAGATTTTGATGGATGCCTTGGCGCCAAAGCGCTTGCAGATCATGTCCTGGCACAAAAACGAGACCCAGCTCACCACAAAGCCGCAATCGAGTGCCAGATACGGCAAGCTGATAAGCTCCTTGTTGGCCAGCAGGTTCATCATGATGACGCTCACGAAAAACAGCGAAACCGTTGCCGCGGGAATGCTCCGCAACAGGACCTTGTAGTCCTCCATGACCTTCTTGATCATTATGTACTCCTTTGGTTTTAGGTTTAACGAGCAGGATATCGGACCCGAACTGCTCGGACGTCTCGGTCTATAGACGACGGTGGGTATGATAGCCGCTCACACGGCATCAGGCAAGCAAACGGCGCGGCAGCCCCGCAGGACCACCGCGCCGATGCGTTAAAAGGCTACGTTGCCAAACTCCGACAGGATAAGGTCGGGGTTGTGGTCGGTTGCCCAATCAACGTTCCACGGGCTCGTAAACAGCAGCAGCTTGCCGCCGCGCATGTCCTCGACGCGCAGCGTGTCGCGCGTGAGCGAAAGGCCCGGGATATCGATGGTATCGGGGTCGTTCTGGATCCAGCGAATGTCCGTATAGGGCAACGGCTGGCGACGGACCTCAACACGGTACTCGGCCTTGAGGCGGCGCTCGAGTACCTCAAACTGCAACACGCCGACCACGCCCACAATAACGCTCTCCATGCCGGCACCCAGCTCGCGGAAGATCTGGATGGCGCCCTCCTGGGCAAGCTCCTCCATACCCTTGACGAACTGCTTGCGCTTGAGCGTGTCGACCTGCGTAATGCGAGCGAACATCTCGGGGGCAAACGTCGGGATCTGCGGATACTGCACGTGGCGCTTGCCGGAGCACACGGTGTCGCCGATGCTAAAGATACCCGGATCGAACAGGCCCACGATATCGCCCGCGTACGCCTCGTCCACGATGGCGCGGTCATCGGCCATCATCGACGTGCCCGTGGCAAGCTTAAGCTTGCGGTTGCCCTGCACGTGGAAGGCGTCCATGCCGCGCTCGAACTTGCCCGAGCAAATGCGCACAAAGGCGATGCGGTCGCGGTGGTTCTTGTCCATGTTGGCCTGGATCTTAAACACAAAGCCGCTAAAGTCGTCGCGGCAGGGATCGACCGGTTCGCTGGTTAGCGTATCGGTATAGGCGCGCGGCGTCGGGGCCAGACGCAGGAACTCCTTGAGGAAGGGCTCCACGCCAAAGTTGGTGAGCGCCGAGCCAAAGAACGCCGGGCTCAGCTTGCCGCAGGCCACGGCATCCAAATCGAGCTCGTCGCCGGCACCATCGAGCAGCTCGATATCGTCCATCAGGTTCTTATGGTTCTCCTCGCCGATGAGCTCATCCATGGAAGGATCGCCCAGCTCGGCCTCGACCTCGGCGACCTTCTTGGTGGCGTTGGCGTGGCCGTCGCCCTCGAAGGCAATGACGCGACGGGTCTGACGATCGAACACGCCGCGGAAGTTGCGGCCGCTACCGATCGGCCAGTTCATGGGATACGTATTGATGCCCAGGACATTCTCGATCTCTTCCATGAGCTCAAACGGATCGCGAGCCTCGTGGTCGAGCTTGTTCACAAAGGTGAAGATGGGAATGTGGCGTAGCGTGCAGACCTTAAAGAGCTTTTTGGTCTGGGCCTCGACGCCCTTGGCGCCGTCGATGACCATGACCGCGGCGTCGGCGGCCATAAGAGTACGGTAGGTATCTTCCGAAAAGTCCTGGTGGCCGGGGGTATCGAGGATGTTGACGCAGGCGCCGTTGTAGGTGAACTGCAGCACCGAGGAGGTAACGGAAATGCCGCGCTCCTTCTCGATGTCCATCCAGTCCGAAACGGCATGCTTGGCCGAGCTCTTGCCCTTGACCGAGCCGGCGGTCTGAATGCTGCCGGTATAGAGCAGCAGCTTCTCGGTAAGTGTGGTCTTACCGGCGTCCGGGTGGCTGATGATCGCGAATGTGCGGCGCGACGAGATTTCATCCGACAGGCTTGCCATGCGGATCCTTTCTTGCATTGAGTGCATTACGTCGTTGTAACCGCACTATTGTAGCCGCGAAATTCCGTTTTAGAGCGCCTATCAGGACAAATTCATCAGTTAGGGCATGGGGTAGCAGTCGATGGCGGCACTCCGAAGCAGTTTGTCTCGATCTGTAACATCTAGACGGTTTTTGAACCTCTTCCTGTTACAGATTTAGACAAACAGGTGGGCGTCCCAGAAAGATCTCGATCTGTAACATCTAGCAGCCAAAATCTTCTCCAGTTGTTACAGATTTAGACAAACAGGTGGGGCCCGCCAGCAAAATCTCAATCTGTAACAGGTAGCCGTCCAAATCGGTTCCAGATGTTACAGATTGAGATGGAT
The DNA here is from genome assembly GCA_900541785.1 of uncultured Collinsella sp. Lineage (GTDB taxonomy): Bacteria > Actinomycetota > Coriobacteriia > Coriobacteriales > Coriobacteriaceae > Collinsella. Next base: position 51,353 of record UQKY01000004.1, read on the forward strand.
GAACGAACGGACAATCCCTATTTGCCTCTTGCGTAACTGTGCATAGTGTATATATACTGTGCTTACCGGTTATATACACGTGTAGCCCAACAGCTAAGGAGCCGCTGTGGACATCATCCTATCCAATTCGAGCGACAAGCCCATCTACGAGCAAATAGCCTCGCAGGTCAAAGCTCAGATCCTTTCGGGCACACTCGCTGCGGGAGCCAAACTCCCCAGCATCCGTGCACTCGCGAGCGATCTTGGCGTGAGTGTCATCACCACCAAGCGCGCCTACGCCGACCTAGAGCAACTCGGGTTTATCTGCACCGTGCAGGGCAAGGGCTGCTTTGTCGCCGAGGGCAACCAGGAACTCTTGCGCGAAAACCAGCTCTGCCATATCGAAGAGCTACTTGCGAAAGCGGCGAGCCAAGCCGAAACCCTGGGCGTCACGCGCGACAAGCTGCACGAGATGCTCGACCTGGTAGCCCCCGAAACTATGCAGTAGCCATCTGCAAGAAAGGCTATGCCATGCAAAACCTTTTAGAACTCAAAGGTATCTCACGCCGTGTGAGCGACCGCTTTTCGCTGCGCGACGTCACGCTTGCCGTGGAACCCGGCCAGATTGTTGGCTTTGTGGGCGCAAACGGCGCCGGCAAAACCACGACGATTCGAGCCGCGCTCGGGCTTATAAAGCTCGATGCCGGCGAGGTGCACCTGTTTGGGCAGCGCTGTGGCGCCGACGCGCCCGATGAGACGCAGCGCCATCTACGCTCCCGCGTCGGTCTTGTCCTGGACACGTGCCCCTTCCCCTCCACGCTCAAGGTGGGCCAGATCGAGTCGCTCGTAGGCCCGGCGTACCCCACGTGGGACCGCGAAACGTTCGCCGGATTCATCAACCGATTTGGCCTCGATCCTAAGACAAAAGTCAAGGACCTCTCCCGCGGCATGGGCATGAAACTGCAGCTTGCCTGTGCACTCAGTCACAATGCCAAACTGCTCGTTTTGGACGAAGCCACCGCAGGCCTCGATCCCATGGCACGCGAGGAACTGCTCGATGAGCTGCTTGCCTTTGTCGCCGACGGTCAGCACAGCGTGCTGCTCTCGAGCCACATTACGTCCGACCTCGATCGCGCCGCCGACCGCGTCATCTGCATCGATAACGGCTCGATTATTTTGGACCTGCCGCGCGAGGACATTACCGACCGAGCCGGCATCGCCCACTGCACCCAAGCACAGGCCGCCGAGCTTATGGCTTGCGTCGAAGGCGCCCGTGCCGTCCACCACGCCTATAGCGTGGACGTGCTCGTGCCCAACCGTCGCGAAACGCTCGAGGCCTTCCCCGAGATTCCCAGCGATCGGGCAACCATTGATGACTATCTTCGCCTCATGCTGAAAGGAGCTTCGAAATGAAACGCGCCTTTATGTCCGAGCTCGCCATCGCTCGCTCGCTTATCCCGAGCATTGCAGGCGTCGGCCTGTTCATGTTTGTCGTGCTGACCCTTGCCAACGCGTCGGATGTCGATTCCGGCATGAGCGCCGGCGCCTGTGCGGTCAGCGCAATGTCGCCCATCATAATCATGAACTCGCTAGCTGGCTACGATAACCAAAACGGCTGGGAGCGTTATCGAGCAACGTTGCCCTTCTCGCGCAAAGACATCATCTGCGCACGCTACCTGTGCATCGTTGTCTTCTCGGCCATCATGGCCTGCGCCGCCGCGCTTCTGAGCATCGTCTCCATCCCGCTTTTCAACAGCGCGGGCATCCCCTCGACGGGACAGGCCGTCTTTGAGACCGCAATGGCCTCGGCGGCATCGATGCTCATCTCCCTCATGATGGTGTTTTTGGCGCAGCCGCTGTTCTTTCGATTTGGACACATGGAGGCGCTGCGCCTATCCGTTGGCCTGTTTGCCCTGCTTGGTTGCGGCACAATGGCCACGCTGAGCTCCTCCAACCCCATCAGCAACTGGCTCATGTCGATTGCCGGAGCGAATCCCGATCCCGCCGTCCTTGGCTGTCTGTGTGCAGGAATTGCCGTGCTGGCCCTCGCACTATGTGCAATCAGCTGCGCTGTCAGCACCAAGGTTTATCGAGTACGCGATCTGTAATCGACAGCTAAAAAAACTTAGGTGGTACCCCGCTAATTTTTTCAATGAAACAAGGCGGCATAGCGTCACCACCGCCCCTCACAGCAGGCCGTCTAGTTCTTGGCAACCAAAAAGACACCGTCAGCATATCGAAGGTGAATACTTTTCCGAGAAGTGAACGAGTAAAAACAGTGCCCTGTAGCATCGACATTTTTAAGGACTCAATTCCTGCGGTTTTGTCTAAGAATCCTGCAGTTTTGTTCGAAAAAAGTGTGCATGTTCCAGGGTTCCAGATTTACTCGTTCACTTCGCGGAAAACCATTCACCTTCGATTCGAGCCTTAACCAAATGCCCTCTCGAACTATGGCCCCTGTCTCACCACAGCGATATCAAAGCTTCATGGCGGGACGGTATCATCGGACGAGCGCCGTAAATCTGGCGCGGTTGTTCTTTGGGGAGGCATTTCACCCGTGTCGTGGGTCGCAGCAGCATTTGTGTCGGCTTTCTTTGCCGGCATCACATCTATCCTGGCCAAATGCGGCATCAAGCAGACCGACTCCGATGTCGCGACGGCCATTCGCACCTGCGTGGTGCTCGTTTTCGCCTGGGCAATGGCGGACATTTCTGGATCCATTGGAACCATCGGCAGCATCGAACCCAGATCCTGGCTCTTTCTCGTCCTCTCGGGACTCGCTACCGGTGCTTCGTGGATCTGTTGCTTTAAGGCGTTGGGCATCGGAGACGTCAATAAGGTCGTACCGGTCGACAAGATGAGCACCGTACTCGCCGCACTGATCGCCATCGTACTTTTTGGCGAGACGAGCAACCTTGCGGTTAAGCTCGTGGGAACCGCTGTCATCACCCTCGGCACGTTTTTAATGATCGAGAAGAAGCAGCCTGCCGGACCCGAGCAGCAGCAAGACCGGACCTGGCTCGCTTACGCCCTCGGCGCCGCCGTGTTCGCGGCGCTCACGTCCATCCTTGCCAAGGCTGGCATCGAAGGCGTCGAATCCAACCTGGCCACGGCAATCCGTACCTGTGTGGTACTGGTTATGGCATGGGCAATCGTGGCAGCTAAAGGCAAGATGGGCCAAGCCGTGCACGTAGACCGCTACGAACTCGTATTTCTCGCAGCATCGGGCATTGCGACTGGCGCATCGTGGCTGCTATGCTACTACGCCATCGCCACAGGCCAGGTGAGCGTCGTGGTGCAGATCGACAAACTATCGATTGTCGTATCGGTACTATTTGCGCGCTTGGCATTCAACGAAAAACTCTCACGGCGCAGCACCATCGGTCTCGCCCTCATCGTACTGGGCACCGCCGCGCTCGCGGTTTGGAAATAGCGCCGATTCCGAGCGAGATCTAGGCGCTCGCAAATCCATGACACAGCGCCACACCGGGCCTAGGGTGCTTGTATCGACCGTGCGCCACCGTGCTACTTGCGCAGCGACTTGGGCAGCGGAATGCCGGCGGCGATGACGGCGGCGATGATCATACAGATGATGCCTTTGAGCGGGAAGCACATGAGCAACAAGCCCACGACCATAACGGGTTGGCGCATGACCGCACCCATCGTCGATGCCGTGCAGACGGCGACGCAAAAGACCGGATCGGTGCCGGTGAGGATGGCCAGTCCGTAGCCCAGGCTTACGCCCGAGAAGATAACCGGGAAGAAGTGGCCGCCGCGCCAGCCCAGGTTGATGAGGGCGGGCGTCAGCATGGCCTTAACAAGACCGGTCGCGATAAGCACGCCAGCGGGAATGGTCAGATAGGTTTCCATGAGCACGTCGGCCTGAGTCTCGCCGGCAAACATGGTGTAGGGCAGGACCGTGCCGCAGACGGCGAGCGCCAGACCGGCTAGCATGGCCTTGACGACAGGACGCTCCCCTATTGCATGGGACAGCGCCTCGCTTGCATGCTCGGAGACAAAGTACAGCCAGCCGCAGATTGTTCCGATCAGCGACAGAGGAATGAGCCAGGTAAGCTCCAGGTTGCCCACCTCGGCGGACTCGAACCTCGGCATACCCATGCCGCCGCCCATGAGCTGGCCGAGCAGCAGGTAGGTGCCCAGGCCGCCGGCAATCGCAATGCCGTAGACCGCCGTCTTTTGCGCCTTGGGCAGCCTGATGGTGATCTCACCGGATTCGGAATCCTCGCCATCGCCGGCACCCTGGCCGTCAGTACTTCCGGCAAGCGGCGCCACAAAGCCAAACACGGGCGCGGTAAAGAGCGCCGTCAGGGCAGCCTGGGTGCCCAGCAGCGTGAGCTCCCTAAACTCGGCGCCAAAGCGACGCATACGGTCGCCAACCCAGCTGCACAGACCTGCGATAACGCCGGTCAGACCGGCCTCCGGTCCAATACTTCCACCAAACAGCAGCGGCAGCAATGCCGCGAGCGAAAGCTTGCCCAGGTTGTCGTACGGGTAGCGCCCGTCTTGCTTAACCTTTGCCATCACCTGGTTGAGGTCATCGGTCTTGATGCCCGTCATCTTTTCGTACAGGCCAATCACCAAGCCGCCCAACAGGCAAACGAAAAACGGGTACGGCAAAAAGCCAAACGGGCCGCTGGCGAGTTCGGGCGAAGAGACACCCAGCATATGCGGGACCTCGGTCCACAAATAATCAATGCCGTGCTCCATCGCAAAGAAGAATAGCCAGACTGCAGCACCCGCGAGTGCACCGGTCACGGCAACGCTGACCAAAAACAGCGCGCGGTTCGTGGGTTTGGCAAGGTTATCCATCGGGTCCTCCCGCAGTCAAAGTCGACATAGATACGTTTTATTGTAGAGCGAGCGTTGTCCGAACGAGCCAACCATCTGCGCCGCAAACGGCACCATTGGGAGTCATAGTGGGGCAGGCTCAAGACTTATCCGTTGATAATCGAGGCAATCTCGCGCAAATCGTCGGCAAAGTAGATGCCTTGCTGGCGCTGCGGGCTCGATAAGCCCTTATCGATCATATGCCCGAGCAGGGCTTTGAGGTCGTTGTAGTACCCATCCAGGTTGTACAGAATGCACGGCGCGCTCAGGTGCCCCAACGACACCGCAGACATAACCTCGGCAATCTCCTCGAGCGTGCCCGTGCCGCCCGGAAAGGCAATGAACGCATCACCGTGCTCGATCATCTTGGCTTTGCGCTCGGCCATATCACTCGTCACGATAAGGTCGTCGATTCCGTCGTGCTGAAACTCGGCCTCGATAAAAAAGCTCGGCTCAACGCCCGTCACATGCCCGCCAGCATCGAGCACGCTATCGGCGAGCGCGCCCATCAGGCCCGACTTGGACCCGCCGTATACCAGCGCGTGGCCGTTGGTGCCAATCCACGTGCCGAGCTCTCGCACTGCAGGCAGAAACGCCGGGTCGTTGCCGACGCTCGCGCCCAGGTACACCGTGATGTTCATATGCAATCCCCCTCGTCGTGACGCGCGGCACCCGTTCTATCGTTGCCGGCGACGGTACTCGCGCACGCGGCGCGACAAATCGGCGAGCTCATCGCGGTCGAGTTCTTCCAAATGCTCAAGATCGTCCATAAAGCGCGCCATGGTGTCCTTTTGGCGCAGTTTGATGAGCGTATTGCAGTAGTTCACCGCCACGCCCGTGAGCATGGCGATGTAGAAGATGCTGATGATGCTCAGAATGACGGTAATGGCGCGGGCAACCGGTGTCTCGGCCGGAATGTCGCCAAAGCCGATCGTCGAGACCGTCTCAAAGCTAAACCAGAGACCGTCGCCAAACGTAAGGGACGTGGGCTCGGACAGCCAGACGGCAGTCGAGCACAGCAGGTAAAAGATTAGAAACAGGCCCGTGATGCGCGCAAAGCCAGCCTGTCGCAGCACATCGGCAAGCGTCCTCAACCTGTTCATCGCGACCCCTTTCCCAGACGCCCAATCTCGTTCGCTCGGTATTGTCCCACGCCTCCCCCGCAAACGAAACTAGTCATTGGGAACTAGTCATTGGGGACGTTCTTAAATGACTAGTCAAACAAGAACGTCCCCATTGACTAGTCGTTTAAGAACGTCCCCGATGACTGCCGGGCGGGACCGTTTAGCGGTACAGCTGCCGACTGGGCAGGCTGAGCTGGTATCCTTATGCGGTAATGTCTCGATTCGTTAGGATTGCATGTGAGAGCTTCCGCTGTCCTTCGTTCAGTTATATATCGCACCCTGGCCGTCGCGCTTGCCGCGCTCGCCGTACTGAGCACCATCATGCCCGCCCCCGCCTATGCCGCCAATACCGATCAGCAGGTCAAAACGGTCCGCGTTGGTTGGCTCGTCAACAACGAGGGCTTCCAGGACGGCACCCCCGGCGAGCGTCTCTCGGGATGGGGTTACGAGTACCTCCAGACCCTCTCGTACTACACACCCGGCTGGCAGTACGAATACGTCTCCGGCACCTTCACCGAGCTTATGGAGAAGCTCGAAGCCGGCGAGATTGACCTCATGCCAAACATCTCCTACTCCGAAGAACGCGCCCAAAAACTGCTCTTCTCGTCGAACCCCGAGGGCACCGAACGCTACTACATCTACGCCAAGCCCGATCGCGACGACCTGGCCAAGGGTGACCCCCAGGCACTCCAGGGTCTCACTATCGGTTTCAACCCCGGCGTCATGCAAACCATCGTTGGCCAGCAATGGCTCGCCAACGAGGGCATTACCTGTACCTATAAGGAAATCAGCAGTAACGGCAACCTTTTCGATGCGCTCGCAAACGGCGAGGTCGACGCCATCATCATGAACGACACGACCTCGTCGCCCAACGCCTCCCCCATGTTCTACATTGGTTCGAGCGACTACTACTTTGCCGTTCCCAAAAGCCGCCCCGACCTGATGGACGACATCAATGCTGCCATGACGGCAATCGCCCGCGTCAACCCACGCTATAACGACGAAGTAAAATCTCACTACTCGACCCAAAACAGCGGCTCATCATCGCTCAACGGACTCGAACGTTCCTGGCTCAAAGCAAATGACAACACCATCACGCTCGGCTACATTACGGGCAAACTCCCCTACTGCAACGAGAACGAAGACGGCGAAATGGAAGGCTCGCTCGCATCGCTTGCGACGACGCTACACGATAAATTTGGCATTACGGTCAAAACCGTCGCCTTTGATAGCTACAAGATGATGTCAAAGGCCCTGTCAAAGGAAAGCATAGACGTTGCGCTGCCGGTATACCGAGATTACTGGTTTGCCGAGCAAACAGGCGTTGTGCAGTCGGTATCGTTGGGAACCATATCCCTCACCGCTATCCACACCGGCAGCAACCTGAACAAAAACCTTCAGAACATCGCCTGTACCAAATCATCGTTTGTCAACAAAAATGCACTTGAAAGTCTGTTCCCCACAGCGACCGTAACCGAATACCAATCCGACGATGAAGCGTTCGACGCCCTCAGGAAGGGAACGGCGCACTGCATCGTCGCTCCCAGTTCACGCGTAAAAACCATCGGTGACCGTTACGATCTCGAGGACTGCGAGACGACCGAGCTCCCTGACACCTGTGAGCTCTCGTGCTGGATTTCGCACGGAAAACCCGAGCTGTTGGGAATCATCAACAAGGGCATCATCAATGCCGGAGAATCGCTCTCCGCAAGCAATTTCTCCTCCACGTCGTACACGGCCCAGGAATCCAACACGCTTCAATTCCTTTATCGCAACCGCACCGCCATTGCAGCTACCCTCATCGGTATGTTGTCGGTCGGCATCGTCCTGCTCATCTGGGCGCTCGTGCGCGCTCGAACCGAGCGCAAAAAAGCCGATGCTGCCAACGCCGCTAAGACGGCATTCCTCGCGCGCATGAGCCACGACATCCGTACGCCGCTCAACGGCATCCTGGGCCTTATCGAGATCGAGGAATTGAAGGAAGGCGATATGCAAGTCGCCCGCGAGAGCCGTGCCAAGGCGCGCGTTGCCGCCAATCACCTGCTCTCGCTGATCAACGATATCCTCGAGATGGGCAAAATCGAAGACCGCAAGCTAACACTGGAGCATGCGCCTTTTAACCTCAAAGAGCTCTGCGACGACACGCTGGTGCTGTGCAAGCTCCGCGCGTCCAGTAACGGCATCACAATGCAGGACAATAGTCTGCCGTACGCCACGGGGCCATACATGGTCGGCAGTCCCACCCATATCCGACAGATCATGATCAACCTGTTAGACAACAGCATTAAGTACAACAAGCACGGCGGCTCCGTCACCTTTAGCTCAAAGACCAAGCCACTCGATAACGGGCGCGCGCTCTTTTGCTTTAGCGTTTCGGATACCGGCATTGGCATGACTCCCAAGTTTTTAAAGCATATCTATGAGCCGTTTGCCCAAGAAGGTAACGATGCGCGCAGCAAGTTCCAAGGAACCGGCATGGGCATGCCAATCGTCAAGTCGCTTATTGAACTGATGGGCGGCACTATCGAAGTCACCAGTGAGCTCCATGTGGGTACTTCGTTCTACGTGGAGATTCCGCTCGATATCGACAAGAACCCCCAGGCACAGACGGATACGGTCGAGAGGGCGCTCGACTGCTCGCTCGCCAACATGAACGTGCTGCTCGCCGAGGACAACGAATTGAATGCCGAGATTGCCCAGGCGCTGCTAGAATCCGAGGGCATCGTGGTCACCCGCGCCGCCAACGGCAACGAGGTCGTCGATCTGTACCTGTCGCATCCCGCCGGCAGCTTCGATGCGATCCTGATGGACATTATGATGCCGGACATGGACGGTTACGAGGCAACCCGCGCGATTCGCCTGAGCGAGAAGGTCGATGCAGCCGATATCCCCATCATCGCGCTCACCGCCAATGCCTTTGCCGAGGACGCCAAGGCGGCACACGAAGCCGGCATGAACGCCCATCTGTCCAAACCGCTCGACTTTAACAAGCTCAAAAACATACTCACCCGCATCAAGAAAAACGGAGCTGTTTCGCTATAGTTTGTGCTCAACCACCACGCACGACCAGAAAGGAAGCCAATGATGTTTAGGCCCTTACGTCGAAAGAAACGCGCCATCACCGACGAGGTAGCGCGCGAACTGCTCGCTACCTGCAAGCGCGGCGTCTTTGCCGTCAACGGCGACGATGGCTACCCGTACGCCATTCCCGTCAACTACTTCTTCGACGCCGAGCACGACAAGATTTATTTCCATGGCGCCAAGGCTGGCCACAAGGTCGACGCACTCAAGCGCGATGACAAGGTCTGCTTTACCGTTTACGGCAACGAGTGGTACAAGGACGGTGACTGGGCTCCCTACGTTATGAGTACCGTGGTCTTTGGCCGCTGTCGCCTGGCGAATGACACCCCCGCGTTTATCGAGGATAAAGTCCGCCAGCTCGCCCTTAAGTACTACCCTTCCGCCGAAGAAATCGAAGAGGAAATCGCCAAAGACATCAAGGGTGTCCAGCTCTACGAGATTTCGATTGAGCATCTTTGCGGCAAGCAGATTCAGGAAAAGTAAGCCTCAAAAGCAAAACTCACAAATAGCAATATGGCCTGGTTCCAACCCACCTTGGAACCAGGCCATATGCTTATGAAGCGTCGGCGGCTATGTGCGCCAGCGCCTCAACGAGCTCCTGCGAGCTCACGGGTTTACTCAGGTGCGCATCCATGCCCGCCTCACGCGAAAGCCTGCGGTCGTCGGCAAAGGCGTTGGCACTCACGGCGATAATCGGCGTGGTCGCGGCATCCTCGCGATCGAGTGCCCGAATTCGACGCGTGGCCTCAAGGCCATCGATACCGGGCATCATGATGTCCATCAACACCACGTCGTACTCGTGCGGTGCGCTCGCGGCAAACGCCTCAACGGCAGACTCGCCATCCTTAGCATGCGTCACGACGGCACCGGCACGGCTAAGCGTAAACTGCGCGATCTCGGCATTCAGATCGTTATCCTCTACGAGCAAAACGCGCAAGCCCTGGAGCGCATCGCCATCGCCCGAATCCACGCGAACTGCCTGAGGGATCTCGGAGCGGTCGCACTTCTCGAACGGCAGGCGGATGGTAAACGTCGTTCCCTGCCCCAAGACGCTCGTAAAGCTCATGGTTCCGCCCATAAGCTCGACCAGCTGTTTTGCGATAGGCGCGCCCAGGCCAGTTCCCGACGAAGCGCCTTCCACCTGCTGCTTCTCGCGGCAAAACGGCTCGTAGAGGTGCTGTTGGAACTCCTCGCTCATGCCAATACCGTTGTCGGCGATCGTGTATTCATAGACAGGGACGCCATCTACAGGCTCCACCTCGCGGCACACCAGGCGAACATAGCCGCCCTGGCGGTTGTACTTGACGGCATTGCCGGCAATATTGAGCAACAAGCGCTTGAGGTGCGTCACGCTCACCCGTGCATAGGGATGATCAAGCGTCTGCTGGTCGCAGATAATTGTCACCAGACGCTCCTCGGCCTGGCGCTCCAGAATATCGCGCACTTCACAGTTGAGTGCCACCAAATTTGTGGGTACGAGGTTCAGGTCGACCTGCCCGCTCTCCAGGCGACTCATATCCAGGGCCTCGTTGGCAAGGTCGAGCAGCAGTCCCGATGCCGTCCAGATCTTTGAGCGGCACTCGGTCTGCTTTTGCAGATCGTCCGCATTGGCATCGCCAACCTCGACCATGCCGCGAATGCCGTTGATAGGCGTGCGCAGATCGTGGCTCATGCGACGCAAAAACTCCGTCTTTGCCGAGTTGGCGGACGAGGCCTCGCGCGCCGCCTTTGCCAGCTTGTCGCCATAGTCGCGCTCCTGCAGCAACAGGTCGGTCATGCGCTGGCGCTCGGCACGGCGACGCATCATCACAACGGCGGCTATTGCACCGCCGTAGAGCACCAGCACGCAGGCGACAACGGCGGCGACGATCTCGAAGTAATGCCGCGCCGAGGCATAGGTGTACACATAGAATTTGTGCGCTTTTCCAAATGTGCCCAAATACCACTCGCCGTCGGCGTTAATCAATTTGACCTTACCGGCCAGGCATCGATCCTTAATACCGTCGACAATGAAGACATCCGTCACAGGCAGATCGAATACGCCCAATATGGTGGGTTCAACGGCATTGGTCGCAACGACCTTGCCGTCGCTTTCGATCACGATATTGCCGCTATCGATAGTTTCATAGCCTTCGAGCAGGCTCTGCAGTTTGAGCGTATTACTCGCGACCGCCTTCGCGCCCTGATGCCTTACCGCGATAACGACGCCCTCGCCATCCCGCCGAGACACGCAGCCAATGTCTGCGACCGAATCATCCGCAAGCGTGATGCGGGCGGTATAGGACTTAAGCGGATGAGTTGCCACCTCCAGCACGGGTGATTCTTTGAGATACGTAGTGAGCGACTCGTAGCCCACGCCATCGGTCGAGGACTCGGACACCAAATTGCCCGATGCGTCCGTCACGATCAGTGCGCTCACGTTGAACTGGTCGGCATATTGCTCCAGTGTGGCGTTATCCACCGAACCGTCGCGCTCCATATCGCGCGCTGCCTCTCCGGCGATCTCCATAACGCGTATCAGGTTTTTGGTTGTATAGGCGCTATTGAATGCATCGTAGGAAAGGCTCTGCGTCGCCACGTAATCGACAACGTCGGCAAAGCGCTGCTCGGCTTGGGCCGTCATGTAACCGTAGCTCATCATGCCGGCAGCAACCGAGAGCACTATCCCCAGCAGAGCGACAAGGAGCCATGCCCCTGCCGAACGATTGCCCCGCTCCTCTACGGCGTGGTCAGGCGCATCGATCATGACAGACCCTCCACATTCAAAAATGGCGAAGGGTCATCGAAGTACTTTGACACCAGGCGTTCCATGGTGCCATCGGCAAGCATTTCTTGGTAGGCATGAGTGAGCTTAACGTTGACGCCGCGCGTATCGTTGATATCGAAAGCGGTGCCCAAACCAACCTCCAGCAGCGGCTCATCCAAAATGCGATACGTTACGCCATAGTCTTTTTCGTAGGTGAGCAGCAAGGACTCATGCGCGGCGATGGCATCGACCAGGCCCTCGGCGAGCGCGGGGTTCAGGCATGAACGGTCCGAAAAGCAGTAGAGTTCCTTGATCTGCGGAACGTTTTCATTTGTGCGATTGAGCAAAATGCCCTCAGGCTTGGTGGTGGACTGAACCGCTACGATCTTATCCTCAAGATCGGCAAGTGTGTAGATATCGCTCTGGGGATCGACCGCGACCACCTGGCGGCTCGCAAGGTACGGGCCGGCCCAACGATACTCGTTTTCGCGACCCGTCATGCTAAAGCTGCCCATGACGCAATCGAGCTCGCCGCTCGCCAGCAGCTCTTTCTTCTTTTCCCAGTCGATCAGCTGGTATTTTGGCTTATAACCAATGCGGGCCAAAGCCTCGGTCAATATCTCGACATCCAGGCCAACGATATCGCCGTACTCGTCGGTATACACAAACGGTGGATAGAGGTCGCTGCCGACGTTGAGCGTCTTGAGGTCGTCGTCTTTGATCTGCGAGGCGTCCAGACCTTCTAATGCAGACGTCGAGGCTTCGTCATTACGCCCAGAACAGCTAGCTATCGCTACGACAAAGGCGCTCGCCACCGCAAGCGCAACAAACAACGAAATGGCAACCGAGCGACGGGGTCTTTTCATCGAGCTCCAGACGATCCTGTTTACAGACTGAAATGGTAAAAAATAATAGCAAACAAAACCACACGAGCGCCCAATGGTTACAGGCGTTTTACCATGCGGGGCCTTCCAGCCGACTTGGCAGAAGGCCCCACATGCAGTGCTCACTTACCGCGCATTAAAAACGTAGCGGTCCAGGCGGTCGCACGCTTCCCTTACGCGCGAAAGCGGCAGCGCCAGATTCACGCGAATGTGGCAGGGCCCGTGGAACGGGCGGCCGTCCTGATACCCCACGCCCACGCGCGCCCCCTCGTCGAGCAGCCACTGAATATCGCGGCCATGTTCGCGACACCACTCGGTGCAGTCCAGAAACACCATGTACGTGCCCTGAGGACGTGAATAGGACACGCCCTCAAAATGCTCATCCACGTAATCGCAGAAGTACTCGATATTACCGGCAAGCACCTGGTTGAGCTCGTCCACCCACTCGTAGCCCTGCGGCTGGTAGGCACCGATAAGCGCATGCATGGAGAGGACGTTCATCTCGTTGTAGTGAGTCTTGTTGGACACGGCGCACACGCGGTCGCGCAGCGTCTCGTTGTAGACAATGTGGTAGCTGCCGACCAGGCCCGCCAGGTTAAACGTCTTGCTCGGCGCATAGAGGGCAACCGTGCGCATGCGGGCATCCTCGCTCACCGACTGCGTCGGGATGTGCTTGTGCCCCGGCAGGATGATATCGGACCAAATCTCGTCCGAGATCACCACGCAATCGTGCTGGCGATAGATGTCCATGGCGCGCTCGATCTCGTCGCGCTCCCATACGCGGCCGCAGGGATTGTGCGGCGAGCAGAACACCGCAGCATGAACGTGGTTTTGGGCGAGTTTGCACTCCATGTCCTCAAAGTCCATACGCCACACGCCCTGGTCGTCGAGCTTAAGCGGGCTGTGGACAATGCGATAGCCCGCGGCTTCGATAGACTTGGTAAAGCCAATGTAAGTGGGGCTATGGACCAGCACCGCATCGCCCGGCTGGACATACGCGCGCAGCGTCGACACGACACCGCCCAGCACGCCGTTTTCGTAGCCGATATGCTCCGGCGCCAGGCCCTCAACGCCGTTGCGGCGGCTCTGCCATTCGATGATGCGGTCGAAATACTCGGGGCGCGGATTGAAATAGCCAAACATGGGATGCTGGGCGCGCTTGATGATGTACTCCTGGACCGTGGGCACCGTGGCAAAGTTCATGTCGGCCACCCACATGGGAATGCGGTCGAAGCCCTCGTCGGGTGCGTTCGGAGCCATACCGGGGATCTCGCCCCAGGAGTCAACGGCGATGGAGTCCATGCCGTGGCGGTCGATAAGCGAGCTAAAGTCGTATTTCATACTGAACTCCCGTGCGAAGTGGATTGTTTTGGTAGGCGTTATTGTCCACCAGCACGGGCGATTTTGGCATGGGGTTTGGCGCTTAATTTGACGGGTGCGGACGAACGGATGGTTAGTCTTGCGCGTCGTTGACGGCGACTACGGTTAGCTGGGTTTTATCGACCGTAAAAGATATGTCGAGCCCGGCAAAGGCCAGGTGATAGACGCGGTTTGGCTCGTACTTGCTGCCTGCGCGGCGCGGGTCTTGGCGAAGGACCTCGACCAGACCGGGAAGCTTTGCGGGCGGGACCATGTCTTGAAGAGCTTGCGGGAACTCAACATCGAGCTCTTGCCACGGAGCATCCTCAATCCAGCCGCCGGTCGCATCCGGGTGGCAGTCCGCAAACGGGACGTAGGGCTTGATATCGTAGATGGGCGTGCCGTCACGCAGGTCGGCCCCCAGCACATGAATGATGGGGCCATCGTCGGTGAGCTCGACACGATCGAGCTTGACGCAGGTAAGCCCAATGGGATTCGGGCGAAACGGACTGCGCGTGGCAAACACGCCCACGCGCTCGGCTCCACCCAGACGAGGCGGGCGCACGGTTTTCGACCATTTTGCGTTGGTGCCGGACCTGTCCTGCGACTTGGCATCGGCAGCTATGTCGTTTGCCGTGCCGCCGGGCGTTCCGTTTTCGAAGCGCCACAGCAGCCATAGGTGAGAGAAGGGGTCCAGGCCCTCAACTGCTGCATTGGAGGCAAATTCCGGCTCAAAAACGATGTGCCCCTGCAGATGGGGCGCCAAAAAGCTGTTGCGCGGAATGCCGAACTTCTGCGGCAGGTCGGTATGTATGTGTGCGATAGGTTCCATGCCGGTCATTGTACGGCATGGAGGCGTGGGGCGTTGCGCGCAATTCTTCGCCGCGGTCTCCCGTCGTGCAACCAACGGTTGCTTGGAAGGGCGCCTGCCGCCGCGTATGCTTAAGCCATCAACCAGCAGAAAGGAGCCGTTATGGCCTTTGCAGAAAAGCTCATTGCCATCCGTCGCGCCCATCACCTTACCCAAGAGCAGCTCGCCGCCAAGCTCTTCGTCACACGCCAAGCCGTCAGCCGTTGGGAGCGCGACGAGGTCACGCCGGGCATCGACATGATGAAGCTCATCGCCGCCGTAACCGGCGAGCCTCTGTCTCATCTGCTCGAGATGCCCGAGCACTATTGCCAGAGCTGCGGCATGATACTCACGCCCGATGACTGCGGCACCGATGCCACGGGCGCCACGACCGACCATTACTGCAAGTGGTGCTACGACCACGGTAAGTACACCTACGACACCACGATGGAGGCGATGATCGAGGATTGTGCCCCGCGGTTGGCGCAAAACACCGGCATGTCGCTCGACGAAGCCGTCTCGCTCATGGGCGCCGTCCTGCCGCAACTGGAGCGCTGGCGCACCGTGCAGGAAAACGAGGAGCGCTACGGTGCCGAGGCGCGGGCGCGCTATGGCGATGAGGCTATCGATGCAGCAAACGAAGCGCTGCTGGACATGGATCCTCAGACATGGAACGACATGAAGGAACTTGAACGCGCTGTTCTGGGCCAGCTATCGATCGCCATGGGCGATGGCGATGCGGACGGAAGCGAGGCTCGCAAGCTTGTCGCGATGCATCGTCGCTGGATTGCTCTCAACTGGGGATGCGAGCCCCAGAACGAAGCGTATCTGGGCCTCGCCCACGGCTATCTCGCCGACCAGCGCTTTGTTGACTACTACGACAAGCCCTGCGGCACCGGAGCCACGGCGTTTCTGGTACAGGCCATCGAGTCGTCGTTGACGCGCGCATAGACCGCGGCGGCTTTGGGTATTTCAATCAAAACTTCAACCGATTGGAGACCCATGGCTACTGATCACGAGCTCGCACTATTCGTTATGACCGGCTGCCCGTATTGCTTAAAGGTCAAGCGCTTTCTGGCAGATAACGGCGTGACCATTCCCGAGCGCAATATCTCGACCGATACCGAAGCCGAGCAGGTACTCATCGCCGTCGGCGGAAAACGCCAGGTTCCCTGCCTGTTCATCGACGGCAAACCACTCTACGAGTCGAGCGACATCATCGCATGGGTACAGAAGAACCTGCTCTAGCACGCGCACTCTGTCCATCCAAGGAACCCCACCGACCCAAACATGTACACCAGCATCCAAAGTCGACATTTTTCGACATCTCTGGATGCTGGCGTACAACTTTTGGGTAGCCATGGACGCTCTTAACCGGCTAATTGTTTGAGGCGACCTTTGGATTATGGCTGTTTGATGCCTCGGGAAAGAGTTTCCGAGGGAGCTATGGTCAAAAAAGGGCAAATATGAGTACTGCTACCTGTTTAGTAGCAGCAATTTTGATTATTTCAGGAACTATTCAACGTTCCACTCGTCCGCAGACGACGTTATTTCTCCTCATATGTTCAATAAACGTAGCTCTTAATGGGAACAAATCTCATCAGGAGCTACTATTTATAGCAAAATAAATGCAACCATAATGGCAACAATACTCATATTTGCCATTTTTTGACCACGACCCTCCAGAATAGTCGCTGAGAACGACACTAAGTGACAAAATCCGGCACTTAAACGTTCTTGTATGACTAGCCATTGAAGGACACCCAACGACTACTCCAATTCGCGACACACTGTGTCGCGAATTAAGCTGGTCCCACTATCGAAGACCGGTGAGAGCTCCTGCCCAGAATCTCGATAACTTAATAAACGCTCCCCTCCGGAAGTTCAACGAGCATCCAAATTCCAAGCTGAAAAGCAAAAGAGTATCGAAGCCGTCAATGCTCATTTCCTATCGAGCAGGCGGATCAAAACAAGCTAATTAGCCCGATAAACTGCTTGTATTTTTGTCTACAAAACTGTATACAAAAAAGGAATCCGAGAACCAGCGCTCGACATTATGTCGATCGATAGGAGGTGCCATGGATGCTGAGCAGCTTGAAAAAATGATGGGATTTGCCCCTGGAGAGTTAGAGAAAGCCGCGGAAACTTACGAAAAAGATGAATGGCCGAAAGGCCGCACCGTTAAGCTGGGAAGGCCGCCGATCTCTGATGAGCCGAGCGCTGTCTTGTCGGCACGTGTGGGCGAATCGGTTCTTGAGGCGTTTGACGAAAAAGCCAAACGCCATGGGCAAACGCGCACGGAACGGCTCAGGGAACTCATAACACTTGATGCAATGATTGCCTAGGCACCGCTCCCCCGCCGAACCCAAACATGTACGCCAGCATCCAAAGTCGACATTTTCGACATCTTTGGATGCTGGTGTACAGCTTTTTGCTACATAGTCGTTGGGGACGTCCTTAAATGACCAGTCGTTAAAGAACGCCCCCGATGACTAGTTAGCCGTGGAAGCGAGCTGTGGGTGCAAGCGGCTGTTCGCGAAAGACGCGCTCGACGGCGGCGCGGTATTCGTCAACCTTTTTGGTCTTACGTACGAGTTTGTGAACGGTAGCGGGGTCGGCGAAGGCGCATTTGGCGTAGAACCACCACTCCTTCATGCGAAAGACCGCGTTGCCGCCAATCTCTTCTGCATAGGCTGCAAACAGCGTATCATGGAAACGCTGCAGCTCGGCTGCCGTGGCAGCAGGACCGCCGTTGACCATGCGAGCCAGCGCGGGGTTCGTGAGCAGGCCGCGTCCCAGCATCACATGACGCGTGCCGGGATAGGCCTCCACCAGCGCATCCATGTCCTCAAGATCAAAAATGTCACCGTTATAGGCGACCGGGAACGGCGCGCGCTCCAGCGTCTCGCCATAGAACCCCTTGCGCGGCGAGCCCGTATAGCGGTCCTTTTGCACACGCGGATGCACGATTAGCTCGGCCAGCGGCATGCGACAGTAAAGGTCGAGCACGCGCTCATACTCGTCATCGCTCTCCAGACCCAGCCTGGTCTTGACCGACACCGGCAACGGCGATCGCTCGCACACATCGCTCAAGAACACCTCGAGCTCGTCTAAGTTGCGCAAAAAGCCCGATCCCTTACCCTTGGCAACAACCGTTCCCGAAGGGCAACCCAAGTTGAGATTGACCTCTCGATAGCCCATGTCGGCGAGCACCTGTGCCGCCCACACAAACTCGCCCGCGTTCTTGGACATCAACTGAGGCACTACGTTGAACCCCTGGTTATTGGCAGGATCGATCTCCTTAAACGCCTTGCCGCCAAAGCGGTTTCCCACCCGCGGCGGCGGCAAAAACGGCGTGTAATAACAATCGAGCGCACCGAAGCACTCCGCATGCACGCGACGGAACACATGCCCGGTAATTCCCTCCATGGGGGCCAACGATAGAATCATCAACATCTACTCTCAGATCAACGAACGTGACAAAGGAATCGCCCCTTTGTCACATGCATTATGCCTTGTCCTTGAGGCGGCCCACAAGGCGGAGGCGGTTACTTGACGCCAACCAGCCAACCGGTCGTCGCTGTGCAACGAAGGTGAATGGCGCCCACGATCAAGCGAGCACCAACAGCATGCTGTTGACCGCTATGTCTGAACAACAGACACCCTCCACTCATCTATACTCAAGAGCGTGTGCGCATCGCCCAAAAACGATGAGAGTCGAGGCCCCCATGCAGCAGCTCACCGAACAAGAAAAGAAACGCATCCAGCGGTACTGCACATACCCCAAGATCGCAGCGACCGCACTCGTCATGTCGTTCGCAGCATGCCTGTTGATGTTGCCGCTCCAAATGATCAACGATATCGCGTTCCACCAAAAGGAATTCCAACCCGCGGGCATATATACCGCCATCGCACTCACCGTAATCGAACTCGCCATCTTTTGCTATTGCGCTCTTGCGCCGCGCTTTGGAATGCAGGGCAAACAGTGGAAGGAGCTGCAGAGCAGGCTTGCAATAGCCCAAACCAACAAAGACCGCTCCGCGGAGGTCGCCGGTGTGCTTGCCACGCAAGCTGCCGGCCGCCTGCTCAAGAACAGCGATAACGATCTCGCACGCAACCTGGGCGGTGCCGCCGAGGTCGCCAGCACCGTGGGGGCAGTCGCCACGGCGGCAGACGTGCTGGCCGAGACCTCGAGCAATGCCGAGGCCATGGCGGCTGCATACGGCGTTGCGATTCCGAGCGCCAAGAAACAGATTATCGCGCTCATCGCAGTGCCCGTCATTGTGCTGCTTGGTGTCTACATCCCGCAGTTTGTCCAGGGAAATAACGAGCTTCAGGCAAGAAAGGCTACAGCCGCCGAGCAGCTCGCCATCGCGCAAGATGCCTTGGAGCCCGCGTGCGAACGCGTCGCGGCAGACGACCCATACGAGTCGTATCACGACTACGGCTACCGCATTATCGGCTATCTACGCGACAATGACCTCGGCGCTCAAGCGGCCTATGTCTACCTTTCTTTTGATGCAGACGGCATGCTCACGGACGTCGATTACACCAGTCAGATCGACCCCGAGGCAAGCCTCGCAGACAACCTCGCCCGCGCCGAGCAGGATATCGCGACGCTCTGCGCCCCGCTCAACGGGTTGGACATTTCCGTTGCCACACCGGCCCTCCTCACGCCATGCGGCCTGTCGGATGAATTTAAACAGGCATTTTTAGCCGGATCCCTATATGAAGAAATCAGCATCAAGACGGAGGACGAATCTATCAAGTCGTACTACACCTTTGACACCGAGCCCAAGGAAGAGTTCGACGAATACACCCATCCGGAAATTAGGCTCATGCTCTCTGCAAAGAAGAACTAAAGGCTTACGCTCTAATTGCCGCTCGCGAACATCGTCTATATCTCGAGGTCTAATACTTTTCCGAGAAGTGAATGGCTATATTTGAACCCCCGAAGCATCGACATTTTCTGACGCCAAAACCGCAGGATTCAACAATCAAAACCGCAGGAAATTGCATCTCAAAAGTGTCGACGCTTCGGGGGTCCATTTTGACTCGTTCACTTCTCGAAAAAGTATTAGACCCCGATTCCGCAAGGCCCTCAACGTGACAAAGGGACCGCCCCTTGTCACATTATTCGGAGCGCAGGGCCTCCACGGGATCCTTCCTGGACGCGCTGCGGGCGGGCAGCAGGCCGGCAACGACCGTCAGTAACACCGAGATTGCAATGAGCACCAGCGCATCCTGCACGGGCAGGCTCATCAGGTTGGGTACCTGTTTGGCAGCAAGCGCCCAAGTATTAACCGGAAAGCTCACGGCCACCACGACGACAATGGCAAAGACGCCGGCGATGAGGCCTTCGATAAAGGTCTCGGCATTGAATACGTTGGCCACGTTGCGCTTCGACGCGCCGATCGCGCGCAGGATGCCAATCTCCTTTTTGCGCTCCAGCACGCTGATGTAGGTGATGATGCCGATCATAATGGAGCTCACCACCAGACTAATGCTCACGAATGCGATGAGCACCAAGCTGATGGTGTTCACGATGTCGGTCACCGAACCCATGATGATGCCCATGTAGTCGGTGTACGAAATTGCCTGCTCATCATGGCCAGCGGCTTTGACCTGCTTGTTGTACGCATCGATGTGATCGAGTACGCGCTCCTTGGCCTCAAAGTCGCGCGGGAAAATCTTGACCGAGATGGGGTCGGCCTCGTCCGCATAGCCCAGTGTGGTCAGATTGTTATCGTAGGTGAGCTTCGACGCCTTGGCATAGCTCATCATGAGCGAGCTCAGGTCCTCGGCGTCCATGTTGAAGTGAATGGCATGAGCAAAGGCACTCGCATCCACGCGCATGGCGCTCGCCAGGCTAGCAAAACTCGACGACATCCGCGTCGCCATCTGGCCCATGAGCCCTGCTGCGCCTGCCTTGAGCTGAGCTGACACCGTCGCCGCAATCTGATCGCTGATCGACTTCGTCATCTGATCCATAGCCTGCTGCAGATACGGAGCCAGCTGCTTTTGCACATAGTCGGTCATCGCCCGCTGCAGGCGCTCGGCCAGGGCATCGCCACCGAGTGCCTTGAGCTGAGCCAGGTATTGCTGGGCTGCCGTATCACTCTCAAGATACGTCGAGAACGCGGCGGCAAGCTTTGACGCGTCCTTAAGATCATCGGGTGTCAGCGCCTTAAACTGATCAGACTGCAAAAAGCCCTCAAACAGCTGGTTGGCAAGCGTTCCCACCTGCTGCATTTGCTCGGGCGTGAGTTCCAGACCGTCAAAGACGCCCGAGAAATCTGGGGTTGGCGCTTTGGCCATGATGTCGCTGAAGTC
This sequence comes from uncultured Collinsella sp., assembly GCA_900541785.1. Taxonomy (GTDB): domain Bacteria; phylum Actinomycetota; class Coriobacteriia; order Coriobacteriales; family Coriobacteriaceae; genus Collinsella. The sequence goes on from UQKY01000004.1 coordinate 72,557, forward strand.
GATGTCCTTGCCAACGCCCGAAAGGTCAATGTCCAGCCCGGACAAGTCAAGACCCGACAGGTCCATACCGCCGGCCGCACCCGAAAGTGCAGACGTATCGAACGAGAACGCGCTCTTGAGCGCCGCCTCGTCCACACTGAACATGCTGCCCAGATCCACGCCTTGCTTGGCCTCGCCTTGCAGTTCGTCGAAAGACTTGCCCGTAAAGACATCCGTCTCGGGATGCGCAAGCTGCTCTTGCACAATCTGCGAATCGGCGGCGCGCTCCATAAGCTGGCGAGTCAGTGCATGCGTATAGGCAATGCCCGGAGACAACGCACTCGCATTGGCCGTCTCGTTAGGTCGCACCACGCCCACAATGTGCACGTCAATACCGTCGGCAACCTTGGCAGCCATAAAGTCGGCGTCGTCAGACATGTCGGTCCACATGCCGGTCTCTTCGTTTTTGCGATAGGCATCGGCCGGCGACAACACCTTAAACGTCGTGGACAACGCATCATCGTAGGTAAAGTCGGCGCCGGTCTCGGGCGTTTCGATCCCACCGTCAGCCGTCATAGCGCTGTTTACCAGATCGTTGAGCTCATCGATATCCAGCGCACCGATGCTGTAGAGCGTGTAGTCGCCCACCGTGCCGCGGCTCGAAAGCACCATTACGGCTTCGTTGGCAGACGTAGGCCAATGGCCGGCGACGACATCGTACTGGCTGTCGAGCAGGCTCTGGTCGTCGATCATCTCGTTAAAGACCGAGGTTCCCATGGATTCCATGCTCACCGTTGCCGCCGAGCTCGCGCCTCCGCTCATGGCCTCGGTCATGGCGTTGGGCACCAGCCGGACAGGCTTCTCATCGCCCTTGCCGGCACGATAGACAACCGGCGATACACCGTAGCCGTACTGAATGGCGTTGACCTCTTTATCGATGCCGTCGCCACCGGCATCGAGCCATGCCTTAAAGCTCGTCATGTCGTTGGACTTAACGCTCGCAAACATATCCTTTACGGCCGTGACCACGGGAATCCTATCGGTTCCCTTAGCCTTGCCGCCGGCACTGTCGTCGGACGAATCCACGTTTTCAGGCGAGTCATCATCCGCAGCCCCCTGCCCGCCCATCATGGACGACAGGTCGTAATCCTGCTTGGAAATGGTGAGTGGGTAGCTCGAGAGCGTATCCTCCTCGACCTTTTTGATGTAATTGTTCACGCCGTTGGACAGCGCCAGAATCGCCGCGATACCGATAATGCCAATCGAGCCCGCAAAGGCCGTCATGGCCGTGCGGCCCTTCTTAGTCATAAGGTTTCGGGCAGAAAGCCCCAGCGCCGTCACAAAGCTCATCGAGGTTTTGCGCGTGGGCTTAGCCTCGCGACGCGCGGCGTCAGCGACATCAAAAGGATCGGAATCGTCGGTGATCTTGCCGTCCGCCAGGTTGACGATGCGCGTGGCGTATTGGTACGCCAGCTCGGGATTGTGCGTGACCATGATGACCAGGCGGTCGCGCGCAACGTCCTTAAGCAAGTCCATGACCTGCACGGACGTCGTAGAGTCCAAGGCGCCGGTCGGCTCGTCTGCCAGCACGATCTCGGGGTCGTTGATCAGGGCACGGGCAATGGCAACGCGCTGCATCTGTCCACCCGATAGCTGGCTCGGGCGCTTGTTAACATGCTCGCCCAGGCCGACTTTCTCCAACGCCTCGCGTGCACGCTGGCGGCGCTCGGCATGCCCCACGCCCGTAAGCGTGAGCGCCAGCTCCACGTTTTCCAAAATGGTCTGATGCGGAATGAGGTTATAGCTCTGGAACACAAAGCCGATGCGGTTGTTGCGATAGGCATCCCAATCGCGATCGTGAAAGTCCTTGGTCGAGATGCCGTCGATCAGCAGGTCGCCGGAATCGAAATGATCGAGCCCACCGATAACGTTGAGCATCGTGGTTTTACCCGAGCCCGAGGGACCCAGAATGGCAACGAACTCGTTATCGCGAAAAGACAGGCTCACGTTGTCGAGCGCCACCTGCGTAAACGACTGCGTGACGTACCTTTTGCAAATTCCTTTGAGCTCCAACATGGACGGCAACCTCTCCCGCGCGGGCGCACTCGCCCGCTCTCCCCCGCCGTTCGTATTCGACGCGTTTGTCCTACTCTATCCCCATTTTTCACCGACACCAGTGAGGAATGCAACGAGGCGTATCAAAAAACGAACGAGATGGCGCCCAAAAGAAGAGGTCCCGAGCGGGACCTCTATACGGTGGAGCTTATCTTGAAAGGTAGCGGACCACTTCGCACAGCGGCGCACGATCCTCGCCATGCTTTACGCGTTTTCTACTGCTCGCTATTCGCAATCGCCTGGTCGATAAGCTTGTCGAGCGCCGCGCGCTGCTCGGCGGAGCTGATGACTCCCACGATTGGATCCCCTACGATGTTGCCATTCTGATCGATGACATACGTTGTCGGGAACGAGAACAAATTTGACGTAAACTTGCCGGCCTCGCTATCCGACTTGAACCAGATGTTCTTATATGTCACGCCCTTCTTGCTCAGCACGTCCTTGGCATCTGCAATCTCGCCCTTGTTGCCATCGAGCGTAAAGGAATTGACGCCCACGACCTGGCCGCCCTTCTCGGCAAGTTCCTGATTCAGTTTCTCAAGATCGCCCAGCTCGCCCACGCACGGCTTGCAAGTGGTGAACCAGAAGTTCATGACGGTGACCTTGTTCTTAGAGAACAGCTCGTCGCTGCTCACGTCGTTGCCATCCAGGTCCTTGCCCGTAAAGCTGGGAAACTTCGTCGCCTCGCTCGAAGCATTGGCACCAGCCGTCATGCCCGCGGCCGAAGCGTCAACGCTCTCGCCTGCGCTCGGCGCGCTTCCGCAGCCGGGGAACTTCTTCTCCAAGCTCTCGAGCTTGTCCTCGATCTCCTTGATCTGCTGTGCACCGGCCTTGAGCGTCTTAAACTCATCCGCCGTAAACTCATCCTTGGCGCCGTCGATGGTCTTGAGCAGGAAATCGCCGTAATTGCTGCCGTCCTCAATCATTGCCGAGTCTTTATTTGCCGCATTGAATACCTTTTCCCACAGTGCGTTATCACTCGAAAGGATATCGTTCTCCTTTTTCATGAGCTTCGCATACAGCTCGGCGGCCTCGTCGGCATTGGTCGGCTCCTGTGCAATGAGCTCCGCGATCTTAGAATCGGAGCCCGCAGATTCGTTCGCATTGCTGCCGGGCGCCGAACATGCCACAAGGCACAAGGCCAATACCGGCACCATAAACAGGGCCGCAATCTTAGAAAGCTTCATGGTCATTCCTCCGTTTTGTCGAAGCTTGTTTACTTTTTATCGGCAGTCAAGGGGAGCTTTTCTGCCGACACATCCAGGCCATAGCGATAGCTGATGGCATCGACGGGGCAGGCCCCGATGCACTTTCCGCACCGGATGCATTCGGTATGATTGGGCGCGCGGACCACATCAACGTCCATCTGGCAAACCCTTGAACACTTGCCACACGAGACGCATTTGCATGCATCGACCCGGATCCCCAGTAGGGATACCTTATTCATGAGCGCATAGAATGCGCCGAGCGGGCAAATCCATTTGCAGAAGGGGCGATAGAACAAAACGCTCAGCACCACCACGGCAATAAAAACGAAAAGTTTCCAGGTAAAGAGCTGCCCCAGCGCAGATCGAATGCCGGCATTGGCAATGGCCAGAGGAATGGCGCCCTCGAGCACACCCTGCGGACAGATGTACTTGCAAAAGAACGGATCTCCCATCCCCAGATCGTTGACCACCAGCACAGGCAGCAATACCACGGCAAACAGCAGCACAACGTATTTGATATACGTAAGCGCCTTGAGCCTTTTTGTCGAAAGCTTTTTGCCGGGAATCTTGTGAAGCAGCTCCTGCAGCCAGCCAAACGGGCACAAAAACCCGCATACAAAACGTCCCAGCAGCACGCCGAGCAAAATGAGCGTACCGGTAACATAGTAAGAAAAGTTGAACTTGGATGAACCTACCACCGACTGGAACGACCCGATGGGGCACGCACCCGATGCCGCGGGGCACGAATAGCAATTAAGTCCAGGTACGCAGACTGTTTTTCCCGCGCCCTGATAGATGCCGCCTTTGGCAAAGTTTGGCAGGTGAATGTTGGTGATGAGCGTCGCCGCCGCCTGAATGAATCCGCGAAATCGGGCCAAAACATGCGACGCGGTGTTTTCTCTTTTATCCAATTCCGATACACTCCAAGCACAGCCTAATCGCTTTGGCCAGCACGGCATCCGCCTCGCCACGCATAACGCCAAAGCACACCATGGCAATTCCGACGATCAACAAAGCGACCTGTACCATGGGTTTTACCGCCTTGAACAACTCAACCACTCCTTTCGTTACGCGACCATTGGACCATATCGACTATAAAATCCGTGTTAAGCGCGATTTGGAATGTGCAAGGAGACTGTTATGCGTATTTTGATCGTCGAAGACGAGCGAGCACTGTGCGATGCAATCGCACACAGCTTGCGAAACTTGGCGTACAGCGTCGACTGCTGCCACGACGGGCAGGAGGCGCTCGACCTACTGGGCGTCGAAGTCTTTGACCTCGTGGTACTCGACCTCAACCTTCCCCGTATCGACGGCATGACCGTACTCAGGGAACTTAGGAAAACTGACTGCGAGACTAAGGTACTGATTCTGTCCGCGCGTGGCGAAGTATCCGATAAAGTCGCCGGACTCGATGCCGGTGCCAACGATTACCTTACCAAGCCGTTTCATCTGGACGAGCTTGCGGCGAGGATCCGCAGCCTTACCCTCAGGCGCTTCGCACAAAGCGACATAGTTTTAACCTGCGGAAAGCTCCGCTTTGACACCAAAGCGCGCATCGCTTCCGTGGACAGCGAGGCTTTATCTCTTACACGCAAGGAAACGGGAATCTTGGAATACCTGATGCTTAATCAGGGGCGTCCGGTAAGTCAAGAGGAGCTTATCGAGCACGTTTGGGATAGCACCGTGAACAGCTTTAGCAACGCAACCCGCGTTCACATCTCGTCACTCCGCAAAAAGCTACGCAGCGCTTTGGGATACGACCCGATTCGCAATCGGATTGGAGAGGGCTACGTTATGGAGGATAGCGAATGAAAAGGCTTTCGCTGCAATGGCGCATAACGATTATGACGGCACTGCTGACGTGTACAGCATGCGTGCTGACGAACTGCCTGGTCGGCTATACGGGCATGCGCTACATGGATGCCATCGGCAGCAACATCTCGGCCTTTAACGCAACCGGCGAAGATTCGCCCCAGGCGTTCGACCCAACGAAAGCGACCCCCGATGACAAGGTCACGATCGTCGTAAACGACGCACAGGAGTCTTTTGGCACGACAACCTGGTGCATCACGGCTGGAGTCACGCTCCTTGGCGGCGTGCTGGCATACTTTGTGAGCGGCCGTGCGCTCAAACCGCTACGGGCTTTTGCAGCCCAGGTTGAGCGTGTGCAGCCTGACAACCTAAGTGAAATCAGACTCAGTGAAGATGTGCCCACCGAGCTACAACGATGCAGCGCCTCTTTCAACGACATGATCGCCCGTCTTGGCGAAGGGTTCTCTGCACAGCGTCAGTTTACCGGCAACGCCGCACACGAGCTGCGCACCCCGCTCGCCCTTATGCAAGCACAGATTGAACTATTCATCTCCGAGCACCCCGGTTTGCAACCCGAAACAGCCGAGCTGCTCGGCCTGCTACAAGAACAAACCGAGCGCATGTCTCGAATGGCCAAGGTATTGCTCGAGATGAGTGAGCTGCGCAGCGTTCCTTGCGAGGACGATGTGGAACTTGGTCCCTTGTCCGAAGAGGTCCTCACCGACCTTGCGCCACTTGCCGAAAATAAGGGCATAGCCTTCAATTGTGCTGGAGACGCTTTAGTAATCGGGAGCGACACGCTCCTCTATCGGCTGGTGTTTAACCTGGTCGAAAATGCCATCCGTTACAGCCGCCCCGACTCGACTGTCAACGTCTCCATCTGCGACAACGACAGCCACGTGTTCCTGCGAGTCGAGGACCAGGGCCCGGGAATACCCAAACAGTACCGTGAGAGCATCTTCCAACCATTCTTTCGCCTGGATAAATCCCGCAGCAGAGCATACGGCGGCGCAGGACTCGGGCTAGCGCTTGTTTGGGAGATTGCAGCGCTTCACGGTGGCGCTGTAGAGGTCGAAACAAGTTCCGAGAACGGAACCACCATGCTCGTAAGCCTTCCAAAACGATCTGCAGCGTTAACCGAACAGTAAAACTAGAACGAGGCCCAGTGGGTCCCGCCCTTACAAAACCCGAAGGCTTTCCATGTGTCTGTACTATGAGCCGTTGGGGAACCAGATGTCAACCAGCATGCCGAGCTCAGTCACCTCATCCTAGGGAAAGGAGCAAAGGGGCGTCACTGCTTTTGACGGTGCTCTTAGCTACAGTAGACCTTCCACGAAAGGTTTGAGCTTGTCGAGCATCGCGTCGCTTCTGATGACTGTACCTAAATCGAGGTGCTCACTCTTCTCCTTCGTAATCGTCTGAGTGATTACGCCCATGAACAGCAGCCTGGAGCCGATGGCAATTCCGTCGGTCGTGGGATAGCTGCCCTGGTTGAGGATGAAGGCGGGACTGCCGCTGGAGCCCTCGAATACAGATGCGTCAACGAGGAACTCGCGCTTACCCTTGTAGTCGTTCCAAGCGGGCGTGGAAGTCCAGCCTTGCCTGATGAGGGGGGTCTTGTTGTAGTCGTCATAGAGCCCGCTGGGGTATCCGATAAAGGTGATTTGCTCGAGCGCCGCCAAATTGTCCAGCACACTCTTCTTCGGGATGAGTCCAGAGTCGATGGATCGGTAGAAGGGCCTCTTCCCGTTTTCTTCAAGCATGCTGAGAACAGGGGCCACCGGCATCGCAACCAAGTCGAGCTCTCCGAGCTTCTTCCCCTCGATGAATGACTTGTCGAAGTTCACGCTGATGGTCTCGCGTGACGGGGCGTCACCTTCGGCTAGATTGATGACGAAGCGGCCCTGAATCACATCCTTGAGGACATGGTGGTTGGTAATGAGCAGGGGCACTTTTCGCCCGTCTTCAAGGTCATAGGAAAAGAAGAATCCTGTACCCGAGACGCCCGTGCCTTCGGTAGTAATGCCCACGATGGGGACCGTGGTAAAGAGCAGCTGCGTGCTCGTATCATTAATGTTCATCGGTCTTGGTCTCCTTGTCATCGGGATCCGCCAGGTGTTCTAGGACGCGCTCGGCCAGATCAGATTTGCCCTGCTTCTCTTCTTTTCGGATAAAGATAAAAGCGACAAAGAGTCCTACTGCGCCACACGGTGCTACGCAGAGCATCAAGATACCGGGCAAAGATGCGAGATTGACAGATGACGACAAACCCCCGAGAAACCAGCCCAGGAACGTTGTCGCAAGACCTAAAAGGATGTCAGGTTTGTAGGAAGGGCGCTCCTGCTTGGCCTGAAGGAGCATCTCCCTTGCTTTTCTCAGGTCGCTGTCGCGCTGTCCGACGTATGATTCCTGCAGGTATTCATTGGGGATGCGAACCTCGTGGTCCTGGCGCACGGCGACGTGCTCCCGGTCATTTATGAGGTGGATGCCGTTACTTGCCTCTCCAACGCTAGCATTGTCGCCCATGTGCTCGAATACGCTGTCGAGGTCAGCCCACCTGACTCTATGGGCAAGCGCCTGGTCTTGTGGTGGGTTCTCTTGACCTTTCTCCACCAGATCTCCTTAGAACAAGGTCCTAGCGTCTTGCGGAAGTTTATGGTCACAGCAGAGACACCATGGTTCAACCAATATATCGATGGATAGATTATACCGTGCGGCTGATATGGCGACCAAGGGATGCTGCCGGCACGGCTGTGGGGTGCTAGTGACTTGCAGATTGCTCCTTGATTCTCATTTTCATTGCAACAGCCTCAGGACTCAGCGCAACGCGTTGC
>UQKY01000005.1 GCA_900541785.1 uncultured Collinsella sp.
ATCGCGAGAACCCGACGCCCGACTGCCCGTCCCGCCGGACCGTTCGGCCTGCGCCCTCTGGCGCTCATAGTTTTGCTCGCGACGGCGCTCCGCATCTTCGCGCTTGGCGACATCGCGAAACACACGGCCCGAACTCGCGCGCACGGTCTCCAGGTCCAAACCCAGCAGATCGGCAATCTGGATAAAGTACGTGTCAATCATATAGCTGTCGCGCAGCGGATAGATGAGCGTCAGCGCATCCTCGAGCGCTTTAGCGCGACCGCCCGGTGTGGTAATGTCGCTCGACTCCTGTAGCGAACGGTACACAAAGTCCATGAGGGGCTCGGCGGCATCGATGCGCGCCTGCAGTGCCTCGCCACCATGCGCCGTGATGAACTCCATGGGGTCGTTGCCGTCGGGAAGCACCACGCAGCGAAGATCCATCGAATCCTGCTCGATAAACTGAATCGCGCGACGGGCAGCCTTTTGACCAGCGGCGTCGCCATCGAACATATATACAATGCGCTTGGCAAAACGAGTGAGTGTCTTAACGTGATGTTCCGTCAGCGCCGTGCCCAGCGTGGCGACAACGTTTTTGATCCCTGCCTCCCAGCAGGCGATGCAGTCGGTATAGCCCTCCACCACGATGGCGGTATCCTGCGCGACGATAAACTCCTTGGCCCAGTTAAAGCCATAGAGGTTTCGCTTTTTATGAAACACGCTCGTCTCGGCGGTGTTGAGGTACTTAGGCTGACCATCGCCCATGATGCGCCCGCCAAAGGCGATGTTATGACCCTGCTCATCAAAGATGGGAAACATCACGCGGTCGTAAAAGCGGTCCGCGAGCTGTCCGCGCCCGCGGCTCACGGCCACGTTGGCGTCAATCATCTCCTGCGGGGTAAAGCCCGCCTGAGACAGGTGCGAAACCAGCATGTTGCGACCCGGCGCAAAACCCAGGCAATAGCGGCGACAGACATCGCCACCCATACCGCGGCTGGCAAAGTACTCGCGCGGACGGCTGTCCTTACCGCGCATAAGCATGGTGTGGTAGAACTGAGCCGTCTCGGCGCACAGGTCATAGATGCGGGCGCGCTTGGTGCCGCGATCGCGCTGCGTACCGGTATCGTGGAGTTCAATGCCCGCACGGTCGGCCAGGTAGCGAATCGACTCGGGAAAACTCAGGTTCTCGCGCTTCATGATATAGGTAAAGACGTCGCCGCCCTCGCCGCAGCCAAAGCAGTGCCACACCTGCGTAGCAGGGATAATGTGAAACGAGGGGGTCTTTTCGCCATGAAACGGGCAGCAGCCCCAAAACTCATGGCCGCGGGGCTTGAGCTCAACCGTTTCCTGCACGATGGCAACCAGGTCCGACGCCGCGCGTACCTGATCTTTTTCCTCATCGCTAATCACGGATGCTCACCCCCTGCTCACCCAAGTTATGACGAATATCGTCGATATTACCCTCGACGGTCGCGATCAACTCGTCCAGGGAATCGAACACGCGAGACGGACGCAGCCAGCGCGTAAACGCCAGCGACACGGAAGTGCCATACAGGTCGCCCGCATAGCCGATCAAGTTGGCCTCGAGATGCGCCGAGGCGGCATCATCGGCATAGGTCGGCGGCAGGCCGACGTTAACGGCAGCAGGCCATACGGTATCGTCGACCAGCACCAGACCCTCATAGACGCCATCGGCAGGCACTTGGATGCCGTCGGGCACCTGGATGTTTGCCGTGGGAAAGCCCATATCGGAGCCTTCGTGACGGCCAGCCGCCACAACGCCGCGCAGCATATAGGGACGGCCGAGAAGCTCGGTAGCTAGCTCCACATGACCCTGACCCAGCTCATGGCGGATACGAGTGGCGCAGATGGACTGCCCGTTAACGCAGAGCAGGTCGTGACCGTAAACGTCAACCCCACGCTCAGTGCCCCAGACGCGCATCTCGGCAACGCCCGAAGCGCCGCCGCGGCCGAGCCTAAAGTCACTGCCTACACGAATGGAGCGAATGTCGATAACGCGCGATAACAGCGCCAGAAACCCGACATGGTCGAGTGCCGCCACGGCGGGCGTAAAGGGAACGGCCACCACCGCATCGACCCCGGTTTGAGCCAGGGCATGCAAGCGGTCGGCCGTCGTCATCAATTTTTGAGCGGGCGAAGGACTCACCACGACGTCCGGATCAGGATCGAAGGTGACCACGACCGCTTTGCTGCCGTGATCATGCGCATCGCGAATAACCGCATCGATCAGCTCTTGGTGCCCACGATGTACGCCATCAAACACGCCAATGGCGATCGAAGCGGCACCCAAGAACTCGCATCCATCAAATGCATCGGCAGAAACGATACGGGCCTCATCCAACTCACCCGCGAAAAAGATACGCGCGAGCTCGTGGGGCGCCAGCATCATCGAACACCGCCGATCGCCTGCGGAAAGACGTGCTTCATCACAAAGCGGCCGCCCTCGATACGAGCAAGCGCCTTCAATCCCCCATCGAGTACGAGCGCGAACGGCGCCTTCGCCGTATCGAAGTCCGCAAGCGCGCGTTCAACGGGAACGCGGCGGCCACAAAGCAGGTCGTCTGCAAGATTACCCGGCAAATCGACACGCGTGGCACCTAGGGCGGCGATGGGATCCAGAGCGAAACCGGCAGCGGTCTCGGCAGAGAGCTCCTCTACCGCATGACAGGCGCCAATGGAAACCACGCCGGAGGCCGTACGGCGCAGCGCGGAAATATGTGCAGCGCTATCGCAGGCACGACCCAGATCGCGAGCGAGCGCGCGAATGTAGGTGCCTTTGCTCACCGAAAACGCCACGGTCCAGACGCACGTATCGCCCTCGCCGCTCACGGCGATCAGGTCGGCGGCATAGACCTCGACGGGGCGCGGGGGCAACTCAACCGCATTGCCCTCGCGAGCACTCTTATAGGCGCGAACGCCATTGACCGAGATGGCCGAAAACGCTGGCGGCACCTGCATCTGCGGGCCAAGCATAGCGGCCAGCTGCTCACGGGCGTAAGCGAGATCGCGCAGCTCGGGGGCAACGGGCACCGTGCGGACGGCCTCGCCCTCCGCGTCATCGGTATTGGTCTCGACACCAAACGAAATGTCGGCAACATAACTTTTGGTATCGAGGGTTAGCATGCCCAGCAGACGGGTCGCCTGGCCCACGCCCACCACCATGACACCCGAGGCCATGGGGTCGAGCGTACCAGCATGGCCGATGCGTCGCTCATGAAGGGCGCGTCGGCACTGCGATACCACGTCGTGGGACGTGCAGCCCACCGGCTTATCGACGGCGAGCAGCATATTCAATTGAGAAGGCGTACGACGAGCCATGTACCATCCAAAATGTTAGAGCTCGACGGCCACCGAAGCGGGATCCTCCCCCACCAGCTCGGCCAGCATGGGAAGTGCCACGGCGAGCGTCTCGCGAATCGTTCCGTTGTTGGAAAAGCCGGCGGCGGCATGATGCCCGCCACCGCCAAAGTTGGCAGCGATCTCGGACACATCGAGGTCACCCTTGGAGCGCAGGTTGCCGCGCACCTTGGTATCGCCCTCGATGCCCTTTAGGAACAGGCAGACCTCAACGCCCATCACCGAACGCACCACATCGACCAGACCGTCGCACTCATCCGAAGTGACGCCGCAGGCCTCGAGGTCGCTCTGGTACGCATAACTATATGCCACGCGACCGTGCGCCACGGTCTTGATACGACCCATAACGATGGACTTGAGATGCAAGAACTCTACGCGCATGCTCTGGTAGACCTCGAGCGCGACGCGCGCCGGATCGGCACCGTGCGCGACCAGGCGCGAGGCGGCATGGAACGCAGCGGCATCGGCGTTTTGGTACTGAAAACGACCGGTATCGGTCACCAGACCGCACAGCAGGCAGGTCGCAACGCCATCGCGAGCCACAATGCCGCAATTATCCAAAAAGCGGTCGATGATCATGGCGCAGGCCGCGGCGCCGACGCACCTCAGGCTCAGCTCGGCAAATTCCTCACGCGCCGGATGGTGATCGAAGCACACCACATGCGACGAGCGGCGGAGCACCTCAGCTGAGTTGTTCAGACGCTCGACGACCGGCACGTCCACCGAGATGAACAGGTCCGGATTGCCGGTATACGCAGATGCCGGCACCAGACGGTCTGCGCCCTCCATAAAGCGGTAGATGCGCGGAACCGGGTCATCGTCTGCCAGCAGCAAGGCAATGTCCTTGTTGGGGAAAAACTTCATAAGCGATAAGCCCAGACCCAGCACGGAGCCCAGGGCGTCACCATCGGGAGACGTATGTCCCGAAATCGCAATGGAGGACGCACCCTCGATGAGCTCGAGGATGCGTCGCTGAATATCTGCAGACTCGCACGATGCGAGGTCGGCGGAATTACTCATCTAAAGCTGCCTCCTGGGCGGCATCCGCTATGGGATAGCCGTCCTCGTCCTTTTCGATCGCAAGCGTGGCGGGAACGTTTTCCAGCGCACGCGTGATGCGCTCGGCCTCATCGGTCGAGCGATCGATGCGAAAATCGAGCTCGGGCGTAACGCGCCAATCGAGCGAGCGGGCCAACAGGCTACGGATGCGGCCCTTGGCGCTGGCGAGGGCCTCCATGACCTCGTCGTAACGGCTCGCGTCGCACGACACGTACACGCGCGCGAACGAACGGTCCACCGCGACCTCGACCGCGGTCAGGGTGACCAGGTCGAGACGCGGATCGGAAACCTCAAAGAGCAGGATATAACCGAGCTTCTCGCGAAGCTGCTCGCCCAGACGGCGGGTTGCCTGCGTTTGCTTCATAGCGCTACCCCCTACTCGGTACGGGCAACCTGGTCGATGCGGTAGCCCTCAATGGTGTCGCCAGGCTTGATGTCCTGGAAGTTCTCCAGGCCAATACCGCCCTCGGAGCCGCTCTTGAGGCTCTTGGCCTCATCCTTGTAGTGGCGCATCGAGGCGATCTTGCCGTTGAAGACCACGATGCCGTCGCGCACCAGGCGCACGGAATCGGTCGCGGCGATCTCGCCCTCTTCGACGCGGACACCGGCGGCGATGCCGACTTTGGGCACCTTGAAGGTGTCCAGGACGGTCGCAGTACCCGTGGAGACCTCAACCTCGGTGGGCTTGAGCATGCCGATACGGGCAGCGTCGAGATCCTCGAGACACTTGTAGATGACGTCGTAGCAACGGATCTCGACGCCCTCGCGCTCGGCGGCGGAGCGGGCCTTGCCGTCGGGACGAACGCCAAAGCCGATGATGATGGCGTTGGAGGCGTCGGCCAGGACCACGTCGGTCTCGTTGATGGCACCAACGGCGGAGTGGATCGTGTTGATGCGCACCTCGGACTGATCCATCTTGTCGAGGGAGTCCTGAAGCGCCTCGATGGAGCCCTGGACGTCGGCCTTGATGATCAGGTTGAGCTCCTTGACCTCGGAGTCGGCGATGGTCTCGAAGAGGTTCTCGAGCGTGACGTGCTTGACGCGGCTCTGCTCCTCGATACGGGCCTTGAGCGAACGCTCGTCGGCCAGGGCGCGGGCCTCGCGCTCGTCCTCGAACACGCGGAACTCGTCACCGGCGTTGGGCACGGACTGCAGGCCCAAGATCTCGACGGCGTCGGAGGGACCGGCCTCGGTGACGGCGTTGCCCTTGGGGTCGAGCATGGCACGGACGCGGCCATAGGTGAGGCCGGCGACCAGCGTGTCGCCCACGTGCAGGGTACCACGGGTCACGAGCACGGTAGCAACCGAGCCGCGGCCCTTGTCGAGCTTAGCCTCGAGGACGTTGCCCGAAGCGAACGTATCGGGGTTGGCCTTGAGCTCGAGCACGTCGGCCTGGAGCAGCACGGTCTCGAGCAGGTCGTCGATACCGATCTTCTGCTTGGCCGAGATGTTGACGAACATGTTCTGTCCGCCCCACTCCTCGGGGATGATGCCGTACTCGGTGAGCTCCTGGCGCACGCGGTCGGGGTTGGCACCCGGCTTATCGATCTTGTTGACGGCGACGACGATGGGAACGCCGGCGGCTTTGGCGTGGTTGATCGACTCGATGGTCTGGGGCATGACGCCGTCGTCGGCGGCCACGATCAGGATGACGATATCGGTCACCTTGGCGCCGCGGGCACGCATGGCCGTAAAGGTGGCGTGACCGGGGGTATCGATGAAGGTAATCTTGCGGTCGTTGATCATGACCTGCGAAGCGCCGATGGCCTGCGTAATGCCGCCCGCCTCGCCGGCAGCGACGCCGGTGTGACGGATGGCGTCGAGCAGGCTCGTCTTGCCGTGGTCGACGTGGCCCATGACGGTGACGACCGGGGCGCGCGGCTTAAGGTCGGCGGGATCGTCATAGAACGAGAAGGTGTTCTCCTCCTCGGGGGTGATGATCTTGATCTGGCGACCCAGGTCGTCGGCAACGAGCTCGACGAGGTCGTCGGACATGGACTGCGTCATGGTAAGCGGCGTGCCCAGCAGGAACAGGCGCTTGATGATGTCGTTGGCCGGAACGTCGAGCGCCTCAGCGAGCTCCTGGACGGTAACGCCCTGGGAAACCTTGATGGCGTCGAGCTCCTCGGGGTTCACGCCCTGGGCCAGCGCCTCCTCAATCTTGCGCTCCTCCTGAGCCTTTGCAGCCTCGCGCTCGCGCTTCTCCTTGCGCTTTTTGCGGCGACCAGTGGACTCGCGAGAGGCCTCCTCGACGGCGGCTCGAGCCTCCTCGAGCACCTTCTCGCGGCTGTACTCCTCGGCCTCGCGAGCCATGCGGCTGTAGTGGTCCTCTTCGTTGTTGTGACCGCCCTTGCGCTTCTTACCCTTGCCCTGCTTGTCGGGGTTGGGGAAGTCCATGCCGGCAGCGACGTTGTTGCTGGCGTTGGTGCGATGGCTGTGGGGACGGCTCTCGGAGGCGTTACGCTCGGAGTTGTTGTCGGAGGCGTTGCGATCGTTACGACGGCCACCGCGACGGTCGTTGTTGCCGCCACGACGGTTGCCGCGCTCGGCAGCGCGCTCGGCCTTGGCCTTCTCCTCGGCGTCCTTCTTCTCCTTGAGCACGGTCTCCTGTGCGGCGATCTGGTCGAGCAGCGAGCGGAAACGCGAACCGGAGTCGGAAGCGGGAACGGCGCGGCGCTGGGCCTCGCGGGCGGCCTCCTCCTTCTCGCGAGCAAGGCGCTCCTGCTCGGCCTTCTTCTTGGCCTCGGCCTCGGCACGGGCAGCCTCCTCGGCAGCCTGGGCGGCGGCGAACTGGCGGCGCTCCTCCTCGCGTGCCTTCTCGGCAGCGATGCGCTCGCGCTCTGCCTCGGCAGCGCGTGCTGCCTCCTCGGCGGCAGCGGCCTGCTCCTCGGCCAGCTTGGCGGCCTCGACTTCCTGGGCGCGGGCCTCGATCACCGAGGCGAGCTGCTTGCGGACCATGGCGACGTAAGCGTCCTCCAGAGCGGAGGAAGCGGACTTAGCGGGAATCTTCATTTCGGCGAGATGACCCATCAGTTCCTTGGAGGTCATGCCGAACTCTTTGGCCAGGGTGGACACACGGACTTTTGCCATATGACTTCACCTACCCTTTCTGGCACCTTGGGTGCCTAGAGACTGAACGAGCGTGGGGTATGCGCTGGAACCTGCCCAGCGCGACCGCGCGCTAGATCAGATCCTCCGCATCATCGAAGGCGTCGGTGTCGTGGACACCGCAAAAACGGGAGCCGGGACGGGCCTGGTTGCGGCACTGGATCCCGTCCTCGGACACGAACTCGCAGCGACGGACGTCCTCGTCCTCCTCGTCACCGATCAGGTCGGCGGCGGGCTCCTCGTGAACGGGAACGTTCTTGAGGATGTCGGCGGCAAGGGTCTCGGACTTAATGTCGATGTGCCAGCCGGTCAGGCGCGCGGCGAGGCGGGCGTTCTGGCCCTCCTTGCCGATGGCGAGGGACAGCTGGTCGTCGGGCACGATGACGCCAGCGTAGGCCTTCTCCTCGTCGATGAGGACGCGGGTGACCTTGGCGGGCGACAGGGCGTTTGCGACGTAGACGGCCGGATCGGCATCCCACAGGATGACGTCGACGCGCTCGCCACGAAGCTCGCCCACGACGGCGCGAACACGGCTGCCCTTGGGGCCGACGCAGGCGCCCACGGGATCCAGGCGATCGTCGAGCGAATGGACGGCGACCTTGGAGCGCTGGCCGGGCTCGCGGGCGATCGACTTGATCTGGACGGTGCCCTCATAGATCTCGGGCACCTCTTGCTCAAACAGACGACGCATGAGCTCGGGGTGGGTACGGGAGATGACAATCGGCGGACGGCTGTGCTCGCCACGAACCGGCTGCAGGTTGGAGTTGGGGTCGCGAACGTCGATGATCACGGCCTTGATGTGCTGGTTGTGCAGGTAGCGCTCGCCCATCGGACGCTCGTTGCGCTCGTTCTCGTAACGGCGCTGGTCGAAGTGCGGCAGCTCGGCCTCAACGCCCTCGCGAATCTTAACGATCGTGAAGTCGGGTGTGGACTGCAGCACGGTACCGCTGATGAGGTCACCGATGCGGCCGGAGAACTCCTCGTAGATCTGCTCGCGGGCGGAGTTGCGCACGATGGCGTTGATCTCGGCCTTGGCGTGCTGGGCGGCGATGCGGCTCGTGTTCTTGGGAGTGACGTCGATCTCCTCGAACTCGGTGAAGTTGCCCTCCTCGTCCATGGAATCGTCGATCGGCTCCAGACGGTAGACGTAGATCTTGCCGGTGGTGCGGTCGATGGTCACCTTGGCGCCCCACTCAAGATGCAGGATCTCGGCATAGCTCTTGGCGAGCGACTGCTCCAGGCGGTCGATCAGGTAGAGCTGGTCGATGTGCTTCTCCTGGCAAAGCTCCATCAGGGCGGACATCATGTCGGATGCTGCCATCTTACTTTCCTTCCTTCGCGGGCTTGAAGTCATAGGTGGGCTTCAACTTGCACTTTTTAACATCAGAGAAATCGAGGGTAACGGGCTCGCCGTCCTCGAGCTCGAGGGTCACGTTCGTCTCGGTGGCGGCGGCAATCTTGCCGGCGTACTTGCGACGGCCCTCGGTGGCGGTGGAGGTGAGCTCACAGTTCTCGCCCACAAAGCGGGCAAAGTCACGCGGACGGCGCAGCGGGCGCGCCATACCCGGGCTCGACACCTCGAGCGTATAGCTCGAAGAGATGGGGTCGAGCTCCTCAATCACATCGCCGACCCATTTGGTGTTGGCCGTGACGTCGTTGAGCGACAGGCTCTGACCCTCGGCACCCTCGATACGCACACGCACGCAGGGGGCCTTGGTGGCACCCACGAGCTCGACGTCGACGATGTCGACATCGTGCTGGGGAGCAACGGCCTCGAGCGCGTCGATGATCGCCTGCTCGGTCTTGGTCTTGACCATTGCGGCACCTCCATCCATACAAAAAAGAAGCGGGGCCGAAACCCCACTTCTTTCAATTACAACTTCATTTGCAAGCAAACTATACCAATACCTGCACAAACGTGCAACCACAACACAAACCCGCAGGTCAGCGTGAGCACAGGTTCTCCACAAGAAATGGATAATTGGACGCTGTCGCAAGCATCCACAACCAAAGCGAGGGACGACCCCCTGCGGAATCGTCCCTCGCTTTTGCATGTCAGCTATGCGCGCGGCGCTTACTTGACCACCAGGTTGATCAGCTTGCCGGGTACGCAAATGGCCTTGACGACCTTCTTGCCCTCGAGCCACTTGGCAACGGCGACCTCGGCGGCAGCCTGCATCTCCTCGTTGGAGGCGTCGCGGGCGACGTCGATGCGGCCACGGATCTTACCGAGCACCTGTACGACGATCTGTACCGTGTCCTCAATGGACTCGGCCAGGTCGAACTCGGGCCAGGCGGCGGTGTAGGCGTTGCCCTCGCAGCCGAGCGCCTCGTGCCACAGCTCGTCGGCCCAGAACGGGCAGATGGGGGCAAGGACGCTCACGATGTCCTTGGCCACGCCATAGCACAGAGCCTTGTCGCGGGCAGCGCCCTCGGTGGCGTTGAGGTAGGCGCTCGCCGCGTTGACGAGCTCCATGACGGCCGAGATGGCGGTGTTGAACTGGCCGCGATCGAAGTCCTCGGTGCACTTGGCGATGGTGCGGTGACGCTCGCGATAGAGCTTCATCGCAACCTCGTCGAGCACGGACTTGTCGAAGGCCACGTTGGCGTCGCCGGACTGGACGAGCTGCCACACGATACGCCAGGCGCGCTTGATGAAGCGGTTGGCGCCCTCGACGGCCTTGGGATCCCAGTCGAAATCCTTCTCGGGCGGGGCGATAAACAGGATCGCCAGACGCATGGTGTCGGCGCCGTAGGGCTCGATGACCGAGCTCGGGGGCACGACGTTGCCCTTGGACTTAGACATGGTGTCGCCGTTCTCGTCCTTGACCATGCCCTGGCACAGCAGGTTGGTGAAGGGCTCGTCCACACTCAGCAGACCCAGGTCGCGCAGGGCCTTGGTAAAGAAGCGACTGTAGAGCAGGTGCAGAATGGCATGCTCGATGCCACCGATGTAGTTATCGACGGGCATCCAACGGTCGGCAGCCTCGCGGGAGAAGGGCAGCTCGGTGTTGTGCGGGTCGGTATAGCGCAGGTAATACCAGCTGGAGCAGGTGAAGGTGTCCATGGTATCGGTCTCGCGCTTGGCCGGGCGGCCGCAGACCGGGCAGGTCGTCTCGTAGAATTCCTTGCACTCGGCGAGGGTCTCGCCGGCACCCAGGTCCAGATTCTCGGGCAGCGTCACCGGCAGCTGGTCCTCGGGCACGGGTACGATGCCGCAGTGCTCGCAGTGGATGGCCGGGATGGGGTTGCCCCAATAACGCTGACGGCTGATGAGCCAGTCGCGCAGACGGAACTCGACCTTGCGACGGCCGCAGCCCATGGCCTCAAGGTCGGCCACGATGGCAGCCTCGCCCTCGGAGTGCTTGCCACCGCGCATACCGGTGTACTTGCCAGACTGGACGAGCGTGCCCTCAGCAGCGTGGGCGCAATCCCAGTCGACGGTCTCGGCATGGAAGGTATCGATGGTCTCGCCGCTGGCCTCGACGGCAGCGCGGTCGTCATCGTCCAGGATGATCGGCACGATCGGCAGGTCATACTTGCGGGCAAACTCAAAGTCGCGCTGGTCGCCGCAGGGAACTGCCATGACGGCGCCGGTGCCGTAGTCAGCAACGACATAGTCAGCAACCCACACGGGGATCTTCTCGCCGTTGACGGGGTTCACCACGTAGCGGCCGGTAAAGGCACCGTGCTTCTCGAGGGTGCCCTGGGCACGCTCGACCGCAGAGATATGCTTGGAGTCCTCGACGATCTTGGTGACGGCCTCCTCGTACTCCGTGCCCTCGACAAGCTCGTGCAGACGAGCGTACTCGGGAGCCAGGACAAAGAAGGAGACACCGAAGAGCGTGTCGGCTCGCGTGGTGAAGACGGTGATCTTGCCCTCGTCGCCCTCGATGGGCTCGCCATCCTTGTCGCACAGGGTAAAGTCGACCTCGGCGCCCTCGGAGCGGCCGATCCAGTTAGCCTGCATCTGCTTGACGCGCTCGGGCCAGCCGGGGAGCTTCTCCAGATCGTCGAGCAGCTCCTGGGAGTACTCGGTAATCTTGAAGTACCACTGCTCAAGGTCGCGCTTCTCGGGCTCGGTGCCGCAGCGCCAGCACTTGCCCTCGGTGACCTGCTCGTTGGCCAAAACGGTCTTACAGGTGGGGCACCAGTTGACCGGATTCTTCTTGCGGTAGACCAGGCCCTTTTCCCACAGCTTCTCAAAGATCCACTGACCCCAGCGGTAGTAGTCGGGGCTGCAGGTCTTGACCATGCGATCCAGATCGTAGGAGAAGCCCATGCGCTTCATCGTGGAAAGCGCCTGATCCATGTTCTTATACGTCCAGGCGGCAGCCTGCGTGTTGTGCTTGATGGCGGCGTTCTCGGCGGGAAGGCCAAAGGCATCGAAGCCGATGGGATGCAGCACGTCGTAGCCGCGCATGCGGGCCTGACGGGCCATGGCATCGCCGATGGTATAGTTGCGCGCGTGGCCCATGTGCAGGTCGCCCGACGGATACGGGAACATCTCGAGCACGTACTTCTTGGGCTTACTGTCGTCGGTGTCGACGGCAAAGAGGTTGGAATCCTCCCAGGCCTTCATCCACCTGGACTCAATGGCCTGCGCGTCGTAGACAGGAATCTCGTCCTTATGATCTGTGCAATCGCACATATCAGCTCCTTTAATCTTAGCTGGGGTCGGTCGGCTTGGCTTTGTTCGCTACTGCGGACAGTCCTGCGCAAGACGAAGAGCACATTTAGTGCTCTTCTTTGCGTGCGGAACTTGTAGCGAACAAAGCCAAGCCGACCGACCCTAAGGTTAACTTGACTGATGATAGCAAATACGACAAGCGAGATGCCTGCGACTTGCAGGCATCTCGCTTTATCTAAATAACGTGGTTGAAACTCAACCTTTATGTGAGGCTCTTACCTTATCGATAAGATACGGACTGCTGAGAATCCTTCACGACTACGTCGTGGGCGCCGCCTTCGACGATGGAGGTGGAGCTGACCAGCGTTAGGCGTGCCTTTTCCTGGAGCTCGGGGATCGAGAGGGCACCGCAGTTGCACATCGTGGACTTAACCTTGTAAAGCGTGCCGCCCACGCCGTCCTTGAGGGAGCCGGCGTAAGGCACGTAGGAGTCGACGCCCTCGACGAAGCTGAGCTTCGCGGCGCCGCCCAGGTCGTAGCGCTGCCAGTTGCGGGCACGCGCGGAACCCTCGCCCCAGTACTCCTTCATGTACTGGCCGTTGACGTTGACGCGCTCGGTCGGGCTCTCGTCGAAGCGGGCGAAGTAACGGCCCAGCATCATAAAGTCGGCGCCCATGGCAAGGGCGAGCGTCATGTGGTAGTCGTAGACGATACCGCCGTCGGAGCACACGGGCACGTAGACGCCGGTCTCCTCGTAGTACTCGTCGCGAGCACGGCAGACGTCGATCAGCGCGGTGGCCTGGCCACGGCCAATGCCCTTGGTCTCGCGGGTAATGCAGATGGAACCGCCGCCGATACCGACCTTGATGAAGTCGGCACCACAGTCGGCCAAAAAGCGGAAGCCCTCGGCGTCGACGACGTTACCGGCACCGACCTTGACGTCCTCGCCGTAGTTGGCACGGATCCACTCGATGGTGCGCTTCTGCCACTCGCTGAAGCCCTCGGAAGAGTCGATGCACAGGACATCGGCACCGGCCTCGATGAGCAGCGGCACGCGCTCGGCATAGTCGCGGGTGTTGATACCGGCACCGACCATGTAGCGCTTATCACCGTCGAGAAGCTCGTTGGGGTTGGTCTTGTGGCTGTCGTAGTCCTTACGGAAAACGATGCCCATCAGGTGATCGTTGTCGTCGACGATGGGCAGGGCGTTGAGCTTGTTGTCCCAGATGACGTCGTTGGCAACCTTGAGGCTGATGTTCTTGTCGCCCACGATGAGCTGCTCACGCGGGGTCATGAACTCGGAGACCTTCGTCTGGTGGTCATCGCGGCTGGGGCGATAGTCACGGCTGGTGACGATGCCAAGGAGCTTACCCTTGGGAGTGCCATCGTCGGTAACCGGCATGGTGGAGTGACCGGTCTTCTCCTTGAGCTCGATAACCTGCTCCATGGTCATGTCGGGGGTCAGCGTGGAATCGGACTGAACGAAGCCGGCCTTGTGATCCTTGACGGCCTTGACCATAGCGGCCTCGGACTCGGCGCTCTGGGAACCGTAAATGAAGGACAGGCCACCCTCGGTAGCGAGCGCGACACCCATGTCGACGCCCGAGACGGACTGCATGATAGCGGAAACCATGGGGATGTTCAGGGTGATTGCCGGCTTCTCACCGCGCTTAAAGCGGGTCAGCGGCGTCTTAAGAGAGACGTTGTTGGGGATGCACTGCGAGGACGAGTAACCAGGAACCAGCAGATACTCCGAAAACGTGTGGGACTCACCGGGAAAGAACGTAGCCATGTTTCTCCTTTTTCCATGCGACCGGTCGGCTGCAGGCCTCGTAGGACCCAGCCCAACCTTGGGCGCCCAATACTGGGGAAGTATCTTAACGCACTTTGACTGCTACAATGCATGATTTAAGAAGAGCACACGAGGGTTTGACGCAGGCTTTGCGTTTGCCCAGCAAACACTTTAGCGGGGATACGTGGAGCGTATGGAGTACAAGACGACGGCAAAGTTGGTCATTCAAGCGTGCGACAAAGATCTGCCGGGCGTCTTCGGCCATGGTTGCGTTTTGTTGCTGCAGGGCATAGCCCGCGAGCACTCGCTGAACCGCGCCGCCAAGAGCATGGGCATGGCGTATTCCAAAGCGTGGCGCATTGTAAACGAAGCCGAAGGACAGCTGGGCTGCAAGCTCATCGAGCGCGACGGCGCCCGCGGATCCACGCTCACCCCCGCCGGCGAGCGAGCCATAGCGGTCTACGAGGAGCTGCAGGCCGACATAAACCAGGTCATAGCTGCCAAAGCCGACGCTCTCATCGCCAGCATCAACCACAGTAGCTAATTTGGGACGGGGCTTTATGGCTACACAACCCCCTCTCATAAGTTGCGGTGAAATAGGGACTGTTTATGCGGTTAAAGCCGTAAATCAATCCATATTTCACCGCAACTTATGGAGTCGAGGATGATTTAGCTAGTTGCGGAGGGTGTTGTCTAGGGTGGCGGCCACGATCAGGGGATTGTCGGTGCCGACGAAGAGGCGGATGGTGCTCCCCTGCTTGCCACGTGGAGCCGAAAGGCGCGTCGTTGCGCCGCCGGCGGGTGATGTGCGGAATTCGACCGGCAGTATGCTGAAGAATTCGCCTGCGGTGCAGTCCATCAGGTCAAACTCTACTGCCGGGCCAAAACCGTGCTCCAGGATGCCGGTCGCGATGGCATGGTCGGGATGTGAGGTCAGCCCGGGATAGTGCACGTTGCGCACCATCTCGTTCGCGGCCAAATATTCAGCCAGCGCACGGGCGCGGTCGAAATGTGCCTGCATGCGGGTGTCGAGCGTGTCGAGCCCACGCTCTAGAACCTCGGCCTCATCGGAGGACAAGTCGAGCGCGGCCAATCCGCACCCCTCGATCAGCGCATGCGCGCACTCGGCAGCGGCATCCACACGATGGCGCTTGAGCTGCGAGCGCGCGACCGAGGCGGCTACGAGCTTACGCGGAGCCTTACCGGCACACACGCGGTCGAGCGCCTCGAGCGACAGCGCAGCACCCAGCCGCAGCGGATCGCAGCCAAAAGCCGACGCCACGGTGTTGTCCACAACCAGCAGCGCGCGGGCCTCACGAGCCGCGCGGCCCAGCGCACGCAGATCGGGCACACGCAGGCCAAAGCCACCGATTGAGTTCACAAACCACCACAGGTGCGAGCCCTCAGCGTCAAACGAAACATCAAAGCCCTCGGACGCGGCGGCAAACGCTGCGGCCAACGGCTCATCCACCATAGCCACGTCGCAGGCATCAAAGCCGAGCGCAAACGCTTCGGCAAAGTCGTCCGCAAAGGCCACCAGGCGGTCACCGGGACGTACAATCCCCAACAGTGACAGCGCTGCCGGAACATGCGGGGCCTCAACAAGACGCGCCTCACGCGAGCCGGCCCTCAAAGCCCAGGCCTCTTCAAGCTGCTCTACGCCCATATAGCAACCTCCCTTTAAAAGCAAAACCCACGATGTAGGTGTCCCCCGCATCGTGGGCAACGGCTGCAGTATAGCGCCGATATGCGACGAATCGCCTAGATGTTGAGCGCGTGGTAGGTCACGTTCGCACCCGGAGCGTCAACGGTCACGCCATAGGCCTCGGGATAGATGCGCGTGGAGAACACAAGCGCGCCGTCATTCACAAACACCTCGACCGAAGAAGCATCGCCGACAATGCGCACGTTACGAACCTCGTCGACGGGCTCCCAGCGCACGGTACGACCGCAACCGGCAGAAGCGCGACCCTCATCGGTAAATCGCATCTCAAAACGCGAGGGCAGTTCGCCCTCGGCGGGCACAAATACCAGCTTCAGCTCGCCATCAACAGTCGCGGTAAACGCGCCGTCGACACCGTCGGCAACAACGTCAAAGCAGGTATCGCCGGCAACCTCCAACGAACCCTCCCCCACACGCACCGAGGCATAATGGTGTTCAATCTCGCGCGCCGGCTGCTGCAGCACCACGCCGTCGGCACCGGCTGTAAGCTCACGCGGCACTGTCATGCAGTGCTGCCAGCCACGCGCCACGGTGGGGCCGTTACCATAGGTCGGCTCATCGGGCATGCCCATCCAGCCGATCAGAATGTGGCGACCGTCCTCGGCCGTGAACTCCTGCGGAGCATAGAAGTCAAAACCGGCGTCCCACAGGCGGAACTCGCCCAGCTCATAGGCACCGTCACCACCGGTAATTTCGCCCGTTACAGGCATGTAGCCAGCAGCGTATACGTTGCCGCGGTCCCAACGGCCGCCCTCAAGGCCCTGGGGCGAGAACGACAAATATGCAACGGTATCGCCATTCGCATCGAGCTCGATATAGCCGGGGCACTCCCACATAAAGCCAAAACGCTCGGGCGTAGACACACGGTTCTCGAGCTCCCAGCTCAGCATATCGGCCGAACCATACACCAGGATCTCGCCCACATCGCGCCCGGCACCCTCGCCGTGCATCGCACAAAAACGGCTCTCGACATGCGGCCCGTCCACGCGACGACGCGCGCCCAGCACCATGTGGTAACGCCCATCATCATCGCGCCACACCTTGGGGTCACGCACGTGGCAGGTCAAATCCTCGGGATAATCCTCAGACGCCAGCACCACGCGCTTTTGGCTAAACGTCTGTCCATCAACGCTCTCGACATACACGGTATCGGCGCGACGGCCAGTGTTGACATAGTCATAAACGCCGTCCGCATCGGGGAGCTTAACGTTGCCGGTATAGAGCACGCGAATGCGACCGTCCTCGACCAATGCCGAGCCCGAGTACACACCATGGCAGTCGAACGGCTCATCGGGAAGCAGCGGCGCGCCAACGTAGTCCCAGTTCATAAGGTCGCGGCTCGTGGCATGTCCCCACATCTTGACGCCGCCGTTCACATCAAACGGAGCATACTGGAAGTATGCGTGAAACACGCCATCGGCCTGGCAAAGCCCGTTGGGGTCGTTGAGCCAGCCCGTGGGCGGCATAATATGAAAATGCTGAGCATAGGGCCCGTGGCCACGCTCGGCGGCCGCTGCATCCATATTGGCAACGAGCTTGGCAAGATCGCGCTGAAGTGCGTTAGACATGTCGGTATCCAATCGAATTAAATCAACGAACGCTCAAATCAAGGGTTCCAGATAAACAAAACGCCCACAGGATGGAGCCTGCGGGCGTTTTGTTTACGCAAATCCTACGCCTGCTCGGAAACCTTGGGCTCGTCCTTGTACAGGACAAACGAGACGGCAAAGGAAACCAGCGCGGCGACCGCAAACATGATCGCGTACTGCACGGGCTGGGCCAGGCACAGCAGGATACCAAAGATACCCGTAACGCCCGTGCCGGAGGCGGCCAGCGAAGTGAGCGCGCAGACCAGGGCGCCGCAACCGCCGCCGATGCAGCCGGCGATGAAGGGCTTAAAGAAGCGCAGGTTCACGCCAAAGATGGCGGGCTCGGTAATGCCCATGAAGGCGGACAGGGCCGAAGGAAGCGCCAGGCCCTTGATCTTGGCATCGCGGGTCTTAAAGGCAACGGCGAGCGCGGCGCCACCCTGAGCGATGTTGGCAGCGCTGGCGATGGGCAGCCAGTAGGTCACGCCGTACTGAGCGAGCTGGCCCAGGTCGATGGCGGTGTACATCTGGTGGATACCGGTAACGACCGTGGGGGCATAGAACAGGCCGACGATAAAGGAACCGATGCCGAAGGGCAGGGTCAGCAGGGCCTGGATCAGACCGAGGATGGCGTTCTCGGCCCAGACAAAGATGGGGCCGACGGCAACGAGAGTCACGAGCACGGTCACGAACACCGAGACGAGCGGGGTCACAAAGAGGTCAAACATCTCGGGGACAACCTTGTGGAGGCGCTTCTCCAAGAAGGCGAGGATAGCGCATGCGATGACGATGGGGATAACGTGGCCTTGATAACCGACCCACTCAAAGCTGTACACACCGGGGATGACGTTGACCATGGTCTGCACGCCCTCGGAGGCAACCGTGTAGGCGCTCTGCAACGAGGAGTTGATAAACGCACCGCCGACGACAGCGCCCAGATACGGGTTGGCGCCAAAGGCCTTAGCCGCGGAGTAGCCGATCAGGATCTGCAGGATGCCAAAGGACGTTCCCGAGACCAGGTCGGCAATCTTATAAATAAAGTTATTAGTGTCGAGCGCGATAAAGCCGTTGGAGGCCATAAAGTTGAGGGCGCTCATAATGCCCAGCAGCAGGCCCGAAGCCACGATGGCGGGGATGATGGGGACAAAGACGTCGCCGAGCACCTTAATGGCACGCATAAAGATGTTCTGCTGCTGCGCCGCGGCCTCCTTGACCTCGGCCTTGGTGGCAGCCTCGACGCCGCTGAGCGCAATGAACTCGTCGTAGACCTTATTGACGGTGCCAGTGCCAAAAATAATCTGGAGCTGGCCCTGGGCCTCAAAGACGCCCTTGGCACCGTCGATATTCTCGAGGGCCTCCTTGTCGACCTTGGCGTTATCGGCAATCACCAGGCGCAGACGCGTGGCGCAGTGTGCGGCCGAAACAACGTTGCCAGCGCCACCGATGTTGTCGAGCACCTCTTGGGCTGATTTGCGGTAGTCCATGACTTCCCTTTCCTCCAGCGGGCGCATGTGCACCCGGTCATCTTTGATACTTACACTGTAATCGTTTTCAGTTTCATATGTATGTAATCGTTTTCACAGTAGGGTGAACGGTAGGAAATAGCCGGCGAATGGTAGTTTTACGGCAAAAACAGGCGGCTCAGAGGCAGACAGACGTGCCCAGAGTCTAGACATTCATAAGCTGATGGCCGAGCTTGAGCGTCTTGAGACCGCGCTCCCCCTCCACGCCATCGAGCGTGTCGAGCAGCATGCTGGTGGCCTCGACGCCACTGGTCAGATACCCATAATGCACAGTGGGAATGCCGCCCGTCAGCGCGCGCAAAAACGCATTGTCGCCAAAACCGCTCACGCGGTGTATGCCCTCGCCCATGCCGCGAACCTCATCGATGGCACGCAGCGCGCCCGCCGCCATGGTATCGGTCGCGCAGGCGATAAACGAAACATCGGGTACTTCGCCCAGCAGCTCGCGCGACGCACGATAGCCGGAATCGAGGGTAAAGGACCCGCGGCGAATCAGCTCGGGATCGAGCACAACACCCGCGGCGCCCAGACCAGCTTCAAAACCACGACGACGGTCGTAACCGGCGGCACGGTCTTCCTCGGTAACTCCAATATAGGCAATCTTGCCGTCCACACGGCCCGCAAGCGCATGGCCCAGTTCAAAGGCAGCCTCGAAATCGTCATGGTAGACGCAAGCCGCGCCCTCGACGTTTTGGCCGATCAGCACAATGGGCACGTGGCAAGACGCAATGGCCGCACGATGTTCGTCGGTGATCATGGTCGCCACGAGTACAATGCCATCGACCGGGTGATTTTGGAATAAATCGAGGTACTCGAGCTCGCGATCAGGGGCGTTGTCGGTATTGGCAAGCAGCATCTGGTAGCCACGGCGACCGAGCACCTGGCCAATGCCGGCGGTAATGCGGCTAACGGATTCCGAGTTAATCTTGGGCACGATGACGCCGATGAGTTTGGTGGAGCCGGTGCGCAGCGCGCGAGCCTGGCTGGACCGCACGTATCCGGTCAGCTCAATCGCCTGCTTAATGCGCGCGGCCTTATCCGCCGAGATATATCCACCGTTGAGGTAGCGCGAGACGGCGGCACTCGAAACGCCGGCCAGCTCGGCCACATCTTTCATCTTTACCACAAGCACCCCTGTCATTGAAATCGCTTACACAATGATACCTGTTCGTTCCGGCGTTCTGACGAACGCCGGACTGCTCGACGCTGCGCGGGCATCTGCCGGGCGATCTGCCGCTCAAACCGTCGCTCGCGTACATGAAGTACGCGTCGCTCCTCTTTCGTGGCACCTCGCCACGGCAGCTGCCCGCTCGCTGACGTACGCTCGACCAGGAGCGCCCCTCTTTGTGCAATTTGCTCGCTAGGGTTCTAACCGTGATACTCGCCGTTGTATTGGATGAGCGTCAGGTCCTCCACGCCGTCGAGCGCACGGATGGCGTCGGCATAGGGCATGTCCACGCCGTCCGAGAACACCTCGACGGCCATCTCCACCTTGTCGCCGCGCATGGTCTTAGACTTAACGGTGAACTTGGTGCGGCCAAAGGCACGCACAATGTCGTCACCCGTGGTCTGACCCGTATAGTGGATAACCATCATGTACACGCGCGCCTTGTCCTGGTGCGTAGCGAAGCCGGCGATCATCACGACGATCACCACTGCCGCAAGCCCTACGAGCGCGTACATGCCGGCGCCCGCTGTGATACCCGTGGTAATGGACCAAAACAGATACAACAGGTCGAGCGGATCCTTGACCGCCGTTCGGTAACGGACGATAGACAGAGCACCAACCATACCGAGCGAGATGACCACGTTGGTCGAGATCGCGAGCGTCACCATGCAGGTGAGCACGCACATGCCCACAAGCGTCACGGCAAAGCTGCGCGAGTACACCACGCCGGTAAAAAAGCGCTTGTACACGTAGTAGATCAGGATGCCCATGGCGAGCGCCACGAGCAGCGACAGGCCGATCTTGGCAGGGTCGACCTGGCCAAACGCCTCCAAGACGGAGTTCTTAAAAAAGTCCCTGGTGCTCATGGTCTAAATATCCCCTCGGTTCTCAAAATCCGATTCCCAGTAATTAAAACCGCGCAGGTAGGCGGTCTTTTCGTAACACAGGCAGTACTTGGAAACCGCCGTGAGCTCGGCCGCACCCGGCGGCACCAAATCGCGCACCAGCTGCGGGCAAAACTCGGTAAACTTGACCTCCATCACTAGTTTGCCGGGCTCCAAGACCGGCAGCGCGGGCAAGGTCGCATCAAAGATATCGAAGCTTCCCACCGCGGCGCGCACGTTCATGTCAAACGTAACGCGCACGGTGCCCTCGTCCATCACCCACGGCTCGCGCTCGTAGTCCACGATGGTGCGCGGGCGCATCATGTTGCAGATGCACTCGATATAGAACTCACGGCAGAGCTGATGCGGGCTGCGCAGCAAAAAGTCATAGTCGCCGGCGAGGACCTGCTCAAACTCGTCGCGGGTGAGCGGCGCATCCTCCTTGTAGATCCAGCTGCCGTACTTCTTTTTACGCTCGAGCTTAATCACCTTGTCGCTGCCGCTATAGATGCGCACGCGATACTTTTTGCGCATCAGGATACCGGCGTCTTTTTCCTCGTAGGCCGAGTTGCAGTAGTCGTCAAAATACAGGCTGCGGATGGTGTAACCGCCCGCCCGCGCATGCTTGTCCAGCTTAAAGACCGGCGACATGCGACAGGCAAGCGCGGCGTGCTCGCCCTCGTTAATGAGGTACTTGAGCTCGTGGCGGTAACGCTCCTGCGTGGTTCGCGCGGGCGGAGCCGCCAGACGCTCAAGCAGCGCGCTAGCCCTCCTCATACGTGTCCTCCACGACCTTGCCGCCATCTTGCACGTAGAAGCACTTCATGCCGTACTGCTTGCCGTCGTCGGTCACGTAATAGTCAAACGCATCTTGCGTATAGCCGTCGGAGTTGGTGGCGCGCACACGCACAAAATATTGGCCGGCATCGGGCGCATCGCAGGTCACCTCGGGCAGCAGCACGTCCTCGGCCTTAAAGACCACGTCGCTTATGGCATAGTCGCGCGCAAGCTCCACGGTATAGCGGATGTCGCGCGCCTTAAAGTCGTAGGACGCATCCCAATTGATGCGCAGCTTACCGTTATCGATCTGCGGCACGCCAATGTAGAACGGCATGGGCTTCTTATAGCTCTCGCGATAGCTCTTGTAGTTCTCCTCAATCTCGGAGGGGATGGCCGCGGCGATCTGCTCGTATTCGTCCTTGGTCACGGGCAGGTTATCGAGGTCGGGCGCAGCAAAGACGAGCGGCTCCGTGACCTCACGATAATGCTCGACCATCTTGCTCAGACGCTCTTCGGTCAAATACGAGCGCAGGTCCTTGACGGCGCTATCGAGTTCGCTGCGGAACGACTTGCTGCGCAGCGCGCGGTTAAATAGCACGTTGCCCCAGTAGTTGCTCACGCCGCGCTCCCAGCTCGCATAATCCGAGAATCCGGTCAGGCTCAGCTCAAGCTTGCGCAGCATGCCGTCGTTGTCCCAATCCAGGATGTACCAAACCTTGGAGTTAAGCGGGCTGTACAGATAGCAGTTACGATTCTGCGTATCGCAATTACCCGTCAAGATCTGAAACGCCATCCAATAGACCAGGTTCTCGGTATCGAAGTAGGTGTCGAGCACGTCGTCGATCTTTTGCGTATCGTCGTTGAGCGCATCGAGCATCTCGATCAACTTGGTATGGTCCGAATCGCCCTTAATCTCGAGCATGCCCTCAAACGCCGTCTGGTTATAGTCGGGGTCATCGGCGAGCTTAATGGTGTCTTCGAAGCGATGGAAATCGAAGCTGTTCACCTTATAGAGATGCCCGCTCTTATCCAGACCGTGGGCCTTGAGCGCCGTCTTGTTGAGCTGCTCGACCTGCGTAAACAGACCGTAGTCCCCAAAGGTGTCGTTAGTTTTTTCGGTCTGGTCGCACACCCATAAGTGCACAAACTGCGTGCGCAGGCCCATCATCTGGGGAATGCCACGAATCAGATCGTAGGCCATCTTGTTACGAAAGCGCATGCCCTCGCCCATGTGCTTGTTAAGCGCAATCGCACGTTGCTGGCGCCACGTGCCCTTGCCCTTTTTGAGCTCCACCTTGTAGTTCTTTTGCGTATAGGTACTCGACGTCTGACCGCGTACCTGCACCGTGGCGTTGGGCGCCTCCTCGCCATAGCCCACTTCGCCAGCAACGGGACCCTTATCATCGCCAGGCTGCACCAGGCCCATAACCTGATAGCGCGTCACGCCCATGTCGGCATAGTCGTAGACCGAGTACGTATTGATCTCGGCCCAGCTGTGGTCCGTGTTCTCGGAGCTATTGCCGCGCGAGACCGTCAGGTACATGGTCACAATGCCCGAGTCGTCGTAAACCTCGTACAGCTCGTCCTTGTCGCGAAGATGCTTGATCTCGCTAGACGCATCGGCCTTTTTAATCTTGTCCTGCTTCTTGGTCTTTTTTGTCGAGGAGTCTTCCTGCACCGAGCAGCCCGAAAGCAGCAACGTGCCGGCAGCCGCCTCAATCAAGCGGCGGCGCGATATCATCCTATCGGTCATCAGGACCTCCCCAATGGTTGCGATATACACGAACCACCGTGCGCTCAAACGCGCCATGCGGCTCGCCCTCTAGACGCAGCTCCTCGTAGCGCCGCTCGGCACGGTCGAGCAGGCGGCCCAGCTCGGTAAACCAGCCCACCTTGTCGGTCGCCGCAATGGGCTGCTGGCTCAGGATACGATACGGCAAGTTGTCAGTATAGGTATCGAGCCGCAGCAGTGCCACGATAAAAAACACCGCCGCACCCAACAAAAAGCCAAAGCCGTAAAACTGCTGCGGAAAAAACAGCGAGACGACGGTCGCCAGCCCGGCCACGCCGGCAAACAGGCCCGATGCCAGCACCGCGCCCTTGTAGTCGGTAAAGTACAGCAAGATGAGCATCACCGTATTGCTCACGGCATACAGGCCATAGGCCACGCATAACGTGCGAAAATACCCGTGCATAAGGTTGTTAAAGCCCAGCGGCAGGGCCGAGAGCACCGTGGTCTCGAGCGAGATCACCGCCGCCGTCACAAACAGCTGTTTGAGCGCACAAAAGCGCAGTTCGCGATTGAGCGTAGCGAGCATCTCCTCCTCGGCCACCATAATGTCGCCCACCACGCCACCGTCGTTGAACAGGCTGTAATAGTCGCGGTAACGCGGATAAAAATTCACCTCGACCGACACCACAAAGTTGACGGTCGTGACCAGAATGGTCAAAAACGCAAGCAACGCCGGCACATCATGATAGGGCGCGCCGTAAAACAGGCCCTTGACCTGCACGCCAATGGGGCCGGCCCAAATAATTACCAGATGTGCAAAGAGTCCCAGGTTGGTAAACAGGCCCGTGAGTGCCAGCGGCATAAACTGATCGAGCCAGCGCAAAAAGAGCCAGGGGCTACGTTCGCTCTGAGGAAAATACCGGTACAGCAGCACCACGTCCCAAGCGAGCATCACACCGTAGCCCAGGGCGATCGAGGCCAGCAGGCCCTCGACCGGCGGCAGCCCCAGTGCCAGCGCGGCCAAGGCACACAGGCACGCCACGCCAATGGCCGCGGCAAAGCTGCACAGAATACCCCGGTAGTCCTTAATAGCGGTGAGATAGCTCATGCCGTTCCAGTTGACGATCATAATGTTGAACAGCCACAGGCACAGCAGCCCCTGCAGTAGCGTGGCGCCCGAGAACAGCAAAAATACGCCGTAGAGCACCGTGCCCGCAACGAGCATGATGGCGTTGGAGCCCCAAAACGAGGGCAAGACCTCTTCTTCGCGCTCGGCAAACAGCATGTCCGCCAAAAAGCGCGTGACGGGCATGGAGAAAAAGCTCGTGAGCGTAAGCGACGCCAGAAGCGTATAGGTCACCATGCACACCAGCAGATCCTGGTTGGCGCGGCCCACGTCCCACAGACCGCACAGCACCAAAATGCCCACCTGCAACAGTACGCCCAGCAGCATGGGGCCCGTGCACACGATGCCGGCGTAGCCATAGGCGCGCATCGTGGCAAACAGACCCTTGCGCTTAAACAGGCGCTTGAACTCAAAACCGATTCCGGCCACCGGCTACACCTCCTTCTTGGGCAAATTGAACGCGCGAGCCGTCTCGTCGTACAGCGCACGATAGTTGGCGAGCATCTGCTCGTGTAGGTAGTAGGTCGCCACGCGACGCTGGCCGCGCTCCCCCATTTCCAGACGGCGGGCACGGCTCGCGCACATGCGCTCCATGGCATCGGCCAGACCCTTGCGATACATGGGCGGGCTCACATATCCGGCAACGCCAAAGTCGTCGCCGGGGGCGCCCTCGAGCAGCTCGCGGCAGCAGCCGACCTCGGTCGTCACGCAGGGGCGACGCGCGCCCAGCGATTCCAACACGCTCAACGGCTGGCCCTCCGAGATGCTCGTCAAAATGGTAAAGTCGAGCTTTTCCATGTACTCGACCACGTTGACGCGGCCGGTAAAGATCAAGTCACGCACGCCCAATGTCTCCACAAGCGCATGGCACTCGGCGCCATATTCCTCGTCGTCCACGCCACCCATAATATGCAGGCGCACGTGCGGCAGGCGCTCGTGCAACTCAAAGAAGGCATAGATCATGGTCTTGACGTCCTTGATGGGCGCCAGACGCACCACCGCGCCAATGTCCACCCAGCCGTCATCGGGCTTTAAGGGAATGTCCTTAAAGCGATCGAACTGAATGCCGTTGGGGATAACCAGGCATTTTTCTGCATCGCAACCCATGTCGATCTGCGTTTTGCGCGCGTTGTGG
Organism: uncultured Collinsella sp.; assembly: GCA_900541785.1. GTDB lineage: Bacteria > Actinomycetota > Coriobacteriia > Coriobacteriales > Coriobacteriaceae > Collinsella. The sequence continues at coordinate 25,607 of UQKY01000005.1, forward strand.
AACAAACTCGTCACACGAAAAGCGCGACGGTAGATTTCCTCCGAAAGCAGGTAGAAAAAGCGGATCCAACGGTCCTTAAACGAGGGCACCACCCAGTCGGCGCGAATGATCTCCTCCTCGCGCTCGCGCGTGTAGATGCCGTGCTCGGTCAGCAATGCCGGCGCGTTATGAACACTCGAGCCAAGACTCGCAAGCAGACCGCCATAGCCGGTCGAGATGGCGTGATACACGTCGGCCACCGGAACCTCGCTGCCCAGCAGATAGAGCACGGGCAGCAACATCGAGCGCATGGTATGGAAGGCGTCGGCGAAAGGCGTATACGGGTACTCGGCCAGGCACACGTCGCGGAAGATGTCCATAAACGCGCGGCTCTGCAAAAATGAGAGCGGATGCACGTGGCGGCGCTGGAAAATGTCGAACAGCACGTCCCAGTCCGGATTGGAGAGCGAAACCAGACGGCGCAGCGCCTCGCGCTCGCGCTCGTCGAAGTCGACTTCCTCCTGCTCGCCCGAAAGACGCAGGGCATCGTCCAGGAACACCTCGTGCACCTCGACGACGTTGCCGGGCAGATCGTAGACAAACTTGCCGCGGTCTTCGGCGTGGGCGCCAATCACCCACAGCACAAACTCGTGCTCGGGCATGGCCGTGATGTAGCCGTGCATCCAGGTGGACACACCGCCGTGCACGTAGGGATAGCAGCCCTCGAGCACCAAGCAGATTCTCATCGGTCGCCACCCTCCTTGCGCTCAATCGTCACGGTCTTATCCGTCGCTTTGACTAGGTACAGGTCGCCCGTCAGGTGTTTAATCTCGCCACCGGACGCCGTACCCGGCTCGCCGTTATTGGCACGGAACATAAGCCAAGCCTCGTCGTGGAAGTTGCCCAGGTTGAGCGTCCAGGCATCGTCGCTCGTATCCACGCTCACCGTCACGGACGAAAAACGCTGGATGGCACCCGAGCACTCCGAACCCGTCTGGTGGCGCAGGTCGGGCGCAGACTTGGTAAGCCAGTCCAGGTAGTCGGTCAGGCCGCCCTTGTAGACCTCCCAGCCCTCCTTAGCGCCGCGATCGGGATCCAGCAGGTCATCGGGATGCATAAAGTGAGTACTCACGTAGTGCATGTTGAGCTCGGACACCGCGGCCAGACGCATATAGGTGTCATCGACCATGCCGCCCGAGACGATACGCGGCTGCTCCACAATGCCATCGCTCGCCACGCCAAACTCCTGCACATACGGCAGATCAGTGCCATCCTCAAAATACGTACTGGAAATGGTCTTAATGCGCGGCACGTCGGTACCGATAATCTTGCGGGCGCGGGCCGAAAGGATATTCGACGGCGGCACGTAGACCGAGCCGTGCGCATTGGGCAGTACGTCGTCTTGGAAGGCGATAAGCTCGTTGAGCGATGCAACAAGCGTCTCTTTGTTCTTCCATGTCTTGTAGTCGTACAGCGTGCCATAGTCGGTGTCCCAGAGTGCCAGCGGCTGATGGTTGTAGCCGTGGAAGCCCAGCTCTCCGCCCATCTGCAGCAGCATGCCGCCAAAGTAGCGGAACTGCGTGGTATCGGCCTGGCGCGTGGGCTCGGTTTGGTTGACCACATCCTCGTAGTTTTCGATCATCACGCCGGTATAGCGAATGCCGTATTGCTGCGCGAGTTTTTGCAGGTCGGGCCACCACACCTTGGCATAAAAATCGGCGATAGAAAGGCCGTAGTCGCGTTTGACGTACGTGTCGTCGCCCGAGGGAACGGGGCTCGGGAAATCGTCCAGGTAAAACACCGCGCTATTGATGACCGGATAGGCCGTGGCATCGCCCAACAGGCTCACGGCCGCGGCATAGAAACCACGCATAACCTTGTCGTAGATACCGATATTGCACACCACGGTACGCCCGGTGCCGCAATCGCTCGACCAAATAAGCGGAGTACCCGTGTCGCCGGTTTTAGCCCACACATGGGCCGTCTCACGCAGCGAAACCGAAAGCGACGAATCGAAGGGATCCGATAACTCATAACGCTGGCCGCCGCCGATCATAAAGTCCTCGCTCGGCACGATGCTCTCTGCCGTCGCATATTCATAGCCGGCAGAATCGATGCCCAGTTTGGGACCGATTGCCTGCAGATAGCTCGAATTGTCCGGCGTCATGGCGAGCATCAGCGAACCGCCGGAGCTCACCCAGCTCATGATGTCGGAGAGGTGCGTACCGAGCCCATCGATCGAAGGCATCAGTAAAATCACGCGGTCGAAGGATGTGAGGGAAGGAATCGCATCAGCACCATCGGTGGCAATATCCACATCGCGGTGGGCAATTTTCATGTCGAGCAGAATCTGGTCAAACTGCTCTTTGACGTCCTCGACACCGTCCTGGTCCGAGTCGGTAATAACCAAGCACGTGGGCTTTTTGCCAAACATCGCCGAGCTTGCCGGTACCGCGTCATTGGCGGCGAGCATGCCCAGCTTGTGCTGTCCGGCGCTGTACTGCACGCCGGCTCGCTCCACAAGTAGCACGGCGGCCATGGCGATAAAGACAGCCCATACCACGAGCAGCCCCATCCAGCGAAAATGGCCCGCACGCTCGCGGATATGTTGCACCACGCTCATCGGGCCTCCTCTCCTTCACGCCAAAATGCCAGCCTCTCACGATTTTCGGCATTCAAATACACATGCTGCTTATCGATCGCGTCGATTACACGCCGTACCGCCTGCCCATCGCGACGAATCACAGCCAAGCGCAAGCAGAGCATCCACACGTCCTGCTCGTCTGACGCATCGATCGCCAACTGGCTAGCGACGTCCTCCGCCTTATCAATCTCGCCGGCATCGGCCAGCGCCGTGGCATAGCGAATGCGCAGCGCCGGCCCGTCCTCGCGTTCGCAACGACGCGCAAGCAAGCGTGCATACTGCTGACGCTGAATCTGTGCCACGCGGCCCTCTGCCAGACCCGAGTCCAGATAGGCGCCCAAAAAGTCGCAATACGCATCCAGGTTATGCGAGCTGGGATCGGTCTTAAACGCGCGTTCCAACTGCTGCAGCTTAAGATCGGACTCCTTGGAAATCTGCGCCACCGCCGTCGCGGCATAGTGCGCGACCTCAACATCGTCGTTGAGTTTTGCTGCCTGCAACTGTGCCAGATACGCATCCGGATCCTCGGTAAGCATGGAGAGCATCAGACGGCGGCGGTCGCCCGGGTCGTTGACGATCAGCGCTTCCTCGAGCGGCACCACGCCATCATCGCCCTCGCGTCCCTGCACCAGCATACTGCGATGCATGTCATCGTTAATGCGCAGCGTCTCCAGCGTGGCGTCCTTAAGGTCGTCACCGAACACCGCGCTACGCACCGAGAGCAGTGCCACGAGCAACGGGCCCCACAACGGTACGAGAACCATCACGGCAAGCATGTGCCCTCGAACCGGCAGCAAGCCCAGTTTCATAAGCGTCCACAGCACCAGACAGGCCAGCGCATGAATTAATAGCAGTACGGCAGCAACGACAAGCGAGATCAAGCGGCCTCCCCCTCACCGTTGCCAGCGGGCGCGATGCGCTGCAGCAGGGCCACTACGTCCTCGCTGCCGACGGGTTCCACCGTAATGTGCTTGGCGCCCAAGCGCGCACAAATAACGGGCAGGTCGGCCTCGGTCGCCTGACGCATGAGCAGGTAAAGCGTGTCTCCATCGACCAGGCCCGCAGCGTCACTCTCGCGAATCGCCGGCCCAATGGCGCCGACCAGCTCGCCAACGGGCTCCATGCCCGGCACCACGCGCAGGAGCAAGAAGCTCCCCATCTTGTTGTACGCAAGCGCTTGCTCGGCGGCAAGCTCCTGGCCAAAGGCATCGTGGTTGAGCACGCACGTGCCGGCAACGCAGCGCTTATCCTGCGCCACGGCCTCGTAATCGAAGGCGCGTCCCAACGCGCTTTCCACCAGGCCGCACAGGATGCGGAACAGGTTTTGGTAGTACAGGGTCATTTGGCTTTCGGCCACGTGACGCACGAAGATCAACACGGCGGGGGCTCCATCGCGCTCGATCGCATAGCCAAACATAGGAAGCCCCGGCGTCAGTGCGCGGTTCACCCACAAACCAGAGATCGAACCTTGGAGCACGGGCGCAAGGTCGTCGAGCGAGAGCGAGCGCGGCACATTGTTGGAAATCGCCGGGCTCGCCGCTACCAAGCGCGCAAATGCCCCGCCCGAAACATGGTAGATTGTCACCGAATCGTTCTCGAGAATCTCACCCAGCAGCTCGCAGCACTTGCGGTATATATCACGCGGGTTGAGTACGTCGAGCTCCTGCGTCACGGCAAAGATCTTGCCAAAGCTGTCGTGGCGCCCCACAATCTGGCGCTTGTAGGCACGCTTGTCCTCAATCGCGTCGTGATAGAGCCGCGTTAGGAACGTATTGCGGTTTCGCACAAGCTCGTTCTCGTCACGTTCCGCCTTAACGGCCTCGCTGTTGCGCAGCTGCACATAGCCGCACACGGCGCCCACCACAAAGTACGCGATAAACGGCAGCCAGTTGGAAGGCTCATAGAACAAACCCTGAAAGGTATAGCCGTACAGGGCAAAATAGCTCACGGCCAGACCAATCGACGCCAGCAGTGCGGCGACCAGGCCAAAGTCGAGCCCGTAGAGCGTGCCAATCAGGACCACATAGAGCAGACGATAGTCGAGCACGTTGAGCTGGGCCGATTGGGAGAACAGATGCTCCAGCACCTCGAACAGCACCCAGGCAACGCCCGTCTCCAGGCATTTAATAGGCAGCGCGCGCAGCTGAATGCGATCGATGGCCGCACGCAAGGGATTGGCCTTTTTGGTGCGGGTGTTAGCCCAGCGGGTGTGGATGGTCGAAAGGTCGCGCAGCAGGTCGTAACGCTGAAACCAGCCATAGCGTTTGCGAGCGACATCGCCTGCGGGCAACGCATAGCCGGTCGACTCGCCATAGGCAACGGACAGCCCGGGGAACAGACCCTGGAGCGCGCCGCCCAAGTCGCCCGCTGTGCGATGGAAAGCATCTGCAACGTCGAGCGTCTCAAAGGTCGCATCCCAACTATCAAAGACGCGATGTACCAGCACCGCTAGCTCCTCCGCGCACAGCAGGGGAAACGGCGCGTCCGCGGCACCTTGGAGCGCGACCGACCCGGTCGAGCACGCCTCGAACAGCGGCACCAAGAAGGGGTCGTCGAGCGCCGCGGAGGCTGTATAGAGATAGGGCGTGCACAGGATCTTGACCTGGATGTCGTCTTGCGAAGCATAGTAGCGACAGAGGTCGTTGGCCGCGCGGGCGATAATGCCCTTACCCGTTTGGGCGGCAGCATCTGTAGCATCAAGCGAATCGGCATTGTTCGCCGCGCCACCAGCACCCTCCGCGCCCGCAGGCCCCGCAACAAACAGCAGCTGCACACGGCGGCCCATGCAAGCACGAAATACCGAGCGCAGCAGCTCAATGTCGCCAAAAGTCTCGGTATGCGGAGTGAGATAAGTAGAGAGGTAGACCACGCGGTCGAACTCATAAGCCTGGTCCAGGTGGCGCAGCAACTCTTTCCACGAGCTGTGGGACGATGACTCGCGCTGCGCATCGTCGGCAGCTACAACCTGAACATGGTCACCGGGAAACGCCTTGGTACAAAAGTCGTCGTCAACATATGCGGTGTTGCCAACAACCAGCACCTCCATGACGCATCCCCTCCCTTAAATTCCACTTTTGCCATAGTCAAACATGCGTATTGTACGCTGTCAACGCAAGCCGAGACGCCTTTAAGGCTGTGTTAAGAACTTTTTTAGAGGATGGGATGAGGGTGCACTGTTGTTACTGAAGATGAGTCACCAATCATGCAACACGAGCCCATCAACCTCATGACACGTCTAGGACGTAAGAGCAATTGACATTTGAAAACAAATAGGCTGCAAGTCATCCCCATGTCTTGCAGCCCGTGTTTAAACAATAGCACGGTTGAGTGCTTTTAAAGCAAAGACCCGGTTTAATAGCCGGGTCTTCAAAAACTCTCTGGTGCTCCATGGCGGATTCGAACCGTCGACCTTGGGATTAGAAGTCCCCTGCTCTATCCAACTGAGCTAATGGAGCATAGAGTCGCGCGACCAAGCGGGTACAAGTTCGCACGGCCAATAAATTATAACCTACTTGAACTGGTCATGGTATGCCTTGCAGACCTCGTTCACGGGTCCATCCATGCGCAGGTCGCCCTTCTCGATCCATACAGCACGCTGGCAAATACGCTCAACCTGCTCCATGGAGTGAGAAACGAACAAGACCGTGACGTCGCCACTCTCGATAAAGTGCTGAATGCGGCGCTCGCACTTCTGCTGGAAAAAGACATCGCCAACAGAAAGTGTCTCATCGACGATTAGGATATCAGGCTCGGTAATCGTGGCGATAGCAAAGGCAATGCGCGCGACCATACCCGAAGAGAAATTCTTCAAGGGCATGTCAACAAAGTCTTTAAGCTCAGCAAACTCAATGATCTCGTCAAAGCTCGCGTCGATAAACTCCTTGGTATAGCCAAGCAGCGCACCGTTCAGATAGATATTCTCACGCGCGGTAAGCTCCGGGTCAAAGCCGGCACCGAGCTCAATCAGCGGCGCGATATTGCCGTGGACTTTAACCTCACCTTCGCTGGGCTCCAAAACGCCAGCGATAATCTTGAGCATCGTAGACTTGCCGGAACCGTTAGTACCAACAAGGCCAACGACCTCGCCGCGATGCACCTCAAACGAAATGTGCTTAAGCGCACGGAACTCCTCAAAGAACAGCTCGTGCTTTGCGAGCTTAATAAAGTACTCCTTGAGGTTTGTAAGCGACTCAGACGCCATATTAAAGATCATGGTGACGTCTTTGACCTCAACAGCAAGGGGCTGCTTGCTGTAATCAATAGCAGATTCAGTCATGAACAGCACTCCTTAGATGTAGAGAATGAACTTGTGCTCGGTCTTGTGGAACACGGCATAGCCAATGGCAAGGGCAAGAACAGCCCAAACAACACATAGGCCAACCGTAAGGGCAGAAGGCACGGTATTGAACAGGAAGATGTCACGCATAAACTGGAGGTAGTTGTACATGGGATTGACGACCACCAGAACCTGAATCCAGTGATCCATCTTGCCAATGAAGTCAGTCGTCCAGAAAATCGGCGTCAAATACATCCAAGCAGTAATGACAACACTCCATAGATGCATGACATCACGGAAGAAGACCGCCAGCGCAGACAGCATCAGACCCAAACCCATGCAGAAGCACATAAGCAGAAATAAGCAAACTGGCAGCAGAATTAGATGCCAGGTAGGGACCACATGGAACCAGAGCATGACCAAGGCAACAGCAACCAAAGAGAAGGCGAAGTTGACGAGCGAGAACAGCACCTTCTGCACTGGAAAGACCCAACGGTGCACCTTGACCTTCTTCAACAGCGAGGAAGCCAAAATGATGGACATCAACGCCTGGTTTGTCGATTCGGACATAACAGAAAACGTCACATTACCGACAATCAAATAAAGTGGATACATCTCAGGCGTAACGGAGCCATTGCGACCTTGGGCAAAGATTGTCGAAAACACAATTGACATGACAATCATCATCAACAAAGGATTGAGCACGGACCAAGCTACGCCCAAAACGCTGCGACGATACTTAATCTTAAAATCCTTGGTAACCAGCTGCCTAAGGATAAATTTGTCCTTTTCGAAATCATTTTTAGCGTGAGAGGCCGGTTTAGCCACCGCTTTCTGACTCTCTACATTGTCAGCCACGGACCATCTCCTTGTCTCGTAAAACATAACATTGGAAAGTATAGCCCTCCCACGTTAACGATAACCCACCGCAACAAATCTGGAAAACTAACCCATATCTAATCAAAGGGGCAGGCGATAGGTATACTTTCGACCAGATGAGTCATTAAAGGAGGTCCTACATGGACTATTCGAATACCGCCGTCATAATCCCCTGTTACAACGAAGCACTGACGATTGGCAAAGTTGTCGACGATTTTCATCGAGAGCTGCCCGGCGCAGTTGTCTATGTCTACGACAACAACTCTTCCGATGACACTTCGCATATCGCTAAGCAGCACGGGGCTACGGTGCGCCACGAGCCCAGGCAGGGCAAAGGCAACGTGTGCCGCCAAATGTTCCGTGATGTCGATGCCGAATGCTACTTGATGGTCGACGGCGACGATACCTACCCCGCCGAAGCTGCCAAGTCACTCTGCAATCCCATCCTTAACGGCGAAGCAGATATGACCGTTGGCGATCGTCTTTCAAACGGCACCTATGCCGAAGAGAATAAACGAGCCTTTCACGGCTTTGGCAACAACCTTGTTCGTGCGATGATCAAATGGATTTACGGCTACAGCTTTGACGACGTCATGACCGGCTACCGAGCCATGAGCAAGCCTTTCGTCAAGACCTTCCCCGTCTTGAGCGAGGGCTTTCAGATCGAAACCGAGCTCTCCATCCATGCCGTCGACCACCGCTGGCGCATTCAAGACGTGCCGGTAGAGTATCGAGATCGACCTGCCGGCTCTGAATCCAAACTCAACACAGTTAGCGACGGTATTAAAGTCATAGCAATGATCGGCACGCTCTTTAAAGACTATCGTCCGCTCAAATTCTTTAGTCTTATTGCACTCGTTTTCGCCATCATCGGTCTTGCCCTGGGAATACCGATTGTTGCAGAGTACTTCCAAACCGGCTTAGTCCCCCGTTTCCCCACAGCCATGCTGGCAGCCTCATTCATGTTTCTGTGCGGCCTGAGCCTGGCAACGGGGCTCATTCTCGACTCGGTTGCAAAGGTTGAACGAAAGCAATGGGAACTACAAGCCTATAAAACTTATTCAAAATAAGAAGGGGTCTGGACTGAGTCCGGACCCCTTCTTATTTAAGTCCCAAGTACTCTTCCCAGAACTCTCGCGAAGTCATGTACGGCATGGCATCTTTCCATGCTCCTCTGACGCTCTTGCCTTCATTACGATAGCGCGTCATCAGTTCGTGCTCTCGGCGGCGAATACTCTTGAACCGTGCTCGATCCATCGTGCGGATCGACCCCTTCTCGCGCGTCGGATCCAGAAAGACCAGCGTCTTACAACGCGTCGAGTTGCCCTCAAGCGTGCAGCTGCCGTTCTTAACCACATAGCCTGGCTTCCCACGCAACAGCGCATCGGGAAGATAGTGCTTATCGTAAGGAATTGATCTCCAGTACTTCATAAATTTCGAAGGATGGAATTCCAGATTAACATTAGAGAGCACCTGCTCCGTGACCCCGGCCTTGCGAAGAAGCTCTGGATCCATTTCGGAAACAGGGATCAGTTTTTCATTTAACTTGCCCTTGCCGATCATTGTCGCGGCGCCATCAAGCTTCTGGAGATACTCAGGGCCACGCAGATAATCCTCAAAGCCATCGAGAATAAATTCGGCAGCCTGATAGTCCATATCGCGCAAATTCTGACGTACCCCTCGCTGTATACGAAGGACAAACAACTTCTCATCAGCACAATCATCGAGAGCAACCATGGCAAAGAAGTTGCGGAAGTACTGGTAGCAATCAACCGAAGCACGGAAGCGACCCTCAAAGCTTGCATGCCATACGCAAATGCAATTCATGGTCATATAGACAGGCTTATTGCGCATGCCAAACTCAACGTCGTCGCAGCGGATAAAGAAAGGCATGGGAAGGCCGTTCTTTTCGATAGCCTTCACCGGAATGCAGCTATACCACCAGGCTCCGTAAGCCTGGTCAACCTCAACGCTCGTACGCTCGTTTTTGAGAATATCGGACAACTTACCAACATTCAAATCTTCTTTCACGCGACGATAGGCACCGGTAGTCGCCACATACGAGACATCCTCAAACTGACGAGTAGGATCTTCCATTGAGAGCATAGCACCGTTAATAAAGGCATCTTTGTATTTGCCCTTAGCTAAAGAAAGAAGATTGAACGTGCGAATCAAACTCTCGGGCATGATAGAGACATCATCATCCATCAAAATAATATGGGTGAACTGATCAGGAGTTTCGGTAGCCGCCATCATTCCACGTGCGAATCCTCCCGAACCGCCTGTGTTGGGGTTCGGGAGCACGGTGACCAGATCATCGGAAAGCGATGCAGAATCGAGGGTCTGCCCATTATCAACAACAAACATGTGGAAGTAGTCGCGAATCGGACCGCCCTCTTTAGAAATGCCGGTTTTAACGAGCTCAATGTTTGGAAGAATATATCGTTCATTCTTAAATGTGGTGGTAGAAAGAGCAAGATTGATCGGGTTAATTGAGCCCTCAGGAACATCCGTCAGGTAAGAAGCGCTCAAAAGGTCAACGGAATAGCCCTCGTCGCGCTCAATCCAAAAACCGATCAAGTCGTAGCCGGTTGTATCGATATCGATATCGAGAACGCAAGGATCAACTTTATCGCCTTCAAAAGGATACGATTTAAGCTCGACAGGATTCAGCTCGCCAGACCTCACTCCATGAACGACAACCCGTCCTCTGCCAAATAAAGCCATATGCAAGACGACGCCGTCAACAGACGCATATTGATGCCATTTGCATGCAGATAGGCCATTTACATACGTCAGAAAGTCAACGTTTCCATTGATATGAAGTGAATGAATGTTGTCATCATACGAAGCATCACCGGAGAGCACGCGATAGTAGAGTTCAGGAAAACCCTTTGCATGCCTTTCAACTTTAAGTACAACATTCGCAAGTTTAAACTGCATTTTAAATACCTTAATCAAAGCCGTTGTAACTACTAATTACATTCGTCAACAAACCTTGCCATCGCGGAGCGAACATCGGGATCGGACAAAACATCCTTTGCAAAATGATCATGCCCGCAGATGTCCATAGGCATGTAAGGCCATCCAGGATAACAGGCATCAGCGACCTTTTCCGCTTTCGCAGGAACCGAAAAAGAGAAACCGCCAAACGGATGCTTTCTTACGGGAAGAATATCATTGCGATCCCAAATTATTTTACGCTTAGGGGCATCAAAAACGTTATCAATCGCGTATGCAAAATCGCCATGAGTCTCATCGGTCAACAAACCAAGTGCATGAGCCTTTTCGTTAAACGAATCGAATGCGCTCTGGACAAGATCAATCTCCGCAGAAGAAACAACTGTTCTCTGAGCTTCCAAGTCAACATCCCCGCACTGCACGCTAAGACCACTGTCGGGATGAACCATCCAAGGATTATCTTTCCAAAAACTAAACTCACCCTCATGTTGGTCAAAATAGTCCATGAGTTCAATTCTGAGTTGCCTAAGCTGATCGTTCGCGCGCTTGGAATTCTCGGCCGCCCGGTCGTAAATCGAAATGTCCACAAAACAAGGTATAAGCGGATTAGTTGAACAAAAGCGAACTTGACGACACTTTACAAACCAGTCATATACGAGAGTGATTTGATAATAAGGGTCGTCTTTCAAAACGGCAGCGAACTTATCCACATCGGACCTAATCATGCAGATATCAATATCGTCATCCCAAGGAATAAACCCCGATCGAGACAAAGTCCCCACAAGAGAGCCGTAAGAAAGCCAGTATTGGATATTATTGGCAGTGCAAATCGCGTCCAGCTTACTCATCAACGCCGCGTTTGCCTGCTGCATCAATCTAATATCACCCTCGGCGTCGGGTAACGCATCAAAGATTTTACAACGGAGCTCAAAAGGGGTGAGATCAGGGTACGCACGTCCCGCTAACAATTCAAATCGAAGGCTCATTTGTTCTGACAAACTTTGTTGGCGTTGCTTGAGCAATTCAATTTCTGGAAATAACCGAGTATCGAATTTGTAATTGATATTCATATTGATGCCGTTATCAGCCTGCTCGATACGCGAAAATACCTCGTCAAAACGGCGATCCATATCCTCATGCATGGCATGTAATGATCGGGATGAGCCGGGAAGAATCTTTTTTATATTTGAAAGCAAGGACATGACTTAACCTTCCCAACGACAAACGATGAACGAAGCACAATTACACTTATGATACAAAAGAACGAGTGGGTCCCACTTTGAAACCCACTCACACGAAGACTACTCAGACGCCTCTTTCAAATACTGTTTCCAGAAATCAATCGAAGTAAAGACATCTCTATACGAAGCAAATTCGGCATAAATCTTATCTTTGTTACGCTTGAATTCCCCCTCGGCCTTACGAAAACGAGTCCAAACCTCTTTGAATCGCTTCTTATCCATATGTCTAATAGCGCCCTTTTTATTAGGCATATCTACCACAATAAGTGTATCAACATCCCTGATTTTACCGGCGGGATAAACCCATCCCGCAGCATCAATAACAGCAACCTTGCCCTTACGCTTTACCGAATCGTTAACGAAACGGTGGCCATTAATGGTCAGATAATCCTTAAATGCCTGCAGCCTAGACCTGTCGCCCTCAAGACTCAAATTGCCAAAAGTTAACTGCGTCAAGTCGACGCCCAGCTCTAGCGCTTGAGGGATGAGTTGCTCGATGGGAATCAATTGTTCCCTTTCACGATTTGCCGCCATAAAGCGAGCTTCAGCAACCGGATGAGAAATCCACTCCGGACCTCTCAAAAAATCTTCAAGGCCTTTTACCGCAAGAAGAGCGTCATCGTAGTCAAATTTCTTCAGGTCGAGTTCGACCTCACGACGAATCTCATAAAGAAAATCAGCAAGGGGAGCAACGCCGGTCGTCGCTTGGCTAATCAGCGTATTTCGGCTCACCTGATAACGCTCCACAGCGGCACTATACTTAAACTTAAAAGAATTATGCCAAACGCAAATACCATTCATGGACATGAACCTAGGTTTACAGCGAAGCGCGTACTCGGCGTCATCCGAACGAACAAATAGAGGCAAAGGCAGCCCCTCGCGCTCAATCGTTGCGGTAGGTATAACGCAATACCACCAGCCAGCATACTGTTGGACAGTGTCCTCATAAAGGCCAGTTGGGGCCTTATATATCTCGGTCTCAACTACATCATGAAGTGAAGTCATATAGCCTTCAGGCTTAAGGGGAGAAAAAGTTCCCTTAGCAGTAAAGAACCCCAAATCCTCGGTACGCAAATTGGGCTCTTCCAAGCTCATCATGGCGCCCGATAAAAAGGCGTTAACATATTCTTCTTTGAGAAGAGAAAGCAGGTTGAACGTACGGATAAAGCTCTCGGGAAGAACCTCAACATCGTCGTCCATCAGGAGAACATGAGTCGCTTTAGGATTCTGCTCCAGCGCCTCAATCATGCCACGAGCAAACCCACCGGAACCGCCGACATTTGGATTAGGATGAATCGAAATACAATCCGATCCAGAGTTGCAGTCTAACGATCTGCCGTTGTCGACAACATGGACATGAAAATGTTCTGAAATTGGCTCTTTACCAGAAAGAATCCCCTCTTTAATGAGATTTAGATTGTTAAGGACGTACTGTTCTTTTTTAAATGTCGTAATAGCAAGAGCTAATTCGACTGGATGAATGCAGCAAGGATCAACATCCGCATAATAATAGGCATCATCAAGCGACAAATCGCCGGCACTTTCAATGCTGAAGGAATGTAGTATTTCACCAGCCTGCTCGGTAATTTCGATATCAACGGAAGCCCAAACATCAGAAGAAGAGAAGCTGCGATTGGAGTCCGGAACAACACGGGAGCTCCAATCAAGATTACCAACGGTCCTCTCCTGAAAATCAAAACCGGCACCCCGATATTTGAAATGAAGATAAAAAGACCCAGCATTCGAGTACTCTTTCCACTTCATTATAGAAAGAGAATTAAAATAAGTAGAAAAATCAACCCAAGAAGAACCAAGCAATCTCAGAGAAGATGGAGAATCAGAAATCGCCCTACCGGCTAGCTCTCTAAAAGAGAGGGTCGGGAATTGATCAAACGCCTGATTACCACTGAAGATGAGATTCGCCAACTTAAACTGCATGAGGCTCCAATTACAATTTATGCTTAAACAATAATTACTCTAAATCGATGCGATACAGCCTAGAATGCCCCGATTTTTTTAATAGTGTTAACCTTGGAGTCTTATCGCCAATCGACTCGATGCCGACCCAGTCATCAGGTCTATACGTAAAAACATGACCTCTAGATTTACAATTATCGAAATCGAGCAATAGTACATAATGGGCACCGGTTGCCTTAACGGCCTGCCTTATCTCTGAATCCGACCCAATCTTATAGAGTCCATGCCTTATGGCCCTACTGGCAATCGACTCGTTAGGGTCATTCTCGGGAGAGCTGTTTAAAGAGCGATAGTACACCTGAATATCAGAAGACCCGTAAAGAAAAGCTGATCCGTCGTAGGGCGAATTTAAAACAACGGAATCACCCACAATCTCCTTTACCGACGATGCAAACTCAAGCTCTTTCACATTTAATTCCTCTGGGTTGTACATGTCATAGTCTCGTTTAATCACATTCCTTGTTTTGCCAAAAACCATTTCAACGTTTAGCAAGCCCGGAATCTGAAATGAAGGATAGAAAACAGCCGTAACAAAAAGCACGACAAATATAGCGGGATAAAGTCGATTGAACGATCCGGCAGACATATGCTTGCCGTCAAGAATTCTCTTTCTTAGCCCAACGAAAACAATCGAAGAACCAAGGACCGCCAACGGAAACGCAGCAAGCGTGCACAACGTAGCTGTTCTATATGGATCTGTATACCAAAATCCAGCAAACCACGGTTTAAATACTGCCTCTGTAGCACCTGTGGAGAAATGGATGGCTAACGCAAGAAAATAAGAAACAGGCATCCAGCGAAGCTCAACGCGCTGCAGAGTATAAAACAGTCCCACAATGACGAATAAACCAAGAACCAGATTACTGGGAGAATCCGGAGAGTACGACTGGCAGAGGAAATTGACCAACATTTGCGAAGGCGACGTATAATGACCCCAGCTAATGCTAACAACTCCTTGCATCATGGGTAAATTATATGCAACGATCCAAGCGGCAACAAAGCAAACAACTAGGCCAACCGCAGCAGAAAACGACTTGAGCGGAGTGAGATTTTTCGCAATGCAAAAGTTATACAACCTTGCAGCCGCGTATGGAAGCAGCAAAACGCCAACAGAGAAAACCCCATTAGGTTGAAGCAAAAATAGGTCGAACAACCCGAAAAGAAATAAAAAGGCCAACAAAACTCTGTTTTGGATAGACAGGCCTTCGCCCTTAGTTAGACTCATGAATACAGAACAAACTGAGCATACAAGGCAAAAAGCGGCAAGATTTGAATATAGGACGCCGAAGGTAAGCAGCCTCCACGGGAACGCATATGCAGTAATGCAAATTAAAGCTCCCAGTGCGAGACAAGTCTTTTTTTCAGTAATGGCACTCATCAACGCAAAGCAGCTCATTGGAAATACGAAAGCAACAAACGAGAAATTAACTGCATTGATAGCGACAGCAGCGCTAATAGAAAGAATATTGCTCACCAGTGCGCAGATTACATGCCATGCAGCGGGGTAAAACCCAGCTCCAGTGGAACCATATCCAGGAACGGTTGGGTAAACGCTTATTCCCGCAGGAGAATAGCAGCCAGTGGCGGCAAGAGCATGAATCTCATTGAGATGATACGAATTGTCTATCGAAACTGAAAAAAACTCAGGCGAACCGAGAACGGACACAAAGACATAGATAGCAGCAATAAACCCAACGATCAGGTACAGGACTTGATGGAAATCAACGTCTTTAGTATTCAAATAACAAGAGCAGGACCCTACGGGCATCTGAACAGATCTCACAAGGCGCCAGACAAAAGATGCAACGAAAACCAAAATCGGAATCGCTAGTTCAAGGCAAATGAAAACCCACACATTTACAGAGTGAAGAAATACCGAAGTAATAACACCGGTCACACAAGTAATGAAAATAGAAACGATTGGAGCAATTGCCAATTTTGGCAACCGAATACTCTTAAAAGGGGAAAGTAAAAGGTACCCAGGAAAAAACAGCAGAAAAGTAGCCACTGCAATTGCGCCAGTAAATGTAATCCAAATGCTCATACACAATCCTATTGCCTAAAAGAAGGTGCTATTTATCTAATGCAACCGCCTGAACAAGAGAATTCAAGCGTTCCTCCAACTTAGCCAAGCGCAGGGAATTGCAGAAATCGCGCACTACGAGAACAGCAATCACGTATAAAAACACTAAGTTCGAAGGCGAAACAAAACCGAAGAGAGCTGAAAAAGCGGTTGCTATTTCGGGAAAAATGCCTAAAACTACAAAACTTAAGCTAAATAATAGCCAAAACAACGAATCCAGAGCTTGCATCTGGGACTTCTTAAGCTTTCGGGCAACAAAAATCAAAACAACAGCAGCGCTGACAATCAGCAACACGCGAAGTGATATAGACACAACAATCACCTAAACCACTGAACAATAAGAAGCGTTACAAATACCCGGAGCATATATTGTATGGACTTAACCGGATTCAAGTAGCTCTCTCCACCTTGGCGTTCACGCATGGAAACCTGGACCTCGGAGACCGAATATCCTTGTTTTAAAAATAAGGCAATTGATTCTGGCTCAGGATTAAGAGTGTTGTCGTAATAATACCTTTCGAGCACAGGGCGACTAAACAGCCTAAAGCCGGATGTGGGATCACTGATGCGATGTCCAGTCAGCGCCTTAATCAAAACAGTAATCATGCGAGAACCAACCATACGCATCGATTTATCTTTGCGAACAGTCAGAAACCTAGAACCGATAACAATGTCGGAACCAGTATTTACCGCCTTCTCAACAAGAGCTGCCAAATACTCCGGACGATGTTGCCCATCAGCATCGAACTGAATCATATAGTCGTAACCCTGATCGACGGCATATCGAGCTGCGGTCTGAAAACCAACTGTCAGACCGCAATTAATTGGCATGGTAATAACGTTACAGTTCAACGAACCACAAATTTCGCCTGTACGGTCGCGAGACCCATCATTAATAATCACGAAGTCAAATTCAGGTGCGATAGCCCTAAGCTCAGTAACGGTATTTTTAATACACTCTTCTTCATTATATGCAGGAATTGCAATAAGAGCTTTTGTATGATTAGACAAACCCCACCAACCTCAGTCTAGTCGAGAAGGAAAAGAAAACTACATAGCACTTTATAATAAGGCAAGAACGCTCAATTAATTAAATTTATGCGCCCAACAAATGTCCGGACGATGAATAAGTGCCGTAAGGCAACTTGTTTTTCAGCATATCTAGAATTGTTTCTGCTATCGAGTGCGCATCATTATTTGAAATTAAATGGCGATCAAGACGAATAATGTAATGGCTAGGGCAGCACTGAACCGCAATCTCTTCCATTGCCTTAGTCAGACCTAGAGGCAGCAAAGCACCGTCTAAATCAAGCGAAAGATGGTCGCTGTCAGGTCTACGAGCTGTAAATAAGCTGAGGCAAACGAGATTGATGCCGTATTCGGCACAGAAGCGAGCAAGATGAACCGAACCCATAGCATCGGCAGTCCAAACATCGCTCTCACATTCCGCACCACCACCCAAACTATCACAGCCGCTAGTTGAGCAATTGATAATTGCGCCGTACATAGAACCGTCAATGCTTTCATAGGTTCTTGGGTCACAGATATCGAAAGCTGATTTATCCAAAAAATCATATTCTTTTAAGCTTGTCTGACATTCGACGATTGACCTAATTGCATTTCCAACCTCAGTCTCGCTTCCTACAAGCAGCGTCCTTTTAGGAGCCATAGGCACGACATCCTTTAAAAATGGATGATTTAAGTCTGCTTCAGAAATGACGGCATCACTAAGCGGGATAGGCCACTCGATACCGAGCTCGGGGTCAGCAAGATTCACGAAAGTGTAGGTCTTCTTCAGCTCGAGCGACCAGTGGGCGTCCACCAGATAGGTGTATGCAGTGCCATCCTCCAGCGCTTGGAAGGAGTTGCCCACGCCGCGCGGGACGTAGATGGCCCTAGACGGGTCGAGCGTACAGGTGAACACCTTGCCGTAGGTGGCGCTGCCCTCGCGCAGGTCCACCCAGGCGCCGAAAACCGAGCCGCGGGCCACAGAGATGAACTTGTCCCAGGGCTCCGCGTGGATGCCGCGGGTGACGCCCCTCTTCTCGTTATAGGAGATGTTGTTCTGGACGACACGGAGGTCGGGGATGCCCAGAGCGGTCATCTTGGCACGCTGCCAGTTCTCCTTGAACCAGCCGCGTGAGTCGCCGTGGACGGCCAGGTCGACGACCTTGAGGCCCTCGATGCCGGTCTCGGTGACGGAGAGGTCCTTCTCGAATGCGATGTCTGCCATGTGGGAAAAGCTCCTATCGACGATGTTCAGGTTGCGGGCGCCCCGGGCGGGCCGCAGAATCATCCCCATGCCCTGCGGTCCGCCCGGGGCGCCCCGTAAGGGTACTCGGGCGGTCTTACTGGCCCTGCGCGCGGTAGCGGGCCTCGGTGGCCTCCTTGGCCGGGCGCCACCAGGACTCGTTGGCGACGTACCAGTCGATGGTGGCCTTGAGCCCCTCGGCGAAGTCGGTGTGGGCCGGCCTCCAGCCCAGCTCGCGCTGCAGCTTCGTGCTGTCGATGGCGTAGCGGCGGTCGTGGCCGGGGCGGTCGGCGACCCAGTCGAAGTCCTCGGGGTCCTTTCCCATCGCCTCGAGGATCATGCGGAGAACGGTGATGTTGTTCCTCTCGCCGTCGGCTCCGATGAGGTAGGTCTCCCCCATGCGGCCCTTGGTCAGGATGTCCCAGACGGCCGAGGAGTGGTCCTCGGTGTGGATCCAGTCGCGGACGTTCTCGCCCTTCCCGTAGAGCTTGGGGCGCACGCCGTCGACGATGTTGGTGATCTGCCTGGGGATGAACTTCTCAACGTGCTGGTAGGGGCCGTAGTTGTTGGAGCAGTTGGAGATCGTGGTGCGCAGGCCGTAGGTGCGGGTCCAGGCGCGCACGAGCATGTCGGAGCTCGCCTTGGTCGAGCTGTACGGGGAGCTCGGGTGGTAGGGCGTCTCCTCGGTGAACTTGGCGGGGTCGTCGAGCGCAAGGTCGCCGTAGACCTCGTCGGTGGAGACGTGGTGGTAGCGGACGCCGTATTTCCGGACGGCCTCCAGCAGGCGGAAGGTGCCCTCGACGTTGGTGCGGAGAAAGGGCTCCGGATCGGCGATGGAATTGTCGTTGTGGCTCTCGGCTGCGTAGTGCACGATCGCATCGTGCCCCGGGACGATGCGATCCAGCAGCTCGGCGTCGCAGATGTCGCCCACGACGAGCTCCACGCGGTCGGAGGGCAGCCCGGCGATGTTCTCGGGGTTGCCGGCGTAGGTCAGCTTGTCCAGGACGGTGACGTGGACGTCCGGGTGGTTGTTCACGACATAGTGCACGAAATTGCTGCCGATGAAGCCGCAGCCTCCAGTGACGATAATGTTCTTAGGTTCAAATTGCTCAGGCACGATTGACCCTCTCGACTTCATCTGCAATTGATAAAATATACTTACCGTAATCGGTTTTCTTCAGCTTTTCACCCAAACGGCGCAGGTGTGAGCAATCGATGAAGCCCTGCCGATAGGCAATCTCCTCTAGACATGCAACGTAATACCCCTGACGACTCTGAACCGCCTCAACATACTCAGCAGCCTTGAGTAACCCAGTGGGAGTGCCAGTGTCAAGCCATGCCATTCCTCGGCCCATAAGTTCAACAGACAGCTCACCCCTATTAAGATAAGCACTGTTGACGCTGGTAATTTCAAGCTCTCCCCTTGCCGACGGCTTTACCTCAGCCGCAATGTCGGAAACCTGGCCATCGTAGAAATAGAGCCCGGGTACTGCATAGTTTGATTTTGGAAATTGCGGTTTTTCCTCAATGCCAATTACTCGATTCCTAGAGTCAAATTCAACGACGCCAAAAGCCCGCGGATCCTTGACTGGGTATCCGAATACAACTGCGCCGCCTTGTTGTTCGACACTGCATTTCGCAGAATTGATAACCTTAGAAAGCGACTGACCATGAAATAAGTTATCGCCAAGAACGAGCGCGCAAGGCTCTCCTGCCAGAAATTCGCGACCAATAACAAAAGCGTCAGCAAGGCCTCTAGGCTTCTCTTGAACAGCGTATTCGATCTCCATCCCAAGATCGGAACCATCACCTAAGAGCGTTTTATAAGAAGTCAAATCAGATGGATTTGTAATTATTAGAACTTGCCTAATACCAGCAAGCATAAGAACAGATATTGGATAATAGATAAGTGGCTTATCGTAAATGGGCAACAGCTGTTTATTGACGGCTTTAGTAATAGGATGAAGGCGCGTGCCAGACCCTCCCGCAAGAACGATACCTTTCATTCGAACCACTCCCCAATCAATTAACGTTATTCAGACGCTCGCTATTTGAATAAACACGATTAACAAAGCGGGCAATAGGCTCAGGCCAGAGCTCACGTAAAATCAACAGCGTTTCACCCGTGCGAATATTTTCATCGAGGTTTTTAGAGGTGGCTGAATCGGCGTAAATCCTATGACCCATGAGAATTTCAGGAATGTAGCAGAAGCGCCCGTTGGTGGAAGCCAGCTTTACCCATGTCTTGTAGTCACAACTATCGCGAAGCGTCGTATCGAACACGCCCGGTCCCAATAGCTCCTTATTTAAAGTAACCGAAGGACAGCATATGGGACATCCAAATCTGAGCACGGTCTTTTTTAAGAACACTGTACCGTTGCTAGGCAACAGGAATAGTTGATTCATAATGCGCTTGATGGCAAGCATAAAATTCGAATTAATCCGCGAGCCATTTCTAATCTCATAGTAATCAGTGAACGAAATGGATACGTCCTTTTCTATATAACGATTAAAGCAATCAATTGTTTTCTCTAGAAATGTTGGAGAATACAAGTCATCCTGATGGGCGATGGTAACAAGCTTTGAATTAACGCTGTCGTAGCCAAAGTTCCAATCATCACCAGCGTAATGAGGTTTGGGGTTAATAACCATTTTTACGCCACACTCAGAACAAACCCCCTCAATATATGGAGATGGAGTTGATGTTGAGACAACAACATTCGAGGGCACCGTCTGGTTCTGAAGCGACCGTATTGTTTTTGTCAAAAACGGATTATCCTTATAGGCACAAACGACAAATGAGTGATCAGCCGAGCTATATGACATCTTAGGAAATCTCCAAAATTGAGTTGATCTTCGTAGCATCTCCCCAAACAGCAGGAGAGTCATAGGGGCGATCCGGATAAGCACCGTAGTCCAACCTAATATCCAAATGGTGCTCTTCAATAAAGGACTCAATCTTGTCTCCTAGGGATACTGGAACCCCAGAACAACAGTTAATTATCCCATTGATTTTATCTTGCATAACGACGGCGGCAATTTGATCTGCTAGGTCATCGACAGAAATGAAATCATATTTATTTTTCCCCGAAGTAAACGGGAATGTCGATTCGCCAGCAGCATCAGCCCGCAGCAACTTACCGAATATAGACCTTGAGTTAATATCATCTCCGTAGATATAAAAACCTCTAATCCACTGGCAAATCACCCCTCGGTCTTTCGCATAAGAGAAAAACGCCTGCCTTAATGCGTTCTTACCGATTCCATATAAACCCTGGGGATCGCATGGGGTATTCTCGTCAATGGCACCTTCCCAATATCCAACTTCATGCATAGTGCCCATGCCACACACATGCTCAACACCAGAATCAATGGCGCGTTTCATAAAGGCGTAATGAAGTGGCATGTCATCCAAGTGGGACGAAGAGTTATGATCGAATCCGTTTCTCCAAGCCAAATGAAGCAAAGCATCAGGAACAATGTCAAAGAATTCGAAATTAAACTCAGGAGAGAGCACATCCCCTTCGACATAACGTACGCGAGCGTTATCGCTGAAGGCGCTGGAACAGACACGATCGACAGCAATAATATCGGCACCAAGTTGACTCAGACTGCCAATTACATGCTTACCGATATATCCATTAGCGCCTGTAACCATAATCAATTTCGACACTATTTGCCTCGCTCAATACTCTAAGTACAATAGATATAGACAAATTAAAGAATAGCAGAACGGAGAGCATCGATGTTTATATGCGGCAATAATTACACCATTGGAGAGGTGGGAAAACTCGTCTATTCAACAATCAAAACTAGAATTTTCTTTCCTGGAGCGCGCCTAATTAGAAGTCCCTTTTATATCCGAGGCAAAAAAAGAGTGAGCTATGGAATGGGTTTTTCAACCGGATATGGCTGTCGCTTTGAGGCAATTCCTGATTCGAAAAACGACTCTAATATAAAAATCAAGATAGGCAATAACGTCCATATCGGCGATAGAGTTCACATTGTCGCAATTGACACCGTATCTATCGGAGACAATGTGCTCCTAGCATCAAATATTTTCATTAGCGATTGTAATCATGGCAAGTACTCGGGTGATAGTCAGTCTTCGCCCGCGATACCACCAGATAAACGCGAGCTGCATGGCTCACCCGTCAATATCGGCAATAATGTCTGGATTGGCGAAAATGTTTGCGTTTTGGCCGGCGTAACGATTGGAAACGGTGCAATAATTGGCGCGAATTCGGTAGTTACCAAAGACGTTCCTGCTAATACCATCTGCGTAGGAGCGCCCGCTAGGGCTATCAAGCAATTCGACAGCAGCCTCAACCAGTGGAATTCAATTGCTACCTCGAATTAAAACATGTGAACACGGATAGGAGTGTGGGGCTTAACACTGAAGCCCCACACTCCTATCAAACGCCATCAGAATAAGAGATTTTAAGAATCAGCTGCAAAGTAATGAATTCAATGAAGCGACAATACGCTTCTCCAAATACTTTGACTCATCATTGGTTGCCCCCTTGACGAACTCATAAATTTTAATTTTCGGTTCAGTACCAGACGGTCGAACAATAACGTAAGAGCCGCCCTCAAGATTAAATCGGATTACGTTGCTTGGAGGCAGTGTTTGTCTTGAGTCCCCAGGGAGATCGTTAATCACCGGCATTTGAATACCCGACTGATAATCAACGATTTCCACAATCGTTTTTCCACCCAAATCAAAGGGAGGTTCGGAACGGATGGCGTTCATTACGTTTGTCATTTGAGCCATCGCATCAGGGCCGTCAAATTGGATATTAATCTGACGATCAATCCAATAACCATGCTCGAAATATAGATCTTGCATCACTTGGAATAGATCTTTGCCACGCTGTTTCCACCATGCAGCAGCCTCACATGCAAGCATGGTGGAAACAATTCCGCATTTGTCACGAACATGAGTTCCCGAAAGATATCCGCAACTCTCTTCGAACCCCATAAGGAAATCAGATTCTCGGCCTTCGGATTCAAGTAAAGCAATTTGTTCGCCAATAAACTTAAAGCCGGTCAACGTTCGACGTAGCTGAAAGCCGTACTTCAAGGCAATATCATTAGCCATTGGGCCCGAAACAATTGACGTACAAGCAACCTTATGAGACATATCGCATTCATACTCAGACTTACGACGAGCCAGGTAATCAAGCAAGACTAAACCAAGCTCATTCCCCGTCAGCTGCTTCCATTTCCCACGGTGGTCGACGGCAACACCAATTCGATCACAATCTGGATCAGTTGCAATCAAAATATCGCAGCGACTACCTTTAGCAAGCAGAAGACCAAGCTTCATGGCATCGGCATTTTCAGGATTTGGCTTTGGACATGTTGGGAAATTACCGTCAGCTCTTTCCTGCTGCGGGACAACGTGAACATCTTTAACAAAGATATCCTTCATTATTCGTTTGCATAAATTCAACCCGGTGCCGTTGAGGGGTGAATATGCAACTGTCAAATCACTACAGTCAACGCGAGTCGACACGCGAAGCGTGCTTTTGATGAAAGAATCGAGAACATCTTCCGAAACATATGATATCAATCCGTGAGTAACCGCATTATCAAAACTGATAGCAGGCTCAACCGTAAAAGGGTCAATAGCATCAATAGCTTTTTGAACATTGTTGCACAAATCAATAGTAGCTTGGCAACCATCTGACCCATAGACCTTATATCCATTGTATTCTTTAGGGTTATGGGACGCCGTGATGACCACCCCCGCTGAGCAGTTCAGCTCGCGTACAGTATAGGAAAGCACGGGAGTAGGTTGTATGGATTCGTAGTAATGGACCTTTATGCCACTTGAAGCCAGTATCTCAGCCGTTCTACGCGAAAATAATTCGCTGCAAAGTCGCGAGTCGCGGGCAATTGCAACCGAGGGGCTTTCAAAATGTTCTAGCAAATAATTTGCCAAACCTTGGCTAGCAGCACCAATCGTCCAAATATTCATATGATCGAGACCCATTCCGAGCTTTGCCCGAAGTCCTCCGGTGCCAAATTTCAGTTTGTTGAAAAATCCAGAATAATTCTCCACCTGAGCGCGGCACAACTCATCAACGGATTTCACATCAGCCGAATCAATAGTATTAAGCCATTTTTCATACTCGGCTTTTGGGTCGAACATTAAAACATAGCTCCTTAAATAAGAGATACGAGTTCTTTTAGACGAGGGCTCTGTTCCTTAGAACAGACCAAGATCCCGTCAACGGTAGCAACGACAACTGCATCGTTTATACCAGAAACGATTAGCGGAATATCGAGCTCATTGATAACATGCGTATTCTCGCAGGTAGAAGAATCAAGCACAGTATGCCCACTCTTGCGATCCGCCATCTCGGCGGAAAGCGTATTCCACGTACCAAGATCTGCCCAAGGACCAGAATACGGCACTACCGCAATTGAATCAGCGTTTTCAACAACTTCGTAATCAAAAGAATTAATCGGAAGCTCAGAATACCGTGCCCTCAGGTCGGCAAAATCCTGATATGAACCATAATTATTAATTATGTTAAGCACATAGCCGAGCTTAAATCCGAAAACGCAGTTATTCCAAAGTGCACCTTTAGAAATTAAATCAGCAGCCGTACCAGAATCGGGCTTCTCAATAAATCTTTCTACTAAACGAGGAGAGCCAGTGGACGAACTGGGGACAATATAGCCATATTTTTCAGAAGGATAGGTCGGCTCGGCACCCAGAAGACATATATCTGCCACATTATTTTTCACAGCTGCGGCAACATCAACTATGCGATCGAAATATGAATCGTCTACATATGAATCAATAGGCAAAACAATAACAACGTCATCATTATCTATGCCCTGAACACTATGCAAATGCTCGCACGCAAGCATAATAGCGGGAGCAGTGTCACGACGCTCTGGCTCAACTACAACTTTACAGTCAGCCCCTACTTGCAGCCGAAGGATACGCTCTTGAGAGGCACAAGTCGCAACTGTAATATCTGCTTGAGGAATCGTACGCTCAATTTGAGCAAAAGTACGCTGCACCATGGATACGTGATTGCCGCATTCATCCCTAAGCACTTTAAGAAACTGCTTAGACCGAGAGTCGTTTGACAAGGGCCAGAGTCGTGTCCCGGATCCACCAGAAAGCAAGACGATATGAATGGAATTCAAGTACATAAAAGTGAACACCCTATCTATAAGGAAAAACCGATTGAACCATTAACAAACTCTCAACTATCCTTCTCAGCTCAACATTCAATGCTTGAACTTTAAATTAGATTTAAGGCGCTGATAAAAAAAGGACAACGCTATTAACATTCCGACAGAATAGCTAACAATAACAGCAATGCTAACACCGTTGGCGCCAAATCGGCTAATA
Source organism: uncultured Collinsella sp. (assembly GCA_900541785.1). Taxonomy (GTDB): domain Bacteria; phylum Actinomycetota; class Coriobacteriia; order Coriobacteriales; family Coriobacteriaceae; genus Collinsella. The sequence continues at coordinate 51,276 of UQKY01000005.1, forward strand.
AGAGAGGCGGAACACAGATACGAAATTAGCAAAGCGGCTGAAGTGGCAATAAATGAACCCCGAATCTCTCGAATAAGGATTAATAAATCGTAGGAAAATGCAAAGATTGTGGTAAACGCAGTTGCAATAATTGCAGGAATAAGCAAATCCAATCCCTGAGAAATTGATGAGCCAAATACGGCCCGCAAAAGGTTATCTCCAAAGAGAGAGCAGAAAACAATGGCAAGCAAGGTGAATAAACAAATGCACCATATAACTTTTCCATAGCGTTGTGCAAATGAAACACACTCGTGCTTGGACCATATCTCAGCAAATCCAACGAGTAAAGGGCCATATAGATAGGAGGCAGCGGCCTGAACAAGAACCGTAGGCGTTGAAACGGCGGCATAAACACCAAGGGCCTCTGTTCCTTTTAGCTGGGCAAGCTGCTGCCGAGAAACTGAAACAACAGCTCCGAAAAACACGGCAGTAAGTACAGACGGAAAATACTTTTTAATTAAAGCCAAAGCCTGATGGAAACTAATGCTAGGAACAATCTTTCCGTAGTTCGAGGCAGAACGAGCATCGAATAGCCAAGTTATGAAGCAGCAGAAAATCGCAAGGGACAGAAAGGCGTAATTGATCGATAGCCCAAAAAACAAAGGAAGGAGAAACAGCACCAGCCCCCCAAACCCTCGAATTGCTTGAGATATCCCAATGTAATCCATCCTACCCTCTTTTTGCACCATTGCATAAAAAACAGAGCAGAAGGCTTCATCCGCCTTAAACAATAGCCAAAAAATTGCGGAAACAATCAAGCGAGAATTACTCGTAGACAAGAATAGGTAACCAACAATTGGAATAAAGGCTAAACCTATAGTAATGAACCGAAAAGCGATATATTCAGAGGAAGAATGTTCCTCCCTTAGATCGGACACTTGAATAGTACGCATATTATATGTAGCAAACGGGTAGTAAATATTGCCGACCGACATCGCGAATGCAAGTATACCCGAGTTGGCATAATCATGCGAAACAAGCACAACCGCAACAGTCATAAGCCATAGACAGCCTTGATAAAATAGGCATCCAATGGTATTCCAGAGCATATTCTGCTTTACCGAAAGAGAAGAACCGTTCAAAGAAACCTCAAATTGTTGAATTAAAGCAATGATTGATAGAAATCAAAAGTTGAATCAGCCATGAGATCCCAGCTGAAATGACGTGAACGTTCAAGTCCCGACATAACAATTGAATCAAAGCACGAATCGAAACTACAAAGGCCCTCTATGCGCTCAGCAACAAGCGAAGGGGAAAGTTCGTTGAGAAGAATCGCTGAATTACCAGCAACTTCAGGAATAGAGCTTTTATTTAATGCAATGACAGGGCAGCCAGAAGACATGGCTTCCAGAACAGGAATTCCAAATCCTTCGTATTCCGAAAGATACAATAAAGCGGCAGAAGAATTGTAAAGTCGCGCAACTTCAGCCGAATCCGGATAAGTATACGCAACGTATCTACCCGGAAGTTTCTTATCCAAATATTCGCTCTCAGCAACAGATAAAGGGGCGCCTACAATCTGAAGAACTACATCGGAACATAACGCAACAGACTCAACAGCTAAATTAAAGTTCTTATATGAAGCAGACCTGTTACCAACGAATACAACTTTTTTCTCGCGGACAGCTTCATGATAACGATACCGATCAGAATCAAAACCCAAAGGAATCACGGTCATTTTTTTATTTATTGATTCTGGGATGATTTTTAGCAAATCGTCTTTAGTGCTATTCGAAATACAGATGATGGCATCTGCATTCTTAACAGCTTTTTTCATCTGGTTTAACTGGAAATATTTAACTAGTCCAGTGAAATAGTACTCACAGATAAAGTCATAAATAGTGACGACATTGATTGCCCTGTTATTAGACCCAGTACGAAAATAGGATGAATGCAGGATGCATGGACGGTCAACGCGCACGCTCGTCACTTCATCGATACGCACAGGAAGCCTAGATTGTAAGATACTATACTTTTTAATCTTATCCTCTAGCTCAGAGCGTTGAATATTTGAGCCAGAGTCGGCCCTATCATGGAATACAAGATCGAATAGACCACAGTCCATTGCTCTTGAAATTAAATTGAACCAATAAATGGAGCCTCCACCCGTTTTCTGAAGGCTAAACACCATATTGTCAAAATCAACCGGAATCAAAGAACTCATATACCGATGGCAACTCCCAAGCCCTAAAGGATACTTTACTCTAAAAATGAATCATAGATATGGCGGAGTGTATTCTCTATAGGTTCAACAGCTGACCATTTTAATAGACTCCGGGCTCTAGAACAGTCAGACACAATAAAGGGGTTATCAACTGGCCTCAATTTTGATTGATCAACTTTCACCTCAATATTGAAGTCGGAAAATTTAATGATGCAATCAAGTAAGTAACTGAGAGGTAGAGATCGTTCTGAGCCGAAATTAAATGGAATTCCACTGAAGTCACTTTCAAGTAGACTACGGTATCCACGAACAATGTCACTGACAGACGAGATATCGCGAGATACTAGAATATTTCCGACTTTAATGACTCCACTGCGCCCCAGTCGTTGGATTTCTGCGACCTGCTTGCACCAACCCGGAATCACAAAACGTTCAGATTGACCAACACCAGTATGGTTAAAGGGGCGAGCAATATATACCCTTAGTCCATAGTTAGTGTTATATAGAGAGGCGATGTTCTCCGCGGACATCTTGGACAAACCGTACGGATTACCCGCATTAAGCAAATCTTCCTCACTCAAAGGTTCATTAGAAGCAGCGTATTCTTCGGATGAACCGACTAAAAGCACCTTCGACTCTGGAGAAGTCTTACGAACTGCCTCGAGAAGATTTAATGTCCCCATAGCATTGACTTGATAGGTTAGCAACGGATTGTCCCACGATGCGGAGACAGAGCTAATAGCAGCAAGATTGACAATACAGTCAGCAGAACTGGCTTCAACGATAGACTTAACACTGTCATAATTGGTTAAATCAAAAGAGTGATATTCATCATACCTATCAGGATTCACTGATTTGTCCTGAATGTCAGCTCCAATAACGTGGTAACCATTATTTGCGAATTCATCTGCTAAATAGGCTCCAACAAAACCGTTGGAGCCTAGCACTAAAACCCTTCCTCTCTGAGGCATTAAAGCAGGCCTTTCTCCTTACGAGCAAGATCGATATCGTGCTCAGTCATAATTCTACAAAGTTCCTTGCAAGTCGTCTTTTGTGGATTCCAGCCGAGAACTGACTCCGCCTTTGACGGGTCTCCCCAAAGATTGACTACGTCTGTGGGTCGATAAAAGTCGGGATTAATTTTGACGACAGTTTTTCCAGATGCCTGATTGATTCCAATTTCATTAACGCCCGTGCCCTGCCAAGAAATTGAAATGCCAGCATAATCAAATGCCCACTCAACGAACTCTCGTACGCTATGCTGCTTGCCCGTTGCAATAACGAAATCATCGGGCGTCTCCTGCTGAAGAATGAGCCACATGCATTCAACATAGTCCTTGGCGTAACCCCAGTCTCTAAGGGAATCAAGATTTCCTAGCTCAAGATGATCCTGAAGGCCCTCAGCAATTCGTCCGACCGCTCGAGTAATCTTGCGAGTAACAAACGATTCGCCACGACGTTCAGACTCATGATTGAAGAGGATTCCATTCGCAGCGAACATTCCGTATGCCTCACGATACTCTTTGATCATCCAGAAGCCATACTGCTTGGCAACTGCATAAGGACTATAGGGATGGAAAGGCGTATTCTCGTTTTGAGGAACTTCTTCTACTTTCCCGTAAAGCTCAGAAGTAGAAGCCTGATAAATTTTACAAGTTTTGTCCATCCCAAGCATATGGACGGCCTCAAGTATCCTCAACACGCCAATCGCGTCAATATCTCCGGTATATTCTGCGGCATCAAAAGAAACTCCTACATGAGATTGGGCCGCAAGATTGTAAATCTCAGAAGGCCTAACCTTTGAAATAATCCGAATAAGCGAGGATGAATCCGATAAATCGCCATCGTGCAGGTGTAAGCGGGACGAAGACAACAAATGATCAATTCGACCCGTGCCATGAACGGAGCTCCGGCGAACGATACCATGTACGTCGTAGCCCTTCTCTAAAAGCAATTCGGCAAGATAACTGCCGTCTTGACCAGTAATACCCGTAATTAAAGCGCTTTTCATTTCAAAATCCCTCTCATGATTTAAATTGTCATTACTAATTTAATTGATAAAGTCTTGTCAGAATCCTACGTATTTTAACTCCGTAAGAAACATCACTCGCCCATGTGCCGCTCAGATTTTCGACAAAGGGGGCAGTGCCTCTCTTAACAAGATGAAAACGCGGGTCAATACATTGGTTAACCAGCTCACCAGCGCCTGAATATGCTTTAAGGTGTTGCACTTGTGCCCTTATCCCCATTCGAACCGATTCGGAACCATAACCATTAAAAGACGCCCCACAAACACCTGAATCAAGAGCGCCGATACCTGCAAAATTACACTGTTCTGGGGAAACCTGCCCTCCAAATTTAAGCCAACCAGTTTCAACCATTGATTGTGCAAAAACAACGTCGGGATTTATCCCTTCCGCAAGAGCCTCTTCATAGATCAGCTTGCAAAACTGTTCAATATCAGATGCACCATATTTGGAATATATGGATGACGGGAAATCGGACATCTCCTTAAACAAAACGGCCATTTTCGCTGGATTTGAATTTGAAGAAGAGACTATCGGAAAACGAGAGCCATTAAAATACAACTGTTCACTTTTTAAAGAGCATGTAAACGTATCAAACGTTCCCCATAACTTAATCGAATATATTCCAGCATCGCCGAAGTCTGCTGCGGCGGGCACCTCGGCGGCCCAGGAGCCGTCGGGGCCCCTCGCTGCCTGGTACCAGCGGCAGGCGCCGGAGGGGGCTGTGACCTGGACGGCGGCGTTGGAGGGCTGGGAGCTGAAGCCGGTGGCGCTCACCGACAGGGACCCCGACGACGCGGAGCAGGACAGCTTCACGTCGGGACGGGCGACGTCGGCGGAGGCCTTCGCCCAGCGCTCGGTCGAGGACCCGTAGGTAGCCCACAGGGAGACGGAGTAGGAGCCGAACTCGCCGAAGTCTGCTGCGGCGGGCACCTCGGCGGCCCAGGAGCCGTCGGGGCCCCTCGCTGCCTGGTACCAGCGGCAGGCGCCGGAGGGGGCTGTGACCTGGACGGCGGCGTTGGAGGGCTGGGAGCTGAAGCCGGTGGCGCTCACCGACAGGGACCCCGACGACGCGGAGCAGGACAGCTTCACGTCGGGACGGGCGACGCTAAACGAGCCTTCGCCGCAAGGGAACGCTTCGGCCCCATCCAGAATGCACCAAGCCTTGACAGTCTTCTTTCCAAAGACATCTTGTAAATCATTTAACGGGATGGGACAAATCCAAGAATCGCCAGACCGTTTAGCCGGAATCCATTGGGACTTTCCGCCCTCGGATAATATTTGATATGAAACCACATTCGGCTCTATGGCCCATTGTCCAGCGTCAACGGTAACTTGAGTCTCAGTTAAATCGAAAGACAGCGAGCACTTATTGTCACCAAACGTCTTAGAATCCGCTTCAAAAGTCTCATTGCTCACCGTAACGTAAGCGCTGACTTTAAAAACGCCATATTCCCTATCAAAATCAAAGGAGGCACTCCAGCTGTGGTCCTTCTGATCGTACGCTTGAACCCAATCAATACGCCCCGAGGGAGATTCAACCTTAAATGCAGCATTTGTGGGCTCTCCACCAGAGCATTTCAAGGTCATATCGATCTTTTTACCTGATTTTTTATATTCAAGCGAGCCATTAAACCATGTTGATTTGGGGAACTGGGAAATGATGGCATCAGCGTCAGCTTCGCCAAGTTGCTTGCAGCCTTCATCGCTAAAATAATTCCAGACATCGCCTGCATTTGAAATAAAGCCATGTTCAATTAAGATGCCAGGGATCCCCTGCTCGCGGGCGCATCGGATTACCGCAAACTCATCTCCCACTTGCATCTGGAAAACGCCGCGGTACGTAAGACCCATAGCAGCAAGGTTATTCATAACCTTATTGGCAAGCTCAACAGAAACCTGCGTATAGTCTGATCCATTTGCGGTGGGAGCGTAAACCTCAGCGCCATGAGCGGCGGAAGGACCGGAATTGATATGAAAGCTCACGAATGCTTGCGCGCCCTGATCAATGCAGCGCTGGACGCGATATAGAAAATCATTACCGGAATAATTGCCGTATTGTTCACGAGCAAGAACGACCTTAAAGCCATATGCCTCAAGCTTATTCTTGCATGCCGTCACAATCTTCCAGGTAAGATCGGCCTCGCTTTTGCCATTGCCCTGTGCACCGGGGTCAGATCCACCGTGACCAGCATCGAGAGCGATTACGCTAACGTTGCGAGCAGAGCGAGCGGCATAAGTAGAAACACCATCCGGAGAATCGGCGCACTCCAACGCCTGCTGAATTGATTGGGCCTCAACAGCATTTCCGTCCCCATCTGCATAATAAACAGATGTGCCCTCGGAGTTCATAGAGCTATCTGCGACGGTGAATGAATAATCTCGATCAGAGAGATCGATTTTATGCTCAGTCCCATCTCCCTCTAGATAATACGAAATCGATGTGAGGAAATAAGTATTAGCTTCGAGTTTTGCGCCAAAGGTAAAGGCGGCAGAATTATCAGCCGTAGAAGACGCGTCGACAGAGCCCTTTACGCCGTTGGCACTCACATAGCCAAGCGTAGCAGAGGAAAGAACTTCGCCGTCATTAGGGGTAGCAAAAGCAATGACCTGATCAGCTCCAGAGGGAAGGCTTGGGTAGGCCAGGTAAACGTATTGGAAGGTCGACTCGACCGAATCGACCTGTTGATCGGTCTTGACATCGCTTTCAGTTGCGCCTTGGCTCAACGAGTCGATAGCCTCACTATCCCCTTCAACCGGAGATTGGTCGACGGTGGCCTCGCTGCCTTCAACATCGTCACCGCGTGAAGTTACTCCGTCATCACCTGTAGAAGCCACATCCGTCACAGCTTCAGCGGGCTTCGCCTCGTTCAACCCGTAAGCAGCAACTACAGGACTCATCAATGACGAAAATGTCAGAAGAGCAGCCAGAGAAAAACTGGTTGTGACACGTAAAACCTTTTTCATATTGAATCCCCAGTCAAAATGAATATCCATGTTGTAACATTATCCAACAATTATCTCTTCTTTTGAACAATTGTCATTGAAAGGAATCGTGTTGAATCAAGATGGCACGAAACGGAGATCCCGATTCGTTTGGCCATCTGCTAACTTGGCAACCCTTACCGTTGCCTTCACCCAAATGCAACTAAAACCGTTGCAAACGCAATTAGGTATAATTCTTCCAAATCGCCTAGAGAAAGTGTTTGAATGCTGACCGTAATCGTGCCTACTTACAATGCCGAGCCGTATCTTTCTCAGGCTATAGGCAGCCTATTAAACGAAAAGAAAATCGAACTGGAAATCCTCACCATCAACGACGGATCTACCGACAACTCCCTCTCCATTATGCAAGATTTCGCTGCGCGCGACTCACGCGTTCGAGTGATCGATAAGGCAAACCAGGGTTACGGCGCAACCTGCAATCTGGGCATTCGCGAGGCAAAGGGCGACTGGATTGCCATCCTCGAGCCCGATGACTGGATTGAGCCCGGAATGTACTCCGATATGTTTGCCTTTGCCAAGCGCGAATTTGGCGATCCGAACAAGCTCGATATTATTGAGACCCCGTATTGGATCATTCGCAACCCCGATACCCCCCAAGAGGTCAAACTTCACTGCGCATATCGCGGTCGCATTAAACCGCCTCGGCAACCGTTCACCATTCACGACGCTCCACACCTGCTGGCCCATCATCCGTCCATTTGGTCGGCAATCTATCGTCGCGACTTCCTGTTGCAAAACAATATCTGGTTTAAGGAAATCCCCGGTGCGGGCTGGGCCGATAATCCATTCCTTGTCGAAACGCTCTGCCAGGCAAAGGCGATCGCTTACTGGCCCAAGCCGTATTACTGCTACCGCGAGGAAACACCCGAAAAGGCAGCCGCGTTGGCCAAGCGTGACCCCTTGATGCCGTTTAATCGCTGGAACGACATGGTCGATATTCTTGAGCGGCTCAACGTCACCGACCCCGCCGTTTGGACACCGCAAATCACACGCGGCTTCACTTATATGGGCATCATGATCGAGCACACCGGAATTGAGGGGCACCCCGAAATCGAGCGGGCGATCCACAAGATGTTCGAACGCATGCCACAAGAGTTGGTATTTGCCAATCCTCGCGTTACCCCTGCGGCCAAAAAGCTCTATGCTGAGCATATGGGCATTGCCAATCCTAAAATCAGCTACGGCGCGTACGCCAAGGACCTCGTGGGCGAGGGCTTATACAACGTATGGAACAAAGGGCCCAAGCAAACTCTAAAAATGATCACATCGCACTTTGGCTCATACAACGCACGCGCTGGAAAATAGTCTGATGGGCAGCAAAGCAAGCAGAAATACCTCCATCGAAGCGCTGCGCTTGGTCGCGGTCGCCGGGATTGCGATATTCCACACGTTTCAGTGGACCTTCCAAGCCGTCTGCACCGGCCTACCGGAATATGCGCCGCTCGCCGTCTTCCCTTACTCCGGCGCACTCGGCTTTATCAACCTGCTGGGCTGCTGGGCCAACGAGGTCTTCTTTATGATCTCGGGATACTTCCTTATTCCCTCGGCGGTACGCGCCCTCCAAAACGGTTCATCCGCGCAGGGCCTCACGCTCAAATCGCTTGATCGCCTCAAAAAGATCGTCTTGCCCACGCTCTTTTATTGCGCCACCTGCCTGTTTGTTTCGATGTACGTCTATCCCCTACCAGAAATCTCGCTGCATGAGATTGGCTGGCTTACGCTGGGCATCGAGTTTATCTGGGTCTACGCAGCATCAGTATTGCTCGTCCCAGTGATTGCGGTGATACGACAGCAAATCGGCAGCAAAAGAGCCCAGTTTGTCGTAGCACTTCTTGTGCTCGCAACATTTGGAATCAACTGCTACATCGCGGCGACGGCAAACGAAGCGGCCGGTATCATTTTGTGGCGCAAACTCATGAGCGCCGTTACCTACCTGGTCGCGTTTATTGCAGCTGGAGAAATGCGCTTTGTCCTCGAATGCCACGGCAACGCATCCGGCGCTCAAAAATCCAAGATCGTACTCATCGGACTCGTTGCCGCCACCATCGCGCTCGAGCTTCTGCTATCGGCAAACAGCCAGTACAACACGCTCTGGAAGCTCTCCTACAAGTCCACTTCCGTCATATCCTTTATCTTGGCCGCCGCATCCGTTGCCGCCGCAGCACTCCATCAGCCGCGCCACAAAGTCACAGCTGCAGACAAGACAATCATGTCCCTCGCCGCAGGAACGCTCGCTTTCTACGCCGTACAATCGTTTACCTGCAATGTCTGGCGCCCCATCTTCGACAAGGCGATCTACACCATGGCGACAGGCATCCAAACGGGAGAGCCCCGTCCAGCCGCCGCCATTTTGCTCGGAATCCTTATGAGCCTTTGCCTCGCGCTTTCCCTGCTCCTCGTGGATATCGTGCGCAGAGCCGTAGTCGAGTCCATCAAGGCCCGTATGAACGGCTAAGCGACCTTCTGACTCCTCAGACCACGAAGCGCGCTTACACCCGAAACAAATAAAATCGCAAATACAATCGCCCAATTCTTGCAGCCAAATACCGGAATATGAACGATCGCATGGTCATGCATAATAACGAAATAACCCAGAACAACAACCAGAGGCAGTGCCATGAGCAGCGACTGGATCAACACCTTTCGACGACGACCGCCTTGCGCGCCGCCCCGTATCGAGCAAACGAGCACGGCAACCCAAATCGCCAATACGGCAGCAAACGAAACAAGACAAACGACGTTCGAGATCATCGCATAACCAGCTGTTGAGCAAATGGCGAACAGCTGCGGGCTCATGTAATAAAACGCCTTCAAAATCTGAGGCCAGTCAGCCTGGGGCAACAGTGACGAATTCCCATGCGCAGACCATAGGCCCATCTCGCCCAGAACGTTCGAAAAGACCTCGTCCCAGCCCAGCACAAACGCCGCGACAACCCATTTCATCGCCCAGGTAAACACAAACGAAAGCCCAAACCCAAAGAGTGCCTGCAGCATCGTGACGACGCAACGCTTGGGGCGCACACCCTTGGGGAGCGCAATGAAGGCGAAAAAGCAATGCAGGGCGACAACTGCGGCAGGAATCGTTAAAAAGTCAAGAAACGAAAACACGGCGCCCGTCGCTATCGACCAAAGGACAAGGCGGCTTGTGAAAACCCGTGCGTTCGGGGCCGAGCCCAAACGAAGGCTCATGCAAGACATCATGATGAGCGCCACAAAGAACGAGATGCACAACAGCAGATCACCGATAAAATTGAAAAACAGATTGGTCGAGAACAGCAGGATTGCAAGGAACCCCAACGTCACTGGCTTTGAAAACCGCTTCCGCAAGGCAACGTAAGCGCAAGCGGAGCCGACAATCGCCAGAGCGGCCGCAGGCACCACGACAACGTCGATACCGCCAATAAACAGGCAGGCATTCGTAAGTAGCTGCCATCCATGCCAATACCGGTAGTACTGCTGATGCGTAATCCCACCGGCTTTCGTAACGTCATCAATCTCGGCAACAGTCATCGTCTTAAATGGAGAACCTTGGTCCTTTTGCTGTGCGACTTCAATGATAAAGCGATTGTTATCAAAGCAAACAGGACCAGCTGCAACACGGTGGTCGTAGACATACATGTCAGACAACAGGGCAGAGGACTCCGAACCCTGCACATGCGACTCGATGACGGGCCTCGGCAGACAATTTGCCGCGGTATTGCTCAGGACAAATGCGGCCTGAAGAACCAAAAACAGCAACATGACCTTGACGGGAAGGCTATCGGCAAAGGAAGCTAAACGAGTTTTATTCACAGGGCATCCAAACACAAAGATCGCGTCCACGGGATTCGGCACCTATGTAATACCACAATGCGCGCTTGCAATCTCGCCACGCACACACGTCAACCGGGCTTGTAGCAAACGTTCTTGGTGATTAGCGGAACATTGCCCGCGGGCGCCCGCCTACGCTTACAATAGTCGTGTCCTATGGGACACGTTGTTTATTCCGCAGGGCCGAAATGCTGCCCACGCGAAAGGATATTCTCGTTCATGACTTCTACCCTTCCCGCCCCCATCGACAAGCTCGCCATCGTTGTCGTTACGTACAAGCGCCAGGAGCTTCTGGCCAACCTGTTCGACTCCATGACCGAGCTCACGGCCGTGCCCTGGCGCATTGTGATCGTCGATAACGAGAATTCGCGCGAGACCGAGGCCATGTGCGCCGCATTCAACGAGCGCCTCGCCAACCTGTGGGGCATCGACACCGACCAGCCCGACGCAAAGGGTGGCACCGACCGCGTTATCTACGCCCCGCAGCTCAAAAACGGCGGCGGCGCGGGTGGCTTCTCCGCCGGCACCAAGTGCGCCTACGACTTGGGCGCCCAGTGGTTCTGGGTCATGGACGACGACGTGCTCGTCATCCCGGAGGGCATCGAGCGCCTGGCAAAGTGGACCGACCGCTACGACGTTATCCAGGGTTCGCGCCTGGACTTCGACGGCGGTGCCTTCTTTTGGCAGTACCAGCTCATCCTTTCGCTCGGTATCCCCAACCCCATCGCTAAGTGGGACCTGGGCCCCGAGGGCTACCGCGCCATGAACCAGCTGTGCTTTGAAGGCGGCCTGTTCTCGCGTCGCGTAGTCGACAAGATCGGCCTGCCCGATGCGCGCTTTTTCATCTACGGCGACGATGCTTGCTACGGCTATGTTGCGAGCCAGCACTTCCCCGCCGCCGTGGTTGCCGACGTGGTGCTCAAGCGCGCCCGCGCCGTCTCTAACTGGGACATCGCCGGCAAACGCCAGCTCAACTCCACGAGCGACACCAACCGCTACTACATCATGCGCAATCGCGGCTTTTTGGCCCGCTACATGCAGATCTACGGTGACTACCACCCCATCCTGTTCCGTCTGGGCAATGCCGCGACCTTCTGCAAGGAGTTCATTCGTCTGGCAGCGGTCGACAAATGCTTTAAGACCGGTATCCCAGCGCTGCGCCGCGGCATGAAAGACGCCCGCAAGATTATCAAGGATCCCGACTGGAAGCCCATGCCGCCCCTGGAGGACGCAGAGTAGCGGACACCCCTACAGCCGCTGGCACACCGCTGCCACACGACACCCGTCAAACCCGAATCCCCAGCGCATGCGGCCCACACCGGGTCGCGGTACGCGAATCTTGTCGATACCGTCGCGCTCTATGTCGAGCAGCGCCTGAACGGCCAGCAGCTCCAGGCCGAGCGCGTCCACGCCGGGGTCATACATCATGTTGACCGTTATCAGCGGACGCTCGCCGAGCATGCCGATCGTGTCTGCCACGTCAAACACGGTGCCCGTAGGAAATACCTGGATGTCCCAGCGATCCGCGCCACGCTTTCGCCTCGAGGCAGGATTGGCATAGCCCGGCAATCCAAAGCAGAGTCCCTGCAAGAGCAGGTGATATGGCAGCTGCGCATCTGGGTTGTTCGCACCGATTCCCGCATCTCCCAGGATGCGTTCTAACGCCCGCTTCACCGCACCCTCGTCCCCACGGCACAACCCATCTCGAAACGTATCGACGTCTCGAACGTCCTCGGCAGCGCGCTCAAACCAATCAATAATCACCAGACGAAAGGCCTGGCGAAGCTCGTTATTGGGCAACCGCAGAGCACGGAGACGACCACCATGCTCCAGCTCCTCAATCAGATCCGTCGTCAGGAAACCGGACAGATACAGCGCCGTCCACAGGCCATCATCAGACGAGGCCTCTGGCCCCGCAGCGCCCAAACCAAGCGAGACCTCAACGCATCCATGAGCCTCGAGCAAATCGAACAGAGCCGAAAGGCGGTCGAGATTCCACCCGGCAACTACCCTACTCAGGCAATCGACATACCCATACAGATCGGCTCGCACAGGCGCCGTGCAGCCTCGGTCCAGAAAACCGTTCACACGCGTCGGACTCGAGCAATAGGCCCTGCCAAACCGATATCCCTCGAGCCATTCACGCGCATCATCCAGGTATTCCTCGCGTCCAGCATGACTCAACAGGGCCTCAACCTCGGCATCCGAAAAGCCGAACCAACGGTCGCACCACGTCGAAAGGGGCGTCGAAAGACGATACGAGCAGCTGCGCGAAGAAAGCGCCTCCTCGGCAGGACCGGGACGCTCCCCCATCAGACACGTCAACCGTAGCGAATGGGCCGCGGTGGCAATGGCGTCGAACAGCACACGATCGAGCAGCTCCGCCGGACCGACGACGGAAGCGTCCCTCGCGCTCGCACGGCGCGACCACGCCGCGTCGTACCCATCAACGAGCAATACAACCTGCTCATCACAGGCCATCTCCAGCAGCTCAATGAGCAGACCAAGCACCGAGTCAACCTCGGCCTCGCTCGCCACGCCCCGCGCAACGCGTTCGATGTGACGTACCTTGTCTCGAGCTAAATCCGGAGCTTCCAAGAATGGCATCAAGCGAGCGCATTCGCCCGAAAGAGCATCACGCACGACGCCGACAACAGAGGCACCACGCCTCGCAGCGCCAGAAAAGTCCAGCGATATCACTGGATAGCACGCGTACTCATTCCGATAGCGCCCGCCATCCGCACCCCAAATCAGAGTATCGGCAAATGAAATCCGACCGGCGCGACCGACTGCGGGACGCTCCAGAAAAGCCTTGAGCATCGACAAGTTCATGCTCTTGCCAAAACCCTCGGGTCGGCAGCACACCATAACGGACACATCGCAATCCAGCATATCGGCAATAAACATGGTCTTGTCGACCAGCGTGCAGCAACCAAGAGCCTCCGCATAGTCGTACATGCCGATGGGCAAAACCACATCGTCGGTACAGCCGATTAGACGCACGCCAAAGCCGGCAGCACAACCATTATTTGCCTGTTCAGACATCGCAACGTTCCCCTTAAATCGCAGCATGATGCCAATTGTAATGACCGCCACGAGCTTATTGATGTAGGCACATAAACATATCGGGCAACGGTAGCAACATGGGGCGTGAGGGGGGGCACAACTAATCGTTGCACAACAAAACAGGGCCCGATGCATTCGCACCGGGCCCCGTCCCGACTCTTTAGTTATCAGACAGCCGAGAGGCTACTCCTCAGAACCGTCCTCACCAGCAGTCTTATTCTGCTGATCGAGCTTATGCTTGCCACTCACAATAGACGTGGCACCCAGCGTGGCCAAGCTTGCACTGGCAAGGCTCGCCATAACGATGAGGTCGCCCGTCTTGGGCATGTTACCGCCCGAAGACTTGGTCGTGGTCGTGGTGGTCACCGTTTTAGAGCCATTTTGCTCCTGGTTCTGGTTGTCGGCGTTGCCCTTTTCCTCGTCCTTCTTTTGAGCGGACTTCTCGCCCTTTTCCTCAGAGCTAGTACTCTTATCGGACTCGGTCTTCTCGGAATCATCGTCCTTGGAGTCGCCCTTTGCGGCCTCGGCCTTTTCCGTGGAAGTCTGATCAGAATTGTTCTTGTCAGGAGACAAGCTGCTTGCGCCAGCCATCAGCGAGGAACCAAACGTATAGCCAAGCTGCACAACGAAAGAGGGCCTCTTGTCCGTCGAAATAACGGGCGCGTCCGGCGCCTTATTCGAGTCGTCCTTGGAAGCACCGGAATCAGAAGCGGCGTCAGAGTTAGAGTCATTGCTAGAACCAGTATCGGCGGAAGATTCGCTCGAGCCAGTGGAAGAGTCAGAGGAACCAGCGTCGGTCGAACCAGAGGCGGCGCTGCCCGTATTGCCGGCAGAGCTTGAAGACGAATCGCCCGCAGCAGAGCCGTTCGAATCGGAGCCGCTCGAGGAAGAGCCGTCGTTGGTAGTGCCACCAGCAGAGCCATCGCCGTCAGTATCGGTCGAGGGCGCATCCGTATCATTATCGTCGCCCGCACCGTCATCGGTACCAGGCGTCGGTGCCGCGGGAGCAGCAGGCGCCATGCTCGGACCAGGCGCCGGCGTGGGCTCGGGCTGCACGGGCTCCACAGGCGTTGCCGCGGCAGCCTCGTCCTCGGCGATATAGACCAGACAATCCTTGAGCTCATTGCGGTAGCGGTTCTTCCAGCCCTCATGATACTGGGGCTGGCTTGCATACTTGGTCGCCACGTTATTGACCACGCTGTTGGAAAGCGCCGTCACAAACTCGCGGTCCGTCATGCTGTTGGAAAGGTTTGCCCAGCGGAAGAAGTCTCTGCAGCCACCGGTGCCGCACATGTTGGTAATACTCCACACCATGCCCTTGACACAGTCGGCGCGGCCGGAGACATCAATGCCGAGAGCACTCTTGAGCCACGCCTCGGTCACCGCATAGTACGAGTTATACGCATAGGCATCCTGCAGCGCCGAGAACTCAGCAGGGTCGGTGTTATAAGCACCCTGGAAGGCCTCCTGCGCAATACGACCCAGCTCGGTGAGCTGGCCGTTCGCATACATGGGGTTGTTCGCGTTGGAAATCTCACTGCCGTGATCGATTGCGGCCTTAAGCATGCCGTACTTAGCAGAATCGTAGTTGTAGACCTGTTTCATAAACGGAACAAGCGACCAACGGCGGTCGAACTGGTAATAGCCTAGCGCGTTATAGCCATCGCCATACGAAAAGCCCTGGTTATAGTTGCCATGGCTCTCGTATTTGGTGAAGTACTTCATCTCGGCAGTCACGTTGACAAACGAGACCCCCTGAACCGACCTCAGCACGCCCGAAAAAGACTGCTGGGTGTAAAGGCCCTTATCGATATCGGTGGCATCCGAGGCAACACCCGGCGCGGGCTCCTCGGCAACAGCAGTCACAGGCGCGGCAACAGCGCCAAACGAAAGCGCCAGCGTCAGGCCTGCCACAATCGCGGAATGCTTGGGCTGCATAAGATCCTCCCTGCATTGGTGTAGTTAAAGTGCAGTTTGCAAAGATGAATCTAAGTATCCCAGCTCGCCCGTTGTTGCACAACAACCCCTCGGTAAACGGCAACAACCCTCCGCGAAATCTTAAGGAATTAAACAAACTGGTCGTCAGGCGCCAACAGAAGCTCGCCGTAACGCTCCATCAGCCCGTCCCTCAACTGGCAGAAAGCAGGGATATAGACGTCCAAGATGCGCTGAATCAAATCTTGAGCGAGCTTGTTGTCGTAGATATGGACGTTCGTATTGCGGTCTCTGAGCATATCTAGCCAGGCTGCCTCATCAATAAAGTCATAGAATCGGTAGGACTCCTTCAAGATGGCACGAGGAGACCCCGACGCAGCAAGCGTGGCGCCCTCATACTCGAGCAGACGCTTGAGGAGCTTCCAGCTCAGTTCAAATTGAAGATTGAACTTATTAATCAATCCACTCTGAACAAAATCATTGTTGAGATCCTGATTAGGCGCATCCTCAAGATTCGCCAAGGCACTGGCAAAGTTCTCATATTTTTTCATACAGAATCACACCATCCCTGGCAATTTCATCGAGCAATTGCTGCGATAAGGACTCGTCGAGATTGACGACATCTACATCTAAAAGAGTATCAAGACGTTCCTCGATCAAATATGAGAAACGGCCGAAATCCCGGCAACCTGCTACGGCGATGTCAATATCGCTCTTGGGCAAGTTGTTGCCTCGAGCGCGAGACCCAAACAGCACAACTTTCTCGGCGTCACATTCCCGAGCAAAATCTTCGATTTGCTTGTACACCTTGTCGAGAGATGCCATTTGCAGCCCTACAGCTTAATGTCAAAGTTGATCTCGGGGACAGCGGCTAGGTCGGCCAACGTCACGCCGTCGACGTACTTTTCGATCACGTCGTCCAACCCGCGCCAGAACTTGACGGTCGAGCAAAGGTCGCTGCGGGTACAGCTGTTGTCGATGCCATCGCACGCCACCGGAGCCGTGCTGCCCTCGACGGCACGCAGGATGTCGCCGGCACGCACCTCGGCCGGGTCCTTGGCCATCATGTAGCCGCCGCCCTTGCCGCGCACGCTCTTAAGCAGGCCCGCCTTCATGAGCGGACGGACCAGCTGCTCCAAATACTTTTGCGAGATATGCTCACGGTCGGCGACCTCGCGCAGAGCGATTTTGCCCTCGACGTCACCAAGCGCTGCGATATAGATCATCAGCCGGAGGGCATAGCGGCCCTTAGAAGAAATGAGCATACCTACCCTCTCATCGTAGCCGAGACAAAATACCAGGCTTGTTTGTCCCAAATCTTATGCACGCGGGGCAAACAAGCCTGATTATTATGTCCCACATCTAAAAAGTCGAGTGGATTAGTCGGGTTTTCCCTTGACTAACGCCGAACCCATAGTAACTTTATTCCGAGAAGATTCCTAGGGTTTAGTACACCTATGAGTACACCATATACAGAGAGGGACAGCATGAGCGCAAATCCGCTGCTTTCCATCGAAGGTCTGACCGCCTCCGTGGACGAGAAGACCATCCTCCACAACGTCAACCTCAACGTCGCCGCCGGCGAGACCCACGTGCTGATGGGACCCAACGGCGCCGGCAAGTCCACCCTCGGCCACCTGGTCATGGGCGACCCCGTCTACACGGTCAACGACGGCACTATCGTCTTTGACGGCCAGGACATCACCGAGCTCACCACCGACAAGCGCTCGCGCGCCGGCCTGTTCCTGAGCTTCCAGGCACCGGTCGAGATCCCCGGCGTGCCGCTGTCGAGCTTTTTGCGCGCCAGCATCGCCGGCCGCCCCGGCCTGGAGATGAAGGGCAAGGAGTTCCGCCGTCGCGTGAAGGAGCTCGCGGCCGAGCTCAACATGGATACCGCCTATCTCAACCGCGAGCTGGGCGTGGGCTTCTCGGGCGGTGAGAAGAAGAAGGTCGAGATGCTCCAGCTCCTGTTGCTGCAGCCCAAGCTCGCCATCCTCGACGAGACCGACTCGGGCCTAGACGTCGACGCCCTGTCCACCGTCAGCCACGGCATGGACGCCTACCGCAAGAGCTGCGACGGCTCCATGCTCATCATCACGCACAACACGCGCATCCTGGAGCACCTGGATGTAGACCGCGTCCATGTTATGGTCAAGGGCCACATCGTGCGCGAGGACGACGCCTCGCTCATCCCCTGGATTGACAAGAACGGTTTTGAGACCTTCGAGCGCGAGGCCGCCGAGCAGCGCGCCCAGGCCGAGGCCGCCGCTACCGAGCAGCAGGCGTAAAGGGGCGACGCAATGACCAAGAACCGCACCGAGGTCGCGGACATCGACCGCAGCCTCTACGACTTCGCCTATGGCGAGGAGGGATTCGAGCGCCTCGACGCCGGCATCACGCCCGACATCGTGCGCGAGATCAGCGCCAAAAAGGACGAGCCGCAGTGGATGCTCGACCTGCGCCTCAAGTCCCTCGAGATCTTCAACCGCTTCCCGGATCCGACGTGGGGCCCCTCCATCGAGGGCCTGGACATGGACAACATCGTCACCTACGTCAAGCCCAACACCGACCAAAAGCACGACTGGGAGTCGGTGCCCGACGACATCAAGAACACCTTTGAGCGCCTGGGCATCCCCGAGGCCGAGCGTAGCTACCTGGCAGGCGTCGGCGCGCAGTACGACTCCGAGCTCGTCTACCACAACATGCAGGACACGGCGTCCAAGATGGGCATCGTCTACTCCGGTATTGAGGAAGCCCTGCACGACCCGCAGTGGGAACCGCTCATCCACGAGAAATTTATGACGCTCATCCCGCCCACCGACCACAAGTTTGCGGCCCTGCACGGCGCCGTATGGTCGGGCGGCTCGTTTGTCTACGTGCCCAAGGGCACCAAGCTCGACTTCCCGCTGCAGAGCTACTTCCGTCTTAACGCCAAGGGCGCCGGCCAGTTTGAGCACACGCTCATCATCGTCGAGGACGACGCCGACCTGCACTTTATCGAGGGTTGCTCCGCGCCCAAGTACAACGTAGCCAACCTCCACGCCGGCGCTGTGGAGCTCTTTGTGGGCAAGCGTGCGCACCTGCGCTACTCGACCATCGAGAACTGGTCCAAGAACATGTACAACCTCAACACCAAGCGTGCGCGCGTGGACGAGGACGGCGACATCGAGTGGATCAGCGGCTCCTTCGGCAGCCACGTGGGCTACCTCTACCCCATGAGCGTGCTCAACGGCCGTCGCGCCCGCTCGAGCTTTACCGGCATCACCTTTGCCGGCGCCGGGCAGAACCTCGACACCGGCTGCAAGGTCGTGCTCAACGCGCCCGAGACCTCGGCAACCGTCGAGACCAAGGGCATCTCCAAGAGTGGTGGCATCCAAACCTTCCGCAGCTCCATCGTGGCCACGCCTAAGGCCGAGGGCTCCAAGGCAACCGTAAGCTGCCAGTCGCTCATGCTCGACGACCAGAGCCGCTCCGACACCATCCCTGCCATGGACATCCGCGCTAAGAATGTCGACATCGGCCACGAGGCCACCATCGGCCGCATCGGCGACGACAAGGTGTTCTACCTGATGAGCCGCGGCATCTCGGAGAAAGAGGCCCGCACCATGATCGTCAACGGCTTTGCCAACCCAGTCTCCAAGGAGCTGCCGCTTGAGTACGCCGTCGAGATGAACAACCTGATCAAGCTCGAGATGGAAGGGGCGATCGGATAATGAAACAGGAAACCAACACCGCTGCCACCACGCTCGAGCAGGTCAACGCTATGCCCGCAGCAACCTGGGGCTGGTTGAAAATGAACCAAACCAAGCTTGAGCTTTCGGACGAGCTTGCCGTCGCTCCTGCCGAGGCCGTCGAGGTCGAGGGGCTGGACGAGCAGTTCCGCGGCGCCGCTGACGCCTTCGACGCCGCCATGGAAGCCATGGCCGAGTGTTTCCCCGAGCGCCGCGCCTCCGCCCCCGGCGACGCCGCCGACCGCGCCCGCATCACGCCCGAGACCGAGCTCGACGTGCCCGCCACCTCCATCTACCAGGCCGGCGCTATCAAGCTCGAAGAGGAGCTCTCCCCCGCTGAGGCCTTCGAGACCGGCATGGGCGAGGCTGCCTACGCCTACCTGGCCGACCACGCCACCAAGCGCATCGTCATCGACGTGCCCGCATACCAGCACGCCACGGCCACTGTGCGCGTGAATGGCGTCGACGCAGCCGCTGCGATTGCCGCCATCGACGTCGTAGCCCGTCCGCAGGCTACGCTCGACCTCGCTCTAGCCCTGGACTCCCCCGTCAACGGCCAAGGCGTCGTGGGCTCTGTGCTGCGCGTGTGTGCCCACGAGTACGCCACCGTCAACGTGACCTGCACGCAGACGCTCGACGACAGCTGGATCGCGCTCGACGACACCGGTCTGTTCCTAGACGAGGGCGCGCGCGTCAACGTGCAGCACACCGTCCTGGGTGCCGGCGCCAGCGCCACCGGCCTTGCCGGCGACCTGCTGGGCGACACCGCCAAGGTGACGATCGATACCGATTACCTGGGTGCCCGCGAACAAGTGCGCGACTTTAACTACGAGCTACGCCACCGCGGCCGCAAGACCGAGTGCGAAATCGACGCCAACGGCGTGCTGACTGGCACGTCCAAGAAGGTCTACCGCGGCACCATCGACCTCGTGCACGGCTGCAAGGGCGCAACCGGCACCGAGCGCGAAACCGTGCTGCTGGCCAACAAGGGCGTCGACAACAAGACCGTTCCCGTCATCCTCTGCGACGAGGACGACGTCGCCGGCAACCACGGCGCTACCATCGGCCACGTCCGCGACGAGCAGCTGTTCTACCTCGCCTGCCGCGGCCTTGACCAAAATGCCGCCGAAGACCTGTTCATCCGCGCCAAGCTGGAGGACGCCGCGCTTTCCGCGACCGACGAGCGCACCCGAGCCGCCGTCGTCCGCCTGGGCAACAACTTGATCGATAACTTTGAGGAGGAGCTCGCATGATCGACACCGAGCACGTTAAATGCGACACCTGTACCGCACCGGAGCCTATGGAGCTCGACGCCAGCGACGAGGCCTCGCGCGGCTGGCCTACCGTCGACATCGAGACCAATCCCTACAAGGCGCAGTTCCCGCTGTTCCAGCAACACCCCGAGATCGCCTTCCTCGATAGTGCCGCCACCGCGCAGCGTCCCGCCTGCGTGCTCGACGCCGAACGCGACTTCTACCAGCGCATGAACGCCAACCCCCTGCGCGGCCTGTACTCACTGTCCGTCGAGGCCACCGAGGCCATCGCGAAGGTGCGCCAGCAGATAGCCGACCTCATCGGCGCCCCTCAGGCCAACGAGGTCGTCTTCACCCGCAACACGAGCGAGTCGCTCAACCTGGTCGCCAAGAGCTTTGCGCCCACAGTCCTCGAGCCGGGAGACGAGGTCGTCATTACCATCATGGAGCACCACTCCAACCTGATTCCGTGGCAGCAGGTCTGCCGCGAAACCGGCGCCAAGCTCGTCTACCTCTACCCCACCAAGACCGGTCAGCTCACCACCGAGGAGGTTCTGTCCAAGGTGGGCCCCAAAACCAAGATCCTGGCTGTGGGTCAGGTCTCCAACGTCCTGGGCGTCGAGAACCCGGTCAAGAATCTCGGCAAGCTCGTGCATAAGTACGGCGGCTATCTGGTCGTCGACGGCGCGCAATCGCTGCCGCACATGCCGGTCAACGTGGCCGATCTGGGCGCCGACTTCTTTGCCTTTAGCGCGCACAAGGCCATGGGCCCCATGGGCATCGGCGTGCTGTGGGGCAAGATGGACCTGCTCAACGCCATGCCGCCCATGCTCACCGGCGGCGAGATGATCGACTCGGTCACCGAGCAGGACGCTATCTGGGCTCCCGTCCCCGAGAAGTTCGAGGCCGGCACGCAGGACGCCGCCGGCATCTTCGCCACGGGCGCGGCGCTTGACTACCTGGTCAACACCGTGGGCTACGAAAACATCCAGGCACGCGAGCAGGCACTCGTCCACTACTTGATGGGCGAGCTCATGCAGCTCGACTTTGTCCATATTATCGGATCCATCTATTGGGACAACCACCACGGCGTCGTCAGCTTTAACGTCAAGGGCATCCACCCGCACGATGTCGCGAGCATCATGGACATGGACGGCGTCTGCATCCGCGCCGGTCACCACTGCGCGCAGCCGTTGCTCACCTGGCTAGGCGTCGAGAACCTTGCCTGCTGCCGCGCCAGCGTGGCTTTCTACAACGACAAGGCCGATATCGACAAGTTCATCGCCGGCCTGCATCACGTTTGGAGCACGTTCAATGGGTAATCTGTACACCTCTACCACGTTTATGGAGCACAACTCGCACCCCGACTACAAGTACGAGATGGATGCCCCCACGCACGAGCACGACGGCATCAACCCCAGCTGCGGCGACGAGCTCACCTTGCAGCTGCGTGTCGAAAACGGCGTGATCGAGGAGGCCTCCTTTACCGGTCACGGTTGTGCCATCAGCCAGGCCAGCGCCGACATCATGGCCGATCTCATCACCGGCGAGACGGTCGAGGAGGCTCGTCGTCTGGCAGGGCTTTTCCTCGCCATGATCCGTGGCGAGCAGCTCTCCGAGGAGGACCTGGAAGATCTGGACGAGGCCGCCCAGCTCCAGGACATCTCGCACATGCCCGCCCGCGTCAAATGCGCCGAGTTAGCCTGGCGCACCCTCGACGGCATGCTCGAAGGGTAAACTAGCCAGTAGCGGATGCCCCAGATCAACGGGTTTGATTGCCGAGCCGCCCAATACGGGCGGCTCGGCTTTTTCATAACGCCTCGGACACACAAAGTTCGCGCGTCCGGCGCTCGCCCTGTCATTTACCGAACAGCCAGCCGCAAACACGGACGTTTTCCACAGTGTCAACGGCTAGCGACAGAGCCACGGGCACCCCAAGCAACGCCCCATGCCCCGTCCTGCTGGGCTCCGGTTCGCTTCGCGCCCGCCACAGACGGGTCCCATAGGGTGCGGCGTGCATTTTTGCGAGTTTTCAGCACGCCAAGTTGCGTGTATACGCATTAAAAGCGTTAATCAACGTCTCCAGGCACCCTTTTATATCGTTTTAGAACAAGCATCGTGGTCTCAGGGGTCACAAGCATGCGCTTTGGAGGCACACCGGCAGGCATAAATGGCTTCAGGACCCATATATTTCAAGATTACGGCGGTGCCGACAGCGCCACGATGCTGAAAACTCCGCTTTTTGCACGGTGTGGACGGGGGTAGGCGCGGGTGAAACCGGACTGAGCCGTATTTTTATGCAAGACGGCAATCGTTCTATGCATATCAGGAAGCGCAGTCAGCGTACCAAGCATTTAGAACGCAGGTTGCGGCGCATGAACGACCCCAGCCGCGGTGCACAGGCAGCCCTACATCACGTTTCCGCCAGCCCGCATCGCCGCCCCCGTGCGGGTCCGCACAATACGAGAAACCGTACTTTTGCCAATCCCGGTATAGTGCTCAATCTGGCGCACCGTAAAACCGGCATCGTGCAATCCAAAAATCACGGTATTGCGCTGCGCCAACGATGCGGCTTTAAGCCCGTGGAGCGGAACCCCGAGGCTCTTCGCAAACTTGTCGGCAAAGGCGTGGCGTTCCCACTCCGTCTCTTTCATATCGCACAGCGCTGGCTCGCCGCCGTCGGACATCGCTAGCGAATAGGCAATAAAGCCCTCGGCAGAACCAAAAAGCTCAAGCACGCAAGAAGGATCGGAAAATCCCCTCGTGACATCAGCCGCATCACTGTCGTAAGCGCGCAGATGCTCCGCAAAGCTGCTCCAGGGATAACGCTCGATTAGGCTAATGCCCGCCTCCTGCGGATTGGCGTGCACGGAGCGAATAGCCTCCATCACCTGCCAGTCGGTATCGAGCGAGCGGCGCTCAAAACGCTCACGAAATAGGCAGCCCGCGCGCCCGGTATGCTTATTGAACCGACGAGCATACGTCAACAGTAGCCGCTGCATAGCAGCGCTCATTTCGTCCTCGTAATCCAAAAGCACCAGATCCACGTAGTCGCTCATGAGACACCACGCCACAATCGTCACCTGGGCATCGCGGCAGCAGTCGCGCATCAGTTCCAAAAACTCCCACCGGTCCTCGCCGCTCTCAAAGATCAACTGCCCGCCCATACCGCGGGCACAAACATGGTAAAAACCGGTGATCGTTTTCCAAACGCGCTGCATGGCGCTCCCTTCGCCGGGATCTACTTACCATCCAATACATCACGATTGAAACGTGCCATCAAAACATTCACGCAAAATGGCACCCGTCGACGGCAAAAGGCGGCAAACCGTCGGCGAACGGCAACATAGCCACAGGTCATGAAACGAAGCCTTGCCAAAAGCTTGATCAGAACCGACCCCCTTCAACGGAACGCACAACAGCAAACAGTCTGGTTAAATCGTTTCAATTGAAAGTTCCGCGCTTCTCGCTACGAAAACTGAGCCGTTCGCCGAATATTCCGTGCATTTCGCGGTATTATAAGGGCTGCATGTCATGTCCCTTTCGAAGGGTCGCCCGGCAATCGCCAGCCACGACCCCCAGACGGGACGCCAACACGATAGAGAGGAGAGGCATGCAGTACTCACAGGAAGTGGAGAACATGTGCCCCGTTGCCAAGGGTGCATACCACGGCCCCGCACCCATCCCCGAGGAGGGCAAGTGGGTCCAGGCTAAGGAGATTTCCGACATCTCCGGTCTTACGCACGGTGTGGGTTGGTGCGCACCTCAGCAGGGCGCTTGCAAGCTCACGCTGAACGTCAAGGACGGCATCATCGAGGAGGCCCTCGTTGAGACCATCGGCTGCTCGGGCATGACCCACTCTGCCGCCATGGCTTCCGAGATCCTTCCCGGCAAGACCATCCTCGAGGCCCTCAACACCGACCTCGTCTGCGACGCCATCAACGTTGCTATGCGCGAGATCTTCCTGCAGATCGTTTACGGCCGCAGCCAGACCGCGTTCTCCGAGGGCGGCCTGCCCGTGGGCGCCTCCCTCGACGACCTCGGCAAGGGCCTTCGCTCTCAGGTCGGTACCATGTTCGGCACCAAGGCCAAGGGCGCTCGTTACCTCGAGCTCGCTCAGGGCTACGTCACCCGCATGGCTCTCAACGACAAGAACGAGATCATCGCGTTCGAGTTCCTGAACCTCGGTAAGTTCACCGACGCCGTCAAGGCCGGCAAGACCCCCGAGGAGGCCATCGCTGGCGCTATGGGCCACTATGGTCAGTGGGAGAACGCTGCCAAGTACATCGACCCGCGCACCGACGAGGAGACTCACTCCGTCGCCAGCGTGTTCCCGGTTCACGAGTAGAAAGGGAGGGAAATAACTATGACTGTTACGTTCGAAGGTTACGAGCGCCGCGCTGATAAGATCAACAAGTGCCTCGCCGACAACGGCATCGCCTCCCTCGAGGAAGCTCTGCAGATCTGCACCGACAAGGGCTTCAACCCGCGTGAGATCGTCAACAACACCCAGTCCATCGCCTTCCAGAACGCTGAGTGGGCCTACACCCTCGGCTGCGCTCTCGCTGTCAAGCGTGGCGCCAAGTCCGCTTCTGAGGCTGCTGCCATCATCGGCGAGGGCATCCAGGCCTTCACCGTTCCGGGCTCCGTCGCCGAGGACCGCAAGGTCGGTCTGGGCCACGGCAACCTGGGCGCTATGCTGCTCTCCGACGACACCGAGTGCTTCGCCTTCCTGGCCGGCCACGAGTCCTTCGCTGCCGCTGAGGGCGCTATCGGCCTGGCTCTGAACGCCAACAAGGCTCGCAAGAAGCCGCTGCGCGTCATCCTCAACGGTCTGGGCAAGGACGCTGCTCAGATCATCGCCCGCATCAACGGCTTCACCTACGTGAAGACCCAGTTCGACTACTTCACGGGCGAGCTCAAGGTCGTCGAGACCATCCCCTACTCCGATGGTCCCCGCGCCGCCGTCAACTGCTACGGCGCCGACGACGTCCGCGAGGGCGTTGCCATCATGTGGCACGAGAACGTCGACATCTCGATCACCGGTAACTCCACCAACCCCACGCGCTTCCAGCACCCCGTCGCTGGCACCTACAAGAAGGAGCGCCTCGAGGCTGGCAAGAAGTACTTCTCCGTCGCTTCTGGTGGCGGCACTGGCCGTACCCTGCACCCGGACAACATGGGCGCCGGCCCTGCCTCTTACGGCATGACCGACACCATGGGCCGCATGCACTCCGACGCCCAGTTCGCC
>UQKY01000006.1 GCA_900541785.1 uncultured Collinsella sp.
CCGACACCATGGGCCGTATGCACTCCGACGCCCAGTTCGCCGGTTCCTCCTCCGTGCCTGCGCACGTCGACATGATGGGTCTCATCGGCATGGGTAACAACCCCATGGTCGGTGCCACCGTCGCCTGCGCTGTCGCCGTCGAGGAGGCCCTCAAGGCCTAATCGCGCTTGCGCGATGCTCATATAGTTGAGCTTTGGAGCCGCTACCTTTCGAGGTGGCGGCTCTTTTTTATTCACGCTGCCATAAAGTAGTCCATCACCGGTATATCAGTTGCGGTGATATACGGACTGAATAACGCCTTCACATGCCAAAACAGTCCCTATTTCACCGCAACTTATTGAGGGGATGGGGGCAGAGCGATCGGACACTCTTGACGCCCACCTGCCATATTTGCCCTTTACCGAAACGTGAGTCCTTTGCAAGACATTTGCCGATCACCCGTGCGACAATGCGCCGGACGAGAAAGGAATCCGATGGAATCGACTGATGTACTGGTAATTGGATCTGGCATTGCGGGCCTTTGCGCCGCCATCGAAGCAGCACGCACGGGTGCAACCGTCACTGTGGCAAGCGCCGGCAAGACTATGAGTGGATCGAGCTTCTTCCCGGGCACCTGGGGCCTCGGCCTGATTGGTCCCGTCGACGAAGACGACGAGCAGGACCTCATCGACACCATCCAGACCGTCGGCGGCGGCGTTGCCGACCCCGAACTCGTCCAGACGTTTGTCCACGGTATTCCTCAGGCCATCCAATGGCTCGAGCAGGATCTAGGTGTTGAGCTCCAGCGTCCGCAAAGTGCCGAAAGCGCCCAGCAGAAGCAGTTTATCCCCTGCTTTGACCATAAGACGCGTATGTGGCGCGGCCTCACCCGCAAGCCGCTTGAAAACGCTCTGTCGGCCCAGGTCGAGTCACTTGGCATTCGCTTGCTCCCCCGCCACGAGCTTATCGACCTTATTGAGGAGACGCCCGGAAAGATTGTCGGTGCCACGCTCTACGACCGCACAAACGAGCATCTCGTGCCTATGGCAGCTAAGGCCACCATCATCGCAGCCGGCGGCACGGGTGGCCTGTTCGAGCGAAGCCTCACTTCCGCCGATGTGCTCAGCTCCTCGCAGGCCATCGCACTGGTGCACGGAGCGTCCCTTACTAATATAGAGTTCATGCAGATGATGCCCGGCTTCATTGAGCCTAAGCGCAACCTTGTCTTTAACGAGAAGACCTGGCGCTACGTCACATTTGACCAACCGGTCGATATTGCCGACGGCAAGCTGGACGACCTGCTCGATCAGCGCTCCGGATATGGTCCCTTCACGTCACGCTTGGCCTCCCGCGCCATCGATCTTGCCATCGATCAAGCGGGTGCCGAAGGCCTCGCGCTCCACTACGACTTCCCCCGCGAGAACGTCCCCGAGTTTGTGCAGACCTTTGCCACTTGGCTACAAGAGGAGCACGGCATCGCGCCGAGCGACGAGATGCGCGTGGCGATGTATGCCCACGCTGCCAATGGCGGCATCAAAATCGACAAGACCGCGTACACGGGCGTTGAGGGCCTCTACGCCTGTGGCGAGGCAACAGGCGGTATGCACGGCGCCGACCGCATTGGTGGCTTGTCAAGCGCCAACGGCATCGTATTTGGGCGCATCGCGGGCGCATCGGCGGCCCAAGCAGCACAGAATGCACCCGAGGTGGACTCAAAGGCGGATATCGCCCTCCTCCAGTATGGCATTGCCGCAACAGACGCCGAACGCCTGACCCGCGGCCTTAAGCACACGATGAGCACCCATTGCATGATCAACCGCACCGAGACGGGCCTATCCGAGGCACTACACGAGCTTGAGGGCTTGAAGACGGAGGCAACGACCTTGAGCACACAGAAAGTCCAGGGCAGCGAAGTCGCAGCCCTCGCCCGCCTTCAATCGCAGATTCAACTAGCACAGGAAATGGTCAAAGCCATGCGCGCACGGACCGAAAGCCTCGGATCGCACTATCGAGCGGACTAAACTGGACACCTACCTAAAGCAGAACACAACTAATCGATATCTAAGGACCCCGTGAGCTCGAAGTGACACGGGCTCATGTCTCGTGCGAAACAAACAAAACCCCCAGTTGATTCCCATTTTCGTGATACCACGAAAATGGTAACTGCCGGTGTCGCCGCTCGTGCGGTTAAAGACTACAAATTTACGCGCTATGCATGCTATTTAATCGCCCAGAACGGAGATTCAAACAAGCCAGAGATCGCGCTCGCCCAGGCATACTTTGCCGTGCAGACGCGCCGGTTTTACCGATCCCCAGGGCAGGCTCGACTTGTAAAGCGTCTGTGCCCTTTCGGGTTCGGCCGCTTGCGAGGTCAACAAAAAAGCGACCAGCCGAAGCCAGTCGCTTTAACATGCTTTGGTGGGCCGTCAGGGGGTCGAACCCTGGACCTTGGGATTAAGAGTCCCCTGCTCTACCAACTGAGCTAACGACCCGATATCAACACGAAGCAAGAACTGGGGTGGGTAAAGGGACTCGAACCCTCGACCTACGGGACCACAACCCGTCGCTCTAGCCAACTGAGCTACACCCACCGTGTCCTGTGCGCTTCGCGCTCGACTATTATTGCAAGGAACGCCACGCGATGCAAGCCCCAATTTTCAAGAATTTTGAAAAGAGTTTTTCGAGCGCGTTTCGAGCAATTCCCACCGGTTTCATAGGAGTAAACTTGCCCCACTGCAAATGCTCGAAAGGACAAGCATGAAAGAACTCTCCAATCGCACGGCAACGTTTACCGATTCGGTCATCCGCCGCATGACGCGCATCTCCAATAAGTACGGTGCCGTCAACCTCTCGCAGGGCTTCCCTGACTTCGATCCTCCGGCACAGCTGCTCGAGAGCCTCAGCACCATCGCGACCGACCCCAAGCCGCTCTATCACCAGTACTCCATCACTTGGGGCTCCCAGGCCATGCGAGAGGCGCTCGCGGCCAAGCAGGAGCACTTTATGGGCATGCCGATCAACCCCAACGAGACCATCGTAGTCACATGCGGCTCCACCGAGGCCATGATGGCCGCCATGTTGACGGTCACGAACCCCGGAGACAGGGTCGTCATCTTCTCGCCGTTCTACGAGAACTACGGCGCCGACACGATTCTTTCGGGTGCCGAGCCCATCTATGTGCCGCTCAACCCGCCCACGTTCGACTTCGATCGCGAGGTCCTCGAGGCGGCCTTCCGCGACAACGACCCCAAGGCCATCGTCCTGTGCAACCCGTCCAACCCCTGCGGCAAGGTCTTTACGCGCGAGGAGCTCACCTATATCGCCGACCTCTGCAAAAAGTACGATGCCTACTGCATCACCGACGAGGTCTACGAGCACATCGTCTATGCGCCCCACGAACATGTCTATATGGCAACGCTGCCCGGCATGTTCGAGCGCACCATCAGCTGCAGCTCGCTGTCCAAGACCTACTCCATCACCGGTTGGCGCCTGGGCTACACCATCGCCCCGGCCGAGATTACCGAACGCATCAAGAAAGTCCACGACTTCCTCACCGTGGGTGCCGCCGCCCCCCTGCAGGAAGCCGTCGTTACCGCCCTTAACTTCGACGATAGCTATTACGATGAGGTCCTCGACCTCTACACCGCCAAGCGCGACCTGTTCTGTCAGGGACTCGACAACATCGGTCTTGAGCATAACGTGCCGCAGGGCGCCTACTACGTCATGATGGACATCTCTGAGTTTGGCTATGACAGCGACCTCGACTTCTGCGAGGATCTCGCCTCCAAGGTGGGCGTGGGTGCCGTTCCCGGCTCAAGCTTCTTCCGCGAGCCCGTCAACCATCTGATTCGTTTCCACTTTGCCAAGCGAGACGAGACGCTTAACGCGGCGCTGGAGAACCTCAAGTCGCTACGTGATAAAATTAAGCCGCGCGGGTAAGGACGGCCCGGCAACTAAAGCAACCAAAGAAGCCCCGCACCGCCCGCCGCGTTGCAGGGCTTCTTTTTATAGCGCTTTCCTAATTTGGTTAGAGCCCTATACTTTAGTCACGGAGCAACTCGTCCCAGAGAGAGGAATACTATGGCAGAGCAGCAGCTTATCGGAGCACTCGAGGCCGGCGGCACCAAGATGGTCTGCGCCACGGGCTATGCGGACGGTACGGTCCTGGAGCGCGAGCAGATCGCGACCACGACCCCGCAGGAGACCGTCGAGGCCGTCAACGCATGGTTTGCAGACAAGGGCATCGCCGCCTTGGGCATCGGCGCCTTTGGCCCCACCGCGGTCAACCCTGCCTCGCCCCAGTACGGCAAGATCTTGGAGACGCCCAAGACCGCATGGCGTTACTTTGACCTACTGGGCACCATCCAAAACGAGCTCAAGGTCCCCTGCGGCTACGATACCGACGTCAACGTCGCCTGCTTGGGCGAGGTCACCTTTGGTTGCGCTCAGGGCCTCACCGACGTTGTCTACCTGACCATCGGCACCGGCGTGGGCGCCGGCGTGCTCTCGGGCGGTCAGCTCGTGCATGGCATGATGCATCCCGAGGCCGGCCACATCCTGGTCACGCGCGACCCGCGCGACACCATTGGCGAGCACAGCGCCTGCCCCTTCCACGACAACTGCCTCGAGGGCCTCATCGCCGGTCCTGGCGTCAAAAAGCGCTGGGGAGGTAAGTCCGCCGGAGATATGGCCGATGACCCGGAGGCCATGGACCTGCTCGCAGGCTATCTGGCACAGGCGCTCATGACCTACACGCTGTGCTATGCCCCGCAGAAGATCATCATCGGCGGTGGCGTTGCCGATCACACCCCTATCGTGCCGCTCGCCCGCAAAAAGTGCGCCGAGATGCTCAACGGCTACATCGTCACGCCCGAGGTCAACGATATCGACACCTACATCGTCAACAATAGCCTCGAGGGCAAGCAGGGCATCATGGGCTGCCTGGCCCTGGGTGCCGCCGCGCTTCAGCAGTAGGCGCACCAAAGGGGCGCCGCAACCTCCAGCAATCCCATCCTACGGGATAACGCCGCCACGCCCCGCATAAGCCCCCAAACAAAGAAAGGCCGCCTAGGACCAAGCAATGTGTCCTAGGCGGCCTTTTTGGCACATATGAGCGATCGTAGAAGATATCGAAGCACAACGCCCGTCATCGCTCCACAGCAGTCGATCATCACGTCGGTAATCATACCGGCGCGACCGGGCACAAAGAGCTGAATCGTCTCGTCAATCGAGGGGATCAGCAGCAGGAACACCGCCATGGGAAGCAGCACGTCAAAGGTGCGAAGGCCCTCGATATCGAAAGCGTGCGTCGCCAGAATGCCGAGCACCATGTACTCGGTAAAATGCGCGCACTTGCGAACGACGAAGTTGGTCACCCACTCATACGGAAACCCCATGCCGTTCAAAAAACCGCGAACGGCCTCCATAATCGACAAGCTCAATGAACCGGACCCCGTGCCGGGAACCATCGAATTGCCCCAGATGAGCAGCACCATCAGGCAGGTCGCGACCGCCCATTTTCGATCGAGTTTAAGCATGCAGAAGTTATGCCTCCGCACAGAGCGGCTCAAAGCTGGCGGTGCCACCCTCGATAACGCTCAGATAGGCACGGCCTGTGCGCCTCACCGCTGCAGACTGCAGGCGGTCGATCTCCTCCTCGAGAATCTGATTGACGCGCTCGTGACGACGGTTCTCCATGATGCCAGCAGCGATGGCCTCGGCACGCTCAATACCTTCGCGCGAGATGCGGGCGGTATCCTCGGGGAACACGGCGCTGTGGCGACCAACGTAAGCGGGGGCAGCGGGCTGAGGAGCAGACGTAAACACCGGAGCGGCAACGGGAGCAGGCTCGACGACCTCGTCCAAAATTGCGGCAGCGGCGGCCCACATGCCCTCGTGGCCCGAATAATCGGCCATGGGGACGTCTTCCTCGGAAGTCGCATCGACAGGCTCGTCGACAGCGACGGACTGGGACGCAGAGGCCGGGACATCGACCGGGGCAGCGACCACATACGGCATGTCGTTCGAGATGACCGGCTCGTCAAGGTCATCGAGGTCGATAGCCGCGACAGAGGCGTCGCTGATGATCGGCATGTTGGCAAGGTTCGCGTTGTACGGCACCGCCTCCGCCGCCTGCTGCTGTGCAGGAGCGCCCCACAGCGAGCTTTCGGCAGCACGGCGGGCGGCAATAGTCTCCTCGTCGACGGCCAGCGGCTCGTCGGCGTAGGGGTCAACGGCGGTGGCGGCGGCCGGAGTCACGGGCACGGCAGTGTCATACGTAACGGATTGAGCCGTGGCGGCGTTGTTGGCAGCGTTAGCCACGAGCGCCACAAAGGCGGCCGTGCTGCCCGCAGGGGCGGCATGAGAGCCCGAGACGGCGCGCGCAGCGGCAGCGATGTCGTCGCGGTTATAGGAGCCGGTCTGCCCGCCGTAGGTGAGTTCGTCGATAGCGACCTGGTAGACGTCGCGTGAGTGCGTGGGATCGCAGCTGACCGGCGAGTCATCGTCGAGCATGCTATCAATCATGGACCAGGCGTCGGCCTCGCTCATGGCGTCTGCGGCGCGGGCGATGGTGGGGACGCCATCGTCGGCACGACGGCGCTGGAAGGCACCGGTCAGGCCGGAGAAAACCGAAGAGGGCTGCGCGGCGTTTGCCTGAACGGCAGGAGCCGCAGTGGCAACACCCTGAGGGACAGCCCACTGCTGTTGGGCGGGCATCGAGGCAGTCTGGAACTCATTTTGATGCTGGTTGACGTTCGCAGCGCCACCCATGGCGTCGGGCTGGATCAGGCGCTCGGCATGCTGAGCACGATATTCAGAAATGCCGAGCGAGGCGGCATAGATACCCACGCCCGCCACCGCACCCACGGCAAAGGGAACAGCGCCCGCGACGACCGTCTCGTTCACCGACGAAAACGGCAGCGTGGCAGCATACATCACCACGGGAGCGGCAAGGCCGATCCCGCAGGAAAGTCCAGCAAGGACTGCTCGTTGTGTTGCATCAGAAGAAGCCATGAGCTCTCCCCATCTTCCAGCACCCAAATCGCATCATTCAGTTGGCTGCGCGAGAGAAGATGAAGCGGGGCTATGCCCCAAAGCAACGGTATATGGTTCGTTTCATCTGCGTTTTCCGTCGCGAAGCTTAACAGCTATTATGCGAAACCCCCTTGGGGATTGCAAGCGACGAAGCGGGATTGAAACGGGAAAATCGCTGCTTGCCGGTCGTGAGGTCAATAATCGTTGGCGAGCGGCTATACGAAAAGGGCCAGGATCTAAACCCCGGCCCTTCTGGCATGTCTATGGCTGTTGTCGCGTGCGGCGAGCGACTTAGAACGTCTGCTCGTAATCGCTGTGCTTTTTTGCCGAACGCACCAGGAACTCCTGGTTGGTATTGGTGCCCTTGAGGCCCTTGATAAACGACGCGGCCGCGCGCTCGGTATTGTTCATGCCGGCGAGGATACGGCGCAGGCCAAAGACAAACGGGCGCATCTGCTCGTCGACCAGCAGGTCCTCGTTGCGCGTGCCCGAGGCAACGGGATCGATGGCCGGGAAGATACGGCGGTCGGCCAGGTCGCGGTCGAGTTTGAGCTCCATGTTGCCGGTGCCCTTGAACTCCTCAAAGATGACCTCGTCCATCTTGGAGCCGGTATCGATGAGGGCGGAAGCCAGGATGGTGAGCGAGCCGCCGTTCTCGATGTTGCGGGCAGCACCCAAGAAACGCTTGGGCGGATACAGGGCCGCCGAATCGACGCCGCCCGACAGGATACGGCCCGAGGCGGGAGCGGCCAGGTTGTAGGCGCGGGCAAGGCGCGTGATGGAGTCGAGCACCACCACGACGTCGCCACCCAGCTCCACGATGCGCTTGGCACGCTCGATCACGAGCTCTGCCACACGAGTGTGGTTTTCGGCGGGCATATCGAAGGTCGAGGCCACGACCTCGCCCTTGATGGAGCGCTGCATATCGGTGACCTCTTCGGGACGCTCGTCGACGAGCAGGCAGATGAGGTGCACCTCAGGGTTATTGATAGAGATGGACTGGCAGATCTTCTTGAGGATCGTGGTCTTGCCGGCTTTTGGCGGCGACACGATCAGGCCGCGCTGACCCTTGCCAATCGGCGACACGATGTCGATAGCGCGACCGGTAATGGAATCCTTACCGTGCTCCATGCGCAGAGGCTCGTTGGGATAGACCGGCGTGAGGTCGCCGAACTTGGGGCGATTACGGGCCTGCTCGGGATCAAGACCGTTGACGGTTGTGATCTTGGCAAGGCCGGCGCGCTTGTCGCCGCCGCGCGAGGGACGAAGCGAGCCCTCGATCACGTCGCCCGTACGCAGGCGTGCGGAGCGGATGAGATATGCGGGCACAAAGGCGTCGTCGCTGGACTTCATGTAGCCGTGGGCATGGATGATGCCGGAGCTGTCCGGGCGAATCTGCAGAATGCCCTTGATGTCACGGAAGCCCTCGGCCTTCGCAGCAGTGGTGTAGATTTCCTCGACGAGCTCGGCCTTCTTCTTGCCGGTCGTCTCGATCTCGAACTCCTTGGCCTTTTCGCGCAGCTCGGCGACCTTCATGGCCGCGAGCTCCTCGCGCGAAAGCGTAGGCTCGGTCGGGGCGGCGTTGCGCTCCTTGTTGCGCTGCTTGCGATCGCGCTGACGGTTGCGGCGGTCGTTGTTGCGCTCGTCTTTGCGCTCGCTGCGCTCGTCGTTGCGCTTGTGCTGACGGCGGTTGGGGCGGGCGTTCTCGTCGGTCTCGGCGGTCGTAGCGCCATCGGCGGCAGCGGCATCGGCGTTGTTCGAGGCCTCGCCGTCAGACTTGCCATCGATGACGGAACCGGCATCGGCATCGGCCTGATGCTCGGCGGCCTTGGCCTTTGCAGACTTCTTGCGCGTACGCTTGGGCTTCTCGGCTGCCGGCTGACCGGCGTTCTCGGCATCGGAAGCGACGTCAGAGGTTGCCTCGGCAACCTCATTGGCGGCATCCTCGGACGCGTCCCTTTTTGCGCCCTTGGCCTTGGTCGAGCGCTTGGAAGCGGTACGATGGCTACGACCAGGGCGGACATCGACCGACTCGCCCTCGGCGGCAGCGGCGTCCTGGACGGGAGCGTCGGCGACGGGCGCGGGCGAGGCGGTCATCGCGGCGTCCTGAGCTGCGGCTGCTGCAGCGGCGGCGGCAGCCTTCTCGGCCTCGACGAAGGCCTTGGGCTTGCGGCCGCGACGGTGCGGGCGAAGAGCGGGATCGACAACGGGAACCTCGTTGGCCTCGGCAGGTGTTGCAGACTCAGAGGGCTGCGCACCCTCCCCTACTGCAGAACGAGCCGGAGCTTCACCGGACTCTTGGGCCACCTGCTCAGCATCCTGCTGAGACTTGGCCGCACGACGACGCGTGCGCGGAGCCGGCTTCTCGGTCGGCTGCCCCGCGACAGGGGCCTCGGCAGCAACAGGCGCCTCGGAGACGACCGGCGCTGCAAGCTCGGTCAGCGCTGCGGCCTCGCGCTCGGCAGCACGGCGACGGGCGCGCACAACCTGAGCCTCGCTAATCTGCGCCAGCGCACGGGCCTGCGCGACCTCATCGGAAATGGGGGCCGAAGCATCGGCGGCAGTGGGCCGCTTCGCGCGCGTGGTGCGCGTCGTGCGACGCTTGGGCTTGGCAGCCTCCTCGCCGTCAGCGGCGGACTTAGGCGCACGGCGTGTACGCTTGGGCTTTACGGGCACGGCATCCTCTTCGGCGGTAGGGGCAACTCCCTCGCCAGCGGCAGGCGCGACCTTCTCAGCCGATGCGGGCGTAGGCGTCGAAGCGGCCTTGGGGGCCTCAGGAATCGAGGTCTGCACCGGCGCGGGCATCGCGACCTGGTCCGACGCAACCGGTGCAGCGGGAGCGGTTTGCGCCGTCGTTATTTCGTTTTCTTGCTGTTGATCAGACACAGTGTTTGCTCAACTTTCTTTTCAAGCCCTGTGATCACATGCTCCCTGCATATACCTTCAGGGCGGCTAAACAGTCTAGCTCCGTACAAAAACGACGGACATCATTGATCTGTATCGAGATGATTGCGTCATA
Source organism: uncultured Collinsella sp. (assembly GCA_900541785.1). GTDB lineage: Bacteria > Actinomycetota > Coriobacteriia > Coriobacteriales > Coriobacteriaceae > Collinsella. Next base: position 10,034 of record UQKY01000006.1, read on the forward strand.
TACGCAGCGTTAGTGTAGCACAACCGCCACCACCTGCAACTTAGTCATCGGGGACGTTCTTAAACGACTAGCCAAAAGGGACACTCTTTACAAAGCCACGGGCGGCGATGTCCCCCTCTCATAAGTTGCGGTGAAAGAGTTCCTGAAAAACCCGGCAGCCGCCCCAAACGGGAACTATTCCACCGCAACTTATATGGAGAGGCCAGCCGAGCCCCCAAAGACCGTGGTGACCACGAGGCACGAGAGCAGGATCGTCGGTCCCAGGATCGGCTCGCCACGAATCGAGCCTATCTACTACGTTTGACCCGCGACCCCTGACCATCCCCTCGATCTTCCTAAAATCGCAAGCCAGCTACCTGCAGTTTTAATATCGCACCTTGCGACATGCTTCGGGGTATGCGACTAAACGTAGTAGATAACCCCGATTCGTGGCGGACGGTTTCGCACCGCTCTCCCCCGGGACAAAAATGATCCGTTTTCCTCCGCCCATAAGGGGTCATTTTCAAAACTATGACGGATTACGGTGCAAGAACGGCGCAAGCCAACCATACCCTGCATTTTTAATATTCGGCAAGCCGTCTACCTGCGGTTTTATTTTCGCTGCCGTTGCTATGGTCGCCAGACAGCGAGTCAGCCCCGTAAAGCGGTATAGATTCGTTTTTATAGCATTTTCCAGCACGCCAAAAAGCCCCGCCAAACGCAAAACGCCCGACCTCCGCATAGAGATCGGGCTTATAGGGTTCAGCAAAGCCGAACCTACAAGGTCAAACGACCCGCAAATTACATCTGCTCGGGCGCGGAAACGCCAACAAGGGTAAGCACCAAGGCGAGCGTCACGCGGACGGCGTCGCAAGCGGCCAGACGGGCGCGCGAGAGCTCGGGGTCGACGGGACGGCCCTCGCTCGGCAGCACCTGGCAGGCAGCATAGAAGCTGTGGAAGTCGCCGGCGAGCTCCTCGGCAAAGTGCGTCAGACGGAACGGAGCGCGGTCGCGAGCGCAGCTGGCGATCAGGTCGGTGAGCTCGTTGAGCTTACGCGAAAGGGCGAGCTCGGTCGGGTCGGTCAGCAGCGAGTAATCGACGTTCTCACCGATAGCCTTGGCGGCGACGGCCTTCATGCCCATCTCGTCAGCCTGCTCGGGCGTAACGTCGGCGGCACGACGCAGGATGGAGCACACGCGGGCGTGAGCGTACTGCACGTAGTACACCGGGTTGGAGTTGTCGCGCTTCTTAACGGCCTCGATGTCGAAGTCGACCATCTGGTTGGAGCTCTTGGAGATGAGCGTGTAGCGGGCGGCGTCAGAGCCGACCTCGTCGACGAGCTCCTGCAGGGTCACCATGGTGCCCTTGCGCTTGGACATACGGACGGGCTTGCCGTTGCGCAGCAGGTTGACGAGCTGGCCCAGCAGAACCTCGAACTTGCCGGGGTAACCGAGAGCGTCGCAGACGCAGCGGACGCGCTCGATGTAGCCGTGGTGGTCGGCGCCCCAGATGTCGATGACGTGGTCGACGCGCTGGAACTTGTCCCAGTGATAGGCAACGTCGGAGGCGAAGTAGGTGTACTCGCCGTCGGACTTGATCAGGACGCGGTCCTTGTCGTCGCCCAGGTCGGTGGAGCGGAACCACAGGGCGCCGTCCTTGGTGTAGAGGTAGCCCATCTTGTCGAGCTTCTCGAAAGCGCGGTCGACGGCGGAGGTGCCGGCAGTCTCGCCCTCGGTGTCCTTCACATACAGCGAGCGCTCGGAGAACCAACGATCGAAGTCGCAGTTGACGGCGTGGCAGAGGTCGCGCATGTTGTCGACCATCTTCACGTAACCGCGCTCACGGAAGCTCTCCATGCGCTCCTGCGGATCGGCCTCGACCCACTTGTCGCCGTCGGTGCGCCAGAACTCGGCGGCCTCGTCGATGATGTAGTCGCCGCCGTAGGAGTCCTTGCCCAGCGTCTCGGCAAAGTTATCCTGGTACGGATGGGTCTCGGGATGCTCGTCGTTCTCGTCGGCGACAAAGGCGTCGCGGTCGGCGATCAGCAGCTTGTGAGCCTCATCGATGTCCACGCCCTGCTTGGCGATGATGTCGGCGAGCTGCATATAGCGCGTGCTGATGGAGTTGCCGAAGGTGTTCATCTGTGATCCGTGGTCGTTGATGTAGAACTCACGCTGGATATCGTAACCGGCGTGGTCCATAACACGGCAGAGGGAGTCGCCCAGAGCGGCCCAGCGGCCATGGCCGATGTGCATGGGGCCGACGGGGTTGGCGGAAACGAACTCGACCTGGGTCTTCAGGCCGCCGCCGACATTGGACTTAGCGAAGTCCATGCCCTTCTCGCGGGCCTCGCCGAAGATGGCGTTCTTGACGGCGACGGAGAGGTAGAAGTTGATGAAGCCGGGGCCTGCGATCTCGACCTTCTCGATCGCGGGGTCCTCGGGCATATGGGCAACGACGGCCTCGGCGATCTTGCGCGGAGCGCAGTGAGCCAGCTTGGCGGACTTCAGGGCCATGGTGGAGGTCCACTCGCCATGAGAAGTGTCAGCCGGTCGCTCGATGGCGCAATCGTCAAGTTCAAATGCGGAAAGGTCGCCGGCCTCCTGGGCCGCAGCAAGCGCAGCGCGTACCAGCTCTTCAATCTTCTCGGGCATAGATCCTCCTTGTGTTAAAGCCCCCGAGCTCTTGGTCACTCGTAGGGCAAAAGCCAGAGTTTGTAGCACTCTATCACAAGCGACGCACACTGTCGCAGGGTAAAGCCAATCGAAATTGCATATGCACAAAAATGACTACCGCTCTTGCGCGGTGGTACAAAGTTGGCGGTTTGCCTGCAATTTATACACGTTCTGGAAATGCATAAACGCTTGAATAAGCCGTTCTATTTATCGAATACTCTTACCTATCAGAGTTGTGTGCTTTTCCTGCATAAAGTAAGGGTTTGCGCACGTCAGCGTGTTATTCTAGACATACGTAAATTCGTATAAGTTGGAGGTAGCATGTTCTCAATCGGTCAACACGTCATTCATCCGGGTCAGGGAGTCTGCACCGTCGTCGGTTTTAGGGACGACACGCCGCAGCCCATGCTGTTGCTCGAGACCAAGCAGGGACATGCGCAGACGATCCTTATGTACCCCGTGGCGCAGGCCGATCGTTTGCACGCCGCCATCTCCCAGCAAGATGCCGAGCACCTGCTGAGCCACTACGACGAGCTGGAGTGCGACACCTTTACCGAGCGCAACAGCTCGCTCGAGGAGACGCACTTTAAGCAGCAGCTTAAGCTGGGTGCGCCCGAGACGGTCCGCGTGGCAAAAACCATGATGCACCGTATTCGCCAGGCCGAGGAAGCAGACAAAAAACCCAGCTCCTACTACATGCGCGTACTCAAGGAAGCCAAGCGCCGCTCCATCGAGGAGTTCGCCGTGGCCCTGGGCGTCACCGAGGAGGACGCCGAAGCCCGCCTAGCCCAAGCCGCCCTCAACTAACCCATCCGCACCAAAAACCACCACAAAGGGGACAGGCACCTTTGTGGTGGTTTTCTTGTTCTAGTAGTATTCATTCTTATCGATACCCACGAGCACAAGGAGTCCCTTATGGCAGAGCCGCTTACCGCCGGAATCACCCGCGACCGCGCGTTCGAACTGCTCAACGAGCACAACAAGGACCCGTTCCACATCACCCATGGCGAGACGGTCGAGGGAACTATGCGCTACTTTGCGCGCGAGTTCGACCCCGAGAACGAGGAGTTTTGGGGCATCGTCGGTCTGCTGCACGACCTGGATTGGGAGGAGCATGAGGACGACCCCATGAATCACACCATCTATGCCGCCGAGATTCTTGAGGGCGAAGGTGCGTCTCCCGAGCTTATCCGTGCCATCCAGACACACACGTCCGACTTCAACTCTTCGCTGCCCAAGCCCGAGCTGCAGATGGAAAAGATCCTGTTTGCCTGCGATGAGCTCACCGGCCTGATTGGCGCCGCCGTCATCATGCGCCCGAGCAAGAGCGTCATGGACTTTACGACCAAGTCGCTCAAAAAGAAATTCAAGGACAAGCGCTTTGCCGCCGGCTGCTCGCGCGATGTGATTTCGCAGGGTGCCGAGATGCTGGGCTGGGAGCTTCCCGAACTCTTTGACCGCACCATCGCGGCCATGCAGTCCTTCGCCCCCGACCGCGACACCTTTCAGGCCTAGCACCAAAATCACCGCAAAGGGGCTTGGCCCCTTTGCGGTGATTTTTTGCGCGGGCGTTTAGGGGCGGACCTGGCCGGTGCCGCGGAGCTTGTATTTGTAGGTGGTGAGGGCCTCGGCGGCAAAGGGGCCGCGGGCATGGAGCTTTTGGGTCGAGATGCCGATCTCGGCACCCAGCCCAAACTCGCCGCCGTCAGTGAAGCGCGTGCTGGCGTTGGCGTAAACTGCCGAGGCATCGACCGCATCCAGGAAGCGCTCACAGGCATCCTCGTCCTCGGCAACGATGGCCTCGGAGTGCATGGTGCCGTAGCGGTTGATGTGTGCGATGGCCTCGTCCTCGTTCGCCACGACCTTCACGCTCATCTCGAGCGCCAGGTACTCACGGCCCCAGTCCTCCTCAGTCGCGGCAACATAGTCGTCGCCCTCGACAAGCCCAGCGTCGGCGCATGCGGCGCACGTGGCCTCGTCGCCGTGAATCAGCACGCCGTGGTCGTGCAGCACGGCAACGACTGCGGGCAAAAACGCGTCGGCCACGGCACGGTCGACCAGCAGCGACTCGGCGGCATTGCACACGCCCACGCGCTGGGTCTTGGCATTGACGATAATGTTGAGCGCCTTGTCAAAGTCGGCGGATTCATGCACGTAGATATGGCAGTTACCCGTGCCCGTCTCGATCACCGGCACAAGCGACTCGCGCACGCAGCGCTGAATCAGGCCCGCACCGCCACGCGGAATAAGCACGTCGACGATGCCGCGGAGCTTCATGAGCTCGCCGGTGGCCTCGCGGTCGGTAGACTCGATCATCGACACAGCCTCGCGCGGGAAACTCTGGACTTCAAGCGCATCGGCCAACAGCTCGGCAATCATGGCGCACGAGTGATAGGCCAGCGAACCGCCGCGCAGAATGCAGGCGTTGCCGGTGCGGATGCAGATGCCCGCGGCGTCGGCCGTTACGTTGGGGCGCGCCTCGTAGACCATGGCGACCAAACCCAGCGGCACGCTCACACGGGTGAGGTCCACGCCGCTTGCAAGCACGCGGTGGTCGAGCACGCGGCCGACAGGATCGGGCAGCTCGGCGAGCTTCTCCAGGCCGGCGGCCATGCCCTCAACGCGCTCGGGCGTCAGCAACAGGCGATCGAGGAGCCCCGTCGAGGTGCCCGCATCGCGCGCGGCGGACATATCGAGCTCGTTGGCGGCAACGATGAAATCGACACCGTCGCGCAGCGCTGCGGCCATGGCGCGCACGGCCTCCTGACGCTGCTCATCGCTCGCCGTGGCAAGCGATGCCGACGCTGCCTTGGCGGCAACGGCAAGATCGTGGACATACGTAGCTATATCGACCGACATGGGCGGCCCTTTCTCTTAGATGTTTGCCATCCATGGTAGCCGATTTGTGCATGCCCTCGCCCGCGGCGGTAGAATTGGTCAACCCGAAACACCGCAACGAACGGAAGTACCGCATGGCCCTCATCACTTCATACAACGTCCCCGGCCTCTATGTCGAGGACCACAGCATCGACGTCCCCCTTGACTGGCGCGGCCTGGAGCCGATGCTCCTGGCCGTCGGCAGCACCATGCGCCGCGGCGCCATGCCGGCGCCCATCGCCGGTGCGCCCGAGAGCATCAAGCTCTTCTACCGCGTGGTTTGCGCGCCCGACCGCATCAACGACGATCTGCCGCTGCTCCTGTTTTTGCAGGGCGGCCCCGGTGGCGAGAGCCCGCGTCCGCTCTCGCCCACGAGCGACGGTTGGATCGAGGAGGCTGTCAAGCATTTCCGCGTCGTGCTGCCCGACCAGCGCGGCACGGGACGCAGCAACTGCGTAGACGGGCGTACGATCGCGGCTCTGGGCGAGCGCGCGACGGCGGCCGGCTCCGATGCGGCCCGCTCGCAGGCGGACTTCCTCAAGCGCCACCTCGCCAGCTCCATCGTGCGCGATTTTGAATACCTGCGCCTTGTGGGCTTTGGCGGCAAGCCGTGGGTCACGCTCGGCCAAAGCTACGGCGGCTTTTTGACGCTGAGCTACCTGTCGCTCTTCCCCGAGGGCGTGGCGGCGAGCTTTACCTGTGGTGGCATCCCCCACGTCCCGGCAAGCGCCAGCGAGGTCTACGCGCACACCTTCCCGCGCATGGCCGCCAAAACGCAGCAGTATTACGACCGCTACCCCGCCGACGTCGAGCGCGTGGCGGTTCTTGCCGATGCGCTTGAGGAGCAGAGGCCCGTGCTGCCCGACGGCTCGCCAATGACGGTGGAGCGCCTGCAGCTTATGGGCAGCGACTTTGGCATGAAGCCGAGCTTTGAGCGCATGCATTGGATTATCGATCACGCTTTTGTTGACGGCGACGGCACGCTGAGCTGCGGTGCCTCAGTATCCGATGGCTTTTTGATGCGCGCCTTCGAGCGCACCAACACGCGCACGAACCCGCTGTACTGGACGCTTCAGGAGTTTATCTACGCCGACGGCGACACCATGCCCATTCGCTGGGCCGCGGCAGAGGAGAAGGCCCATCGCGCCGAGTTCGACACGCTCGCGCGCCCGCTCATGTTTACCGGCGAGGCCATGTTCCCGTGGATGTTTGAGCAGATGCCCGAACTTAAGCCTTTCAAGCCGGCGATGGACCTGCTGATGGAGGACACCAGCTGGGACAAGATCTACGACCCGCAGCGCCTGGCTTGCAACGAGGTACCACTCCAGGCCGCGGTGTATTTCGACGACATGTACGTCGATTCGGGTATGCAGCTCGACACGCTCAGCCGCGTGGGCAACTCGCACGCCTGGGTGACCAACGAATTCGAGCACGACGGCCTGCACGGCAGCGTGGTATTCAAGCACCTCTTCGACGAAGCCCTCAACCGCGGAGACTTGCGCCGAATCTTCTAGCGAAGAAGTGTCCCCCGTCAGCCGGCACAAAAGGAATGTCCCCAAGTGCCGAATAACTACCGACAACGACGATGCCGCAGGTAGAGGACGGAAAGCGAAAACGCCCCTAAGCGAGCAAGGTGACGTGAAAGAGGAGGGCATTGACCTTTTGGTCATGCCCGACGATTGAACGTCAGATTGCCGCTTAGGAGCGTTTGCAGCGTCAATTGGTTAAGCAAATACAATCAGATTATCTCGATGGATCGCGGGCTTCTCGGCCAGGTCTGCCAGCAGGCGGTTGCTGGCAATCTGGTCCTGGCGGCGGCCGGCTGCAAGCTCCAGCACGTCCGAATCGGCCTCGGCGATACCGCGGGCGACGACCATACCGCTCGGATCGCACACATCGAGCACATCGCCCTCGGCAAACTGGCCATCGACCTCGCGAATACCCACCGCGAGCAAGGACGAGCCACGGCTGACCAGCGCCTTCGCGGCACCGTCGTCAACCGTTACCGAGCCATGAGCCTTGTCACCCAGCGCGATCCACAGCTTGCGCGGCGCAATATCCAGGCGCTCCGCCGGCGGATCGAACAGGGTTCCCACGCTCTCGCCACGGGCCAGGCGCACAAGCGCATCGGGCTCCTCGCCCGAGCAAATCACGCTCTGAATGCCGGCCGTCATCAAAATGCGGCTCGCGCGGATCTTGGTGATCATGCCGCCGGTGCCCACCGACGTCGAAGAATCGCCCGCCGAGGCAATGATCTTGGCATCGATTTTGTGCACGACCGGGATAAACTCGGCCGTCGGATCCTCATGCGGATTGGCGGTGTAGAGGCCGTCAATGTCCGAAAGCGTCACGCACAGGTCGGCAGAAACCAGGCAGCTCACGAGCGCAGCCAGCGTGTCGTTGTCGCCGAACTTGATCTCGTCGACGGTAACGGTGTCGTTTTCGTTGACGACCGGCACCACGCCCAGCTCCACCAGGCGCAGCAAAGCGTCGCGCGCGTGCAGGTAGGACGTACGGCGCGCCGTGTCGTGGCGTGTGAGCAGCACGAGCGAGGTGAGTAGGTCACGCGCATGGAACTCCTCGTCGTAGGCCGACGAGATGATGCACTGGCCGGCCGAAGCGCATGCCTGCAGGCTCGGCAGATCGCCAACCGGTTTGCGGTCGAAGCCCAGCACGGGATAGCCACAGGCAATGGCGCCGGAGCTCACCACGACCAAGCGCCAGCCGAGCTTGCGCAGGGCCGCGGCCTGATCGGCCAGGCCACCGATAAACGCACGGTTGACCTTACCGTCGGCACCCACCACCGTGGACGAGCCGATCTTTACCACCATCGTTTTATAAGAAGTCGTCATACGTCAAACCAATCGAATGTCGAGCGTTCGGGCGAGCTGGGGCAGCTGGGGCACCTAGGGCGGGACGGACGAAAAAGATCCGTTTTCCTCCGTCCCCTTCGGATTATTTTGCCCAGGGGAAGGCCGAAGCCGCGGCCATGTTCTTGCGCACGAGCTCGTCGCGCACCTGGGCCAGGCCCTGTTCCATACCCACCACGTAGGTCTGCGGATACAGGAAGCGTTTGAAAGCCGCGTCCAGATGATCGAGTGCCCAAGCACAGCGCTCGCGCGCGTCCTTAATGCTCTCACGCGGAGCCACCGCGCTGCCGTCGCGCACGATCGGCATCAGCAGCTCACGATACTCAAGCTCGGACACATCGGTCACCAAGGCTGCATCGTTCACGGCCACAAGGGTATTGCCGCGCGCGGCGCCCTCCCCTGCCAGATGGTCCTCGTCATAAATCATGTCGCAGACCGGGCCGCCAAAGCCGTCGTAATAGCGGCGCACGCGCTGCACGCCGGGGATCGTGCGCTTGTAGGGCTGCTCGGAAAGCTTCACCACCGGCGTCCACGGCTCCGCGTCACTCGCACGACGGGCCGAAAGCTTGTACACGCCGCCCAGTGCCGGCTGATCGTAGCAGGTCGCGAGCTTGGTGCCCACGCCAAAGCTGTCGATGGGTGCGCCCTGGTCGAGCAGCGACTGAATCGTGTACTCGTCCAGATCGTTGGAAACCGAGATCCCCACATAGGGCAGGCCCTCGGCGTCAAAACGGCCGCGGACATACTTGGACAACTTGGCCAGGTCGCCCGAGTCAATGCGAATAGCCGACAGGCGCTCGCCCACCGCCTCCATCTCCTTGGCAACCGTAATGGCATGTTCGCAGCCCTCGCGCACGTCGTACGTGTCGATAAGCAGCGTACAGTTCTTGGGGCTCGACTTGGCAAATGCGCGGAAGGCCTCGAGCTCGGAATCGAAGCTCATCACCCAGCTATGCGCGTGTGTGCCAAAGACGGGAATGCCGTAGCGGCGCCCGGCAAGCACGTTGGACGTAGACGAGCAGCCCGCCACGTAGCTCGCGCGCGCGACAGCCAGGCCGCCATCGGGACCCTGGGCACGGCGCAGGCCAAACTCGGCGACGGGGCGACCATCAGCCGCCAGTACCACGCGCGCCGTCTTGGTGGCGACGAGCGTCTGGAAGCCGACGATGTTGAGCAGCGCGGTCTCGAGCAGCTGGCACTCCAGCGACGGGCCGGTGACGCGCACCATGGGCTCGCGCGGAAAGACGAGCTCGCCCTCGGGCACGGCGTCAATGTTCACGTGCGCACGGAAGTTGCGCAGGTAGTCGAGGAATGCAGGCTTAAACATCGCGCCGCCGGCCGGAGCCTTGAGCGAAGCTAGATAGTCGATGTCCTCGGGCGTAAAGCGCAGGTTCTCGACAAGCTCGGGCAGCTCGGCGGTGCCGCACATGACGGCATACGCGCTGCCAAAGGGATGGTCGCGGTAAAACGCCGTAAAGCAGCCCTGCTCATTAGCCTTGCCGCTCTCCCACAGGCCCTGGGCCATAGTGAGTTCGTACAGATCGGTGAGCATTGCAATGTCGGTGGGATGCGAGATGTCGGTCAAAGCCATGGGGCGACCTTTCGGATGCGTTGTGCAGAGGTTGAGGGTTGGGCAAAGCGGGCGTGCGGGCATGACGCCCAATGCAAGTCGATTAAACCAGGCCCATGCTGGTCATAAGCGTGTAGCCCATAAAGACGATAAACGCGATGAGGGCGAGCACGATGATGATTTTTTGAGCCGGAGCCATGCCGGGGATCTCATTCTCGCCCGTAGGCTCCTTGGAGGTGACCATGCGCTGGGCAAAGGTCATCTCGTCACGGCTCGGTTTGGGCTCGGCGGGCTTGGGGTGAGCGGCCTTTTTAGGCTGAGGTTTGGGTGCGATGGGCGCGGGCATCGCGGCGGCGGGCTTGGGCGCAGGCGCGGGCGCAGGCTCGGATGCAACCTTCGCAGCGGCCTCCTCGGCCTTCTCGCGCTCGGCACGCAGGGCGGCCAGCTCCTCACGCTCGCGGCGTGCCTCTTCCTGGGCCTCGCGACGAGCCTTCTCGGCGCGGAGCTCTTCCAACTCGACGCGCTCCTCGGCAGACAGTGGTTGGGACTCAAGCTCGGCCATGGTGCAGCCCTTTCTTTTTAAAAAAAGCCGCCGACACAATGTCAGCGGCTTATCAAATCCAAGGGTGGAGACGAAGGGAGTCGAACCCTCGGCCTCTGCCATGCGACGGCAGCGCTCTCCCAACTGAGCTACGTCCCCAGGACAAGTTGATATTTTACCTACGGCTCGCCAACTGTCAACGCCCAATACCCAGTCTTTTTGGGACGGGGCTGTTTTAGCTACCCCGACAGGCAACGCGAACGGTTTGGCCGAACAGCGGCAGGGGTAGCTAAAACAGCCCCGTCCCAAAAAGACTACTCAAAGAGCCCCGTCCCAAATTATCTGGTTTGGGCACTAGTAAGAACACCGGTAGTGTCGAACGCCGGGGTAAAGCTCTCGTCCACCGCTCCGCCCTCTTGCCAGAACATCGTCGTAAAGCCCAAGTCGTCGGCATGATCAAGCACCTGCTCGTACTCCTCGCGCGTCACGGCGCGCGCCAACTCGCCGCCTTGCTCGCGCATGAGCGCATTGGGCGTGTACTGGTTCATGACCGAAATCGGCACGTCACCCACCGTCTGCCACACCAGGTCCAGCATGCGGCACGAATCGTCCGCATGACCCGGCAGCACCAGGTGACGCACGATGATGCCGCGCTTCATGAGCCCCTCGTCGTCCACCAGCTCTCCCCCGCGGCGCTCAATCTCGCGCGCCATCTGAGCCAGGCCAGACACGGCTACACGTGGGTAATCCTTAATATGAGAAAGCGACTGCGCAAGCCCGGCATCGGCATATTTAAAGTCGGTAAGCCACACGTCGACCAGATCGCCGAGCGCAGCCACAGCACTCGCCCGCTCATAGCCGCTCGTGTTGTAGACGATCGGGATGTCCAGCCCGCGCTCCCGCGCTGCGGCAATCGCGGACGGCAGCAGGTGAGCATAATGCGTCGCAGTCACCAGGTTGATGTTGTTGGCACCCTGGTCCTGCAGCTCCAGCATAATCTCGACCAAACGCTGGGGCGTAATCTCAAGACCGAAATTGCCCGTCGAGATCTCGTGGTTTTGGCAGTAGACGCATTTGAGCGAGCAGCCGCTAAAGAAAATCGTGCCCGAGCCAGCCTCGCCCGAAATGGGCGGCTCCTCCCACATATGGAGCGCCGCGCGGGCGACCTTAAGCGTGTCGTCGGCACCGCACACGCCACGCGCGCCCTCGTCGCGTGCCGCGCCGCAACGGCGTGGACACAAATGGCAGGCGGGCGAAAAAAGTTCGGTCAACGACGTCGGCATAAAAACATGCTCCAAAACAACGATTCAGCAGCTCAAACGTAAAGGCCCGGACCGCACAGACGGTTCCAAGCCCAAGGCGCCGTAATCGTCCGACACGATTTTTGTAATGTCAAGACTGGAATCAACAAAGTGCCGCTTTATGATGTAGGTATTCCGCCCCCCGCGGAGCAACTGGGTGAACCGTCGCGTTTATTTAGGGAGCCCACACAGTCGTACTTAGTACAGGTATCCTTCGTTGTTAAGGACGCTGGAACAGCCGATGAGGGCACCCACCTGTTTTAGGTGGGTTCATTTTCGTAACGTGGGGGGTGGTTTTCTTTTGCCGATTTTGCCAAAAATTGCCATCGCAGATCCCGTATGACACCCAACAGTACTCGGCAGAACCCCCGCCAACATCCCAATATCTGGTAAGCGCGTGATAATCGCACGGCGCAAACCCCCGCACCCCCTCGGTCGAGTATCATGGGTCAGCTATGCCCTTTTGCGCGTAGCGTCCTTTGACCTTTTCCTTCGACGCTTGGCGGTTTATCGATTCATGGCTTCCTCCACGAGCTTCATACCGTACCTTTGCGTGGCGGTCGCGGCTTTTATCACGACCTTCCTTGCGGTGCCCCTGGTCAAGCGCCTGGCAATCAAGCTCGACGCCGTCGACTATCCTTCCAAGCGCCGCATCAACACTAAACCCATCCCGCGCATGGGCGGCACGGCGGTCTTTTTGGGCCTCGTCGTCGCCTGCATAGTGCAGATCCTAGGCACCTGGTACCTGGGCTGGCCTCCCGTTTTGGTGCCTCATCCCCTCTTGCACATCAGCTACCCCATACTGGCGCTTTCTTTTACCGTCATCTTTGCGACAGGCGCAATCGACGACGTCTACCAGCTCAAGCCCAAGCAAAAGCTGACCGGTCAGGTCCTCGCCGCGCTCATCGCATGCGTGGGCGGCCTGCGCATCGGCGTCATCGTCAACCCGTTTGCTCCTGGCGATATCATGCTTGGCTGGCTCGCCTACCCCATCACCGTGATCTACCTGGTGGCGTTCACCAACATCATCAACCTCATCGACGGCCTCGACGGCCTGGCCACGGGCATTTGCGGCATCGCATCGTTCACCATGTTCACGATGGCCATGCTTTCGGGCCGTATCGACGCTGCCGCGCTCTCCATCGCGCTCTTTGGCTCGTGCGTGGCTTTTCTGCATTACAACTTCAACCCCGCGAGCATCTTCTTGGGCGACTCGGGGTCGCTGCTGTTGGGCTTCGCCTTGGGCTCCATCTCGCTGCTCAACGTGAGCCGCACCGCTGCGCTCACCTCGCTCATCATCCCGCTCATCGTGGCAGGCGTGCCCATCATCGACACGTTCAGCGCCATCGTGCGTCGCAAGCGCGCCCACATTAGCATCGGACAGGCCGACAAGGGCCACATCCACCACCGCCTGATCCAAGAGGGCTACAACCAAAAGCAGGCTGTGCTGCTCATCTACGCCTGGTGCATCATGCTTTCGGCCGGCGCCGCCGCGATCAATCAGGTCGAGGTGCCCACGCGCGTGCTCATCTTTGTCGTGCTCGCCATTGGCTCGGCGGCCTTCGCCAAGCACCTGCACCTGTTTGAGCCCGTCTTGCGCCACCATTACAACAAGCGCACACACGAGGACGAGCTGGTAACCCCCGACGACCCCGCCTTTAAACAGGAGGAGCAGGCAGCCGAGGAGCGCAAGGAGGAGCGCCACCACAGGCGCTAGGTTTTATTGCCGAGGAAGTGACTCTTTGCTGCTGGCCGCTCGCGACCGCGTCGCGACCGCCGCATAGCCCTCGCCCTACCGGCACCTCACCCACTTACACCCCACCCCTTTCAATAAACGCGTTATCATCTTGACCAATACGCATACGTTAGGAGCAATCATGCCAAACGAGAACAGCTACGAAGTCGCGCTGCAAAAGAGCAACGCCATTCGCGAGGGCTTGGCAAAGACGCCCGAGAAGTTCACCATGCTCACCGGCGACCGCCCGACCGGACGCTTGCACCTGGGTCACTACTTCGGCACCCTCAAGGGCCGTGTTGAACTGCAGAACATGGGTGCCAAGACCAACGTGCTCATCGCCGACTACCAGGTCATCACCGACCGCGACACCACCGAGCATATCCAGGACAACGTGTACAACATGGTCATGGACTACCTTGCCTGCGGCATCGACCCCGACAAGACCATGATCTACGCTCACTCCGCCGTGCCCGCCGCAAACCAGCTCATGCTGCCGTTCCTGTCGCTGGTGTCCGAGGCCGAGCTGGCGCGCAACCCTACGGTCAAGGCCGAGATGGAGGCCTCGGGCCACGAGCTCACCGGCCTTCTGCTCACCTACCCTGTGCACCAGGCCTGCGACATCCTGTTCTGCAAGGGCAACGTCGTGCCCGTCGGTCGAGACCAGCTGCCGCACATCGAGCTCACCCGCACCATCGCACGCCGCTTTAACAACCGCTACGGCAAGGTATTTCCCGAGGTCGACGCGCTGCTGTCCGAGACCCCGCTGCTGCCCGGCCTTGACGGTCGCAAGATGAGCAAGAGCTACGGCAACGCCATCAATATCTCGATGACCGCCGAAGAGACGGCCAAGCGCATCAAGAAGAGCCAGACCGACTCCGAGCGCATGATCACGTTTGATCCCGAGAACCGCCCCGGCGTGTCCGGCCTGCTTTCCACGGCCGCCATCTGCACTGGTCGTTCCGAGGTCGAGATTGCCGAGGAGATCGGCATGGGCGGCTCCGGCCAGCTCAAGAAGTACGTGACCGAGGCCGTCAACGAGTACTTCGCCCCGATCCGTGAGCGTCGCCAGCGCTACGAGAACGACCTGGATTACGTGAAGGACGTGCTGCACGAGGGCAATCGCCGCGCCAACGAGATCGCCGAGCAGACCCTGGCCGAGGTTCAGGACGCCATGGGCATGGTGTACTAGGCAAAGCGCTTTGCACAACATAGACGGTGAGGCTGAATCCTCACCGAAACAGGAACAGGCCCGCTGGCAGTTAGTTGCCAGCGGGCCTGTTCCCGAAGTACACCGTTGAATCGCACAGAGGGGAGGGATGCGAATCAAACTCAACAGGGCAGGCTTTTTCATCGCCTATTGCCTACTCCGTTGCTGAAACCAATATAGTTCACCGTGGTTTACTTTCTGGCGAGAATATACGCCAACACATCGTCTCCATAAGTTAACCCCGGTAAACCTACAACGGAAAACCACCACAAAGGGGACAGGCACCTTTGTGGTGGTTTTGGCCACGGCAGAGCCGCTAGAGCCCTGCTGGCCAGCGACAGGCGGCCAAGTCGACGTGCATGGGGTCGGCAAACGTCACGCCCTCCCCC
Organism: uncultured Collinsella sp.; assembly: GCA_900541785.1. GTDB lineage: Bacteria > Actinomycetota > Coriobacteriia > Coriobacteriales > Coriobacteriaceae > Collinsella. The sequence continues at coordinate 25,182 of UQKY01000006.1, forward strand.
ATTAAGAGCTCACGCTGGGCATCGGGGCCGCCAAAGGCAAAGCCCTCGCAAATACGGCCATCGGCAAACACAACACGATGACAGGGAATCTGACCAGGGCGCGGATTGCTGTGCAGCGCATAGCCCACATAGCGCGCACTTCGTGGACGACCGGCAAGCAGCGCCACCTGACCATACGTGGCGACCATCCCCTCAGGGATCTGCTCGACTACCTCGTACACCCGCTCAAAAAAGCCCTCAGACGCCATTGTTCGCTCCCTTCCACCCGGAAAAGCATAAACCAACACAAAGGTGCCTGTCCCCTTTGTGGTGGTTTTGACCGGATAGCTAGTTGGCGGGGCGGAAGAAGGCTACGGCTACGGCGCCGGGACCCACGTGGGTGCCAATGGTGGCGCCAATGGTGTGGATGGGCAGTTCGTTCTCGGCATGGCCGGCCCACAGCGCGGCGCTGTCCTCGATATACTTCTTGAGCACCGCGTCCGAAAGGCCCGTATAGCCGAGCGCCAGCGGCATGGAGAAGTCGACGCCGCCCGCCTGCTCGACCTTCTGGTTCAACAGGTTTCGACCGTTCTTGGAACCGCGCGCCTTGCCCAACTGCACGATGAGGCCGTCCTCGGCGGCCACCACGGGCTTCACGTTGAGCAACGTGCCCACAGCGCCGGCCGCAGCAGACAGGCGACCGCCGCGCACCAAGTACTCCAGCGTCTCGAGCAGACCGATGACGACCACACGGTCGCGCACGGCCTCGACGGCCGCCGTGATCTGGGCCGCACTACGGCCCTCGTCCACCAAGCGCAGGGCATACTCAACCAGGACACGCTCGCCCAGGGTTACGTTATTGCTGTCTACCACGAACACGTCGCCGCCCGGCGCCTCGGCAAGTGCGGTGTGAGCACTCTGATTGGTGCCCGAAAGCTTAGCGCCCACGGTAATAATCACAGCCTCATCGCCGGCCTCACGCGCCTCGGCAATCGCCTGCGAAAACGCGTACGGGTTGACCTGGCCCGTCTTGGGCAGCTCATCGCGCTCCACGAGCATCTCGTAAAATCGCTGATGATCGATGTCGACGCCATCCATATACACATCGGTGCCAAAGGTGACGGACAGCGGCAAAACACGCAGAGCGGGGTGCTCCGCCGGCGACATATCGCTTGCGGAATCGGTAATAATGCGGACGGACATAACAAATCCTTTCTTGCGCAGGTCTCGCGCGGGGAATTTAGACAGCATTGCCCCGGCACGGTATACGCGCTCAAACGGGACTATGCAGTTGTTAATGGGAAGCAAATGCCTTGGCGGCCTTAGATCTCGCGCAGGGTGTTGAGAATCGTACGCAGCGACGCATACATCTGCTCGCGCTGCTCCACGCCCATGGCCTTACCGGTGGTGTCGAGCACGTCGTGGATGATACGGTCGGCCTCGTTCATGCTCTCGCCACCCAGCGTGGTCAGGCGAACCGGTGCGCGGTACTTGACGGCAGCATCGCCCGAGTCATCAACCTCGACAAAGCCGCCCTCCTCCAGGTGCGCCAGCGTGCGCGAAACGGCAGCGCGCGTCACGCCGGCCACGCGAGCCAGATCGGCGCCGGTCATGCCGTCCTTGCTGCGCTCCAGGTAGTACAGGCACATAACGTCGGAGCCCTTGAGGCCCAGCCTTGCGCCCTCGGACGTCTTGATACGCTGAATCTCCTTGTACAGCCCGCTAATCAGTCCGACAAAATCCTCGAAACGTGTCTCGTCGTTCTGCTGCATGGGAGACGACCGCCTTTCGCTTGCATGATGCTAACGGGCAAACATCTTAGCCGTACTCAGCGACTGCCGCCTCCACGCGACCCAATTGTTAACCTATCAACATAAAAACCACCACAAAGGGGACAGGCACCTTTGTGGTGGTCTGGGGCATCAATAGGTTCTAGGCACCGCTACAGCTCCACGCAGGGATTGTCGCGGGTCACAAGCGTCTTAACGACAACCGTCGCTCCCAGATAGCGCTCGAGCAGCTCGGCCAAGCGATCGATGGCGGCCTGGCAATCCCCCATCCGCTCGGGCTCCACGCACTCAATCGCCAGAAATGCGTCCGCCGAATCGTCGGACAGCGCCGTGCGAACGCCATCGCGCCAGTTCCAGCAACGGCACACGGCGCCCGCATCATCGATATAAGCAAGCTCACCGGGCAGCGTCGGATCATCCGCCTCCTCGCCAAGTGGCAAGAACGCGTCGCCGCCGTCGGTCACCTTCAAGCGAAGGTCTCCCTCAATCGCATGCAGATCCTCGCCTCCCACGGGCAGCGCATAGGTCAACGACACCGTGTTGTAAATATCCACCGCCGGTGTGATATGACCGACCGGCTTGCCCTTGAGCACGCGCTTGAGCAAGTTCTCGATCGAGCAGCGGGCGCCCTTTTTAGTCTTGAACAGCCGGTACGCGTCACGCCAAGCCTTCACCGGCGCGTTCTCGCTGATGGTATCGCTCGTCAGGTGACGCTCCGCATCGATATTGGCGCGGTCAAGCAGTGCGGCAATCGCATCCACGTCCTCCTGGGAAATCTGCGCCGCGGGCTTCATGCCCTTTACGACCACGACGCCGACCGCCGCCTGCGGAAACAGCTCCCAAAACGAATTCTCGGCAATAAAGCTCTTCATACGCTCTCCCTTCATCGTGCACGCCCGAGCGAGGGCGTCTAAACAAAAAGCACCCCCACGGCGGCCACCTTCAAAGTCCTACGGTGCCGCCACAAGAGCGCTTGCGCTGTCCCCATCCGGAGAAGGGGACGATATGTCAGGCGTATTGTAACCTGAGTCATCCGCGCGAGCAAAACCACCACAAAGGTGCCTGTCCCCTTTGTGGTGGTTTTTGGTCTGAGGCGACGCTAGTGGCGGAGTCCCAGCAGGCCGCGGCCGCGATGACGGGCCTCGGCGGGCACCTGGGCGTGCGGGCCGGCGGCTTTGACGGACTCGGGCAGGTGCGAGTACTTCTTCTCGAAGTTCTCCTCGAACATCACCGCCAGGTTGTGCGCTGCCTCGTCGTAGCGCGCGGTGCTCTGCCAGTACTGGCGCGGCACCAGGATGCCGTCGGGCATACCGTGGCACGTAGTGGGAATGTCGACATTAAAGATATCGTCGTGCACAAACTCGCTGTCCTCGATGGTACCGTCGAGGGCGCGAGCGACCAGGGCGCGCGTGTAGGCCAGCTCGATGCGATGGCCCACGCCATAACCGCCGCCAATCCAACCGGTGTTGACCAGGTAGACGCGCGTGCGGCCGTCGGCGATGCGCTCGCCGAGCATCTTAGCGTAGACCATGGGGTCGAGCGGCATAAACGGCTCGCCAAACAGCGAGGAGAACGTGGGCGTGGGCTCGGTGACGCCAACCTCGGTGCCGGGGATCTTGGCCGTAAAGCCCGTCACAAAGTGATACATGGCGGCGTCGGCCGTCAGGCGCGAGATAGGCGGCAGCACGCCAAAGGCATCGCAGGTCAGGAACAGCACGACGCTGGGAGTGGTGCCCATGCCCTTGGTCCACGCGTTGGGGATATGCTCGACGGGATAGGCCACGCGCGTGTTGTGCGTGATCGAGATGTCGTCGTAGTTGGGCTTGCGGTTCTCGTCGAGCACCACGTTTTCGCAAATGGCGCCAAAACGGACGGCGTTGAAGATCTCGGGCTCGTGGAAGGCGTCCAGGCCCTCGCATTTGGCGTAGCAGCCACCCTCGATGTTGAAGATGCCCATGTCGGACCAACCGTGCTCGTCGTCGCCGATCAGCAGGCGCGTAGGATTGGCCGAAAGCGTGGTCTTGCCGGTGCCGGACAGGCCAAAGAACACGGCGGTCTCGTGCGTGACGGGATCCATGCTGGCCGAGCAATGCATGGGCAGCACGTCGTCCTCGACAGGCAGCAGGTAGTTCATGACACTGAAGATGGACTTTTTGATTTCGCCGGAGTAGCCGGTACCCGCGACCAAAATCACGCGCTCCTGGAAGTTGATGACCACGGCGGCGCTGGAGTTGAGGCCCTTGATGGCGGGATCGCACTGGTAACCGGGCGCTGCGAGCACGCAGAAGTCGGGTTCGCCGGTGCGCGCGATTTCGCGGGCAAGCGGGCGGGCGAGCATCTGCTTAATAAAGAGTGCCTGGCTGGCACGCTCGCAGGCAACGAGCAGGCGACGCGTGTGGTTGCGGTCGGCGCCCGCCATGCCGCGGGTGACGAACACGTCGCGCTCGTTGAGATAGTCGACGATGCCGGCCTTGATGGCCTCATAGCTCTCGACGGACAGCGGGCGGTTGACCGCGCCCCAGGCGATTTTGTCGTGCACGTCGGGCGTGTCGACGATAAAGCGGTCGTTGGGCGAACGGCCAGTGCGCTCCCCTGTCTCGATCACCAGCGCGCCATTGGATGCCATGCGGCCTTCTTCGCGGCGGATAGCGTGTTCGACGAGCTCCGCGGCGGGTAGATCGACCAGCAGACGGGGCTGATTCTCGGCGGGATCTTCAACGAGCGTAATACCAAAGTTGGACAAAACTTCTGCAGGGGTAACACCAGGCATGGGGCCTCCTTTAAAAACGCGACACATGGACGCGGCGCGCACTTTACTCACGTAAAGCCCGTTGTACCCGATATGCAAAAACGTTTTTGCGGCAAGGACGGCAAGCCCGCCCAACGGTCAAAAATCGCAGGCAAGCGGCCTAGTCATTGGGGACGTTTTTAAACAACTAGTCATTGGGGACACTCTTGAACAGGCAACATTCAAGGAATGTCCCCGGATGCCGGCACTTAGGGACGTTCCCAAAGTGCCGGCACATAAGGAACGTCCCTAAGTGCCGACTACAGCGGCAGGCCTTGGCCGAGCATGGCTATGGCGCTCATCAGGACCAGCATGCCGGCAGCGTAGGGCAGCACCGCGCCCAGGAGTTCGGCATCCTTACCGCGCACGTGCACGGCGGCAAGACCAATGGCGAGGGTCTGCGGCGAGATCATCTTACCAGCGGCGACGCCCAGGGCGTTCAATGCGACCATCCAGTAGTCGCTCACACCCAGCGCAGTGGCGGCCTGGCTCTGAATGGGACCAAACAACATGCCCGAGGACGTGCCCGAGCCGGTCACGAACGCACCGACTGCGCCGATCCACGGAGCCAGAATCGGGTAGAGACCGCCGGCGACCGCAATGCAAAACGCACTGATCGACGAAATCATGCCGGCATAGCCCATCACCTTGGCGCAGCCCAGTACCGAAAGCATCGTGATCACCGTCGGCGTCATCTGCTTCACAGTCGCGGCCAGCACCTCGCCCATCATGCGCGGCGAAGCGCCCTGAATGGCACCGCCGACAAACGCCGCCAGGAAAATCCAGACGCCTGGCGTGTTGATCCACGAAAACGTAAGCATACCGGGATTCTCACCGCAATACACCTGCACATGGCTCGCAAACGGCGCGAGCGCAGCATGTACAGCAGGCACCAGATTAGACGTGCCCAGCAGCAACACAAAGATCAGGATGAAGCACGACCAGGCCGAAAGCGCCGACTTAACGGTGAGCTTCTCCCCCGCCTCGATATTCATGTGAAAGCGTGCGTCCAGATGCCCCGACTTCTCGGCACGCATGGCAAGTGCAGCTGTCAGCGCGAGCGAAACGATGGATCCTACGACCACGGCCAGCTCGGGGCCCACAAACATGGCAAAGACCAGAGCCGCGCCGACAAACGACACGCCGGAGAGCAACGCCACGCCGGCAACACCGTGCAGACGCTCGCCCACACTCGCGGCATTGCCCTGGTCATCGGCAACACGGCCCGCAACCAGCACAATAAATAGCGGCATCACCACAAAGAACGGTGCGAGCTGCACCAGCTGAACGGTCGCTAGGTGAAGGGAATCCAAACCCACCAGGTCGGCAACGGACACCGTGGGGATGCCGATGGAGCCGTAGGGCGTGGGCACGCCGTTGGCCAGCAGGCAGATGAGCACGGCAGGCACGGCCTCAAAGCCCAGGCCCGCGAGCATGCCGGCGGGAATGGCGACAGCGGTACCGAAGCCGGCCATGCCCTCCATAAAGCCACCGAAGCACCAAGCCACGAGCAGCGCCAGCAGACGGCGGTCGCTGCTGATGGAGGTGATCATGCTGCCGATCACGTCCATGGCACCCGTACGAACGCACAGGTTATACGTGAACACCGCGGCGATGATCACCAGGACGATGGGCCACAGAGCCATCAAAAAACCTTCGAGCGAGGCGGTCGCGATCTGCGCTGCCGGCAGGTGCCACCATGCGAAGGCAAGCAAGCACGAAAGGACAAACGATCCGATAGCGGCCTTCCAAGCTGGCCATTTAAAGCACAGCAGCATCACGACCAGCCAAATAATCGGCACAAGAGCCAGTAAGAATGCGGCGACGTCCATAGGTAGAAACTCCTTGGTACCGCGTGGGCGGCATCGGGGGTGTCACAAAACTTCAACAGGATACCGCACGTTTACCGACAAATTACAGCCGCCCGCCGAAATTATTGAACGACCTGTTCAAAAACACGAACGAACACCGTCGCGTCTATACTAAAGCGCAGCAATAGAAAGGACTCCGCTTTGAGCATCACGCCCCTCGATAGCATTCGCCGCGCCATCGCCCGCCGCAACGGCGTCTCCAACCCCGCTGCATCGAGAGACGGCGCCGCGAAGGCCCAGGGCGGCCGCATCGAGAACGGCCTGTTCCCCGCCTCCCACACGGCCGAAGAGCTCGCGCGCATCCAGGAGCTGAGCCAGCGCAACGCCGGCGGCCCCGACAGCAGCCAGGCCACGCGCCGTCGCCGCGAGCGCGATCGCGAGCCCGGCCCCATCCACCGCATGGTCAACGCATGGTGGAACCGCCTACTCGGCGCTGTCTACGGCGGCGGCTTCTCCATGCAGGAAGCCGAATACGAGGAGCACGCCACCCGCCGCGACTATCTCTGGAATACCCTGGGCACCGCCGTGTGGGGTTTCGCGTTTCCCCTGCTCACCATTGTGTCCACGCAGCTTGTGGGCGCCGAGGAAGCCGGTAAGTTCTCCATCGCCTTTGTCACCGGCACGCTCATCATGATCGCGTGCAACTACGGCGTGCGCAATTTCCAAGTCTCGGATATCGACGAAACGACGTCCTTTGCCTCCTACCAGCTCAACCGCTGGCTTTGCGGAGCGCTCGCCCTAGGCTGCGGCCTCATGTACAGCAGCGCCCGCGGCTATGACGCGCAGATGGCGACGATCGGCCTGGGCGTCTACCTGTATAAGGTGATCGACGGCGTGGCGGACGTATACGAGGGCCGCCTGCAGCAGGCCGATAAACTCTACCTGGCCGGCATGAGCCAAACGCTACGCTCCGTCGGCGTCATCGTGGTCTTTAGCGTGGCGCTGTTCCTTACGCGCAGCATGCCCATCGCGGCCATGGCCATGGGTGTCACCGCCATCGCCTCGCTCGTGCTGGTCACCGCGCCGCTCGCCCTGCTCGAGACCGAAAAATCGCGCCGCGTGAGCCTGCGCGAGGTCGGCCACCTATTTGTCCAGTGCGCTCCGCTCTTTGGTGCACTGTTCCTGTTCAACCTCATCGAGAGCATGCCCAAGTTTGTGATGGAAGGCACGCTGGCCTACAAATACCAGCTGTACTTTAATGCCCTGTTCTTTCCGGCGCAGGCTATTTTGCTGAGCATCGGATTTGTCTACAAACCGCAGCTTTTGCGTCTGTCGAGCATTTGGGCGAACCCGCGCAAACGCCGCCGTTTTGACTTGATTATTGTTGCCGTTATGGCGCTGATCGTGGCCATCACCGGCGTGTGCGCCGCATTTATGGCAGGCCCCGGCATTCCCCTTATGAGCTTTATGTACGGCCTCAACTTTGAGCGTTACCGCACCTTGGCGCTGCTGATGGTCGTCGCCGGCGGCGTAACCGCGGCCATCGATTTTATCTACGCCATTATCACGGTGCTGCGCCACGCTGGAGACGTCACCAAGATCTACCTGATCTGCTTTGCCGTGAGCGTGGTGCTCCCGGTGATTCTGATCAACCTGCTGGGCCTGATGGGCGCCGTGGTGAGCTACCTGGCAGTCATGGCCCTACTGCTGGTGTTGCTGATAATCGAGTACGCCCACATCCGCCAACGAATCGAGCGCGACCGGAACCCATACGGCGCCTAATTCGAGTCAATTTGAAGAAAAGAAACGTCGATGTTTTGGCACCGACAGCGAGCAGTCTCGAAGTGCCCCAGGTTGGCGCGAAAGAGGAACGACGCGTACTTCTGTACGCGAGCGACGGTTTGAGCGACAAGATGGGGTGCTTCGGGGCTACGCAGCGTCAACGTGACCGCCGTTCGGTAGAACGGCGGAACAAGGTTACTCGCCGGGCAGAATGTTCGCATAGAACTCCGCACCATCATCCAGGCGCAGGATGCCCACGCGGCCGAACTCGGAGCCGGTGGCGGCGGCGCAGTCGATGTCGATGCGGTCGGGAACGCCGGCGGTATCCTCGCCACCCAGGCGCACAATCTGTCCGCGCCCCGACTCCTCGTCGAGTCCTGCCAGGCCGCCTACCTCGCAATAACGCCCAAGCGACACCGTTGGCGTGTGGCCGCTCACCACGACCGGACCCTTGCCCTCGGCAGAAAGCAAACCCGTCGGCGCATCCCAATAGCCATGACGAATCCACAGCAGGTCATCGGACGACTGCACGGCAAGCATCTGCTTCAGCAGTTCGGGATCGGCGCCAACCGCTCCGGCACCATCGGCACAATCCACGTCGTGTTCAAGCAAAAACGCCCGGGCCGCCTCAGTCTCAATGCCGGCATGTACCAGCAGGTACGGGCGCTCATCGGTCTCGGCCACCGCATACAGCGGCAACCCGGCCATCCAGCGCACAAGCTCCTCGTACGCCTCAAATTCCATGTCGTTAAGCTGCTCGCGCGTCGTCCAGCCGCCGTTGATATCCCATGTCTCGGCATCGAGCGGGTCCTGGCCAATAATGGCATCGAGCATGATCTGCTCATGGTTACCCTTGAGCACGCGCGCGTTGGGCAGCGATCGCACCAGTTTAATAACACCGACCGGATCGGGCCCGCGATCGATCATGTCGCCCAGCACGTACAGCGTATCTTCGGACGCCAGCGAAATCTTGGACAGGGCCTCGTCAAGCGCACGTACGTGTCCGTGAGCATCGGATGTCACATAGATCGCCATGGAACGCCTTTCCCTACCTTGCGGCCGAAGCCCGGAGCAGCAACTAAAACTTCAAGTTGAACTTAAACGTTACCCATTGTACTCCGTTGCAATAAAGCTGGGAAGGGCTGCGTGTCGCCAACGCCCGCGCGCGCCGTTCACGGTGCACCGCCGGCAGCTGCTCCCCGATCAGCGTCGCACACGCCGCAGCCTCGTGTCGAAAATGCGCACGCCCGCAATCCACCACCGTAAACCCACCACCTTTGGGTACAAATAACCGCAGACAACTGACCGTGCCACGCCAGCCACCCAGGAGCGGACACTATCCATGAACCAGATACTTCTCTTTATCGGCCTCGTCATCATTTTGTGCCTGACCATCAAACCCGTCGGCAAAAAGCTCCCCTTCCCCACCCTGCTCATCTTTATCGCGCTGGGCATGCTGCTGGGCGTCAACGGGCCGGCGCACATCGACTTTAGCGACTACGCGCTCACCGAAACCGTCTGCAGCACGGCGCTGCTGTTCATCATGTTCTACGGCGGCTTTAACACCAATATCGACCGCGCCAAGCCCGTCGCTGTACCCGCAGTGCTGCTGAGCACCCTCGGCGTTATCGCCACCGCCGGCATCACGGGCACCTTTGCGCACTTCGCACTGGGCTTCGACTGGATCGGCGGCCTGCTGCTGGGCTCGGTCGTGGCATCGACCGATGCGGCCAGCGTCTTTAGCGTGCTGCGTGAGCACAACCTGTCGCTGAGGGACGGCACCGACTCGCTACTCGAGGTCGAATCGGGCTCCAACGACCCCGTCGCCTACATGCTCACCGCAGTGCTCGCGACCCTCGCGGCGGGCGGCACTATCAACATTCCCATACTACTGGCCAAGCAGATCGTCCTGGGCGTGGGCCTGGGCCTTGCCATCGGCTGGACATCCAGCCGCCTGATTGAGCGCGCACACGCAACGGCCGAGGGCGCGCAGACCATCTTTCTGTTCGCCGTGGCGATCGTCGCCTACGCACTGCCGAGCTATCTGGGGGGCAACGGCTTTTTGGCCGTATACCTGGCAGGCATTGTGCTGGGCGCGAGCGACATCACCGGCAAGGTCGAGATGGCGCACTTCTTTGACACCCTTACCGAGATGGCCGAGATGACGATCTTCTTTTTGCTCGGCCTGCTCGTGACGCCCGCACGCCTGCCGCAAATGCTGCTGCCGGGCCTGGCGCTCATGACGTTTATGCTCTTCGTGAGCCGCCCCATCGCCGTGGGCATGCTGCTGGCTCCGTTTAGAACGAACCCCCGCCAGGTTGCGCTCGTAAGCTGGGCGGGTCTGCGCGGCGCGGCTTCGGTCGTATTTAGCCTCTTTGCCGTGGTGACCGGTGTTCCCGGTGGGCACGACCTGTTTGACCTGGTGTTTGTGATTGCCGTGTCGAGCATTGTGGTGCAGGGCTCGCTGCTACCGGCGGCGGCAAAGAAGCTCGACATGATCGACGCGGAAGGCGACGTGCGCCGTACGTTTAACGATTACCGCGACGAAGATGGCATGTCGTTTGTCAAGCTCAAGGTGGGCGCGGGCCATCCGTTTGCCGGTCGCTCGCTCGCCGATATTGGCAGCGCGACGGACATGCTAGTGGTCCTGGTGCTGCGCGACGGTGCACACCCGGTGCTGCCCAATGGCGATACCGTAATTGAGGAAGGCGACCTGCTGGTTATGGCCGCTCCGACGTTTGAAGAGCGTGCCGAGGTTACGCTGCGTGAGGTCACCGTGACGCCCCACGGTCGCCTGGCCGGCCAGCGCCTGCGCGACGTGCCGCAAGGCAAGCATCCCTTTATCGTCGTGATGCTCAAGCGCGACGGCCAAACGATCATCCCCGACGGCAACACCCTCATATACGCCGGCGACGAAGCCGTCATCGCCACGCTGGCATCGTAGCCATCCCCACCCATAAGTTGCGGTGAAATAGGGACTGAATAGGCCTTCTACCGGCCCAAACGGTCCCTATTTCACCGCAACTTATTGAGGGGATGGGGTTGAAGCTCAATCGCGGCTACCAGTCCTCGTCCGTGTCATAGCCGTCGCCCTCATCGTCGACGGCATAGTCGCGGAGGTCGAGGCCTTCGCGTTCGGCTCGGGCTAGGAGCTCTTGGGGCGACTCATCCTCGATATCCACTACGTCGAGCATAGCGGCCGAAAAGCCCACGCCAGCCGCGCTCCCCGCACGGTCGAGCAGGCTCTCACGCAGCTGATCTACATCAACGTCGATCTTCATGGTGAAACCTCCTACCAGACCAGGGCCCTACTCAGCAGCGCCAAGCACATCCACAGCAGCAACAAAAGCCGCCGCCTGTTTGTCGTCCATCTGCGTGGCCAGGCGCCCCACGGGCTCATCGTAGGCGAACTGTACCTTATCGATAAAGCAGTCCCAAGCACGCTCGTCCACACGCACGGCGGCCTCGCAATACTGACTGAGCTTTTTGAGTCCATACCAAAACGCATTCACATGGCGTGCAGGGTCCTCATCCAGCACGCCATCGTAGCGACGCCCGTTAAACTCACGCATGCGGGCCACGGCAACCTCGAGCGAGTCGCCGCCCTCGGCCGAAGCCTCATCCACTAGCTCGGGAATCGGAACCTCACGGCGAACAGCATGCCTGGTTGCACCATCGTACTCGCCCACCAGCACGTCCTCATCAAGCCTAGAATCGTAGTCGAAATAACTACTGCCCTGGCAAATCCCATGCGGCGAGCCAGAGCCAAACGCGCAGAATAACCCGCCGTCGGAAACAACGCAACGGTAGGTCTCAAACGACTTCTTAACCTGAGCGAGCAACTCGGAAAGCTCCCCGGCATCGCACGCTGTCTCGCACGCAACGCACGCAGACTCCGGCAGCCCCGAAGGCTCCACCGTGCTCCCCGCAACGCGGGCGGCGCGCTCGGCCCGATACGCCTGCGCTGCCAAGCGCGCTCGCTGCGCAGCGCCGTGCACGTTCGTAAGTTCACGCTCCAACGCCACGTCGCCAGCAACATCGCCAGCCAAATCGCCCGTAAACCCGTCAGCGCCCTGCGACCCCGTCGCACTCAGCTCAGACTCAAACGTCGCTGTGATCATGCCCGCAAGGTCCGTCGCATCGGCGGCACAACGCAACTGCTCCAGCTGCGTACATAGCAGATCGGCATCCAGGGGCACGGCATCCACAACGCGCACGTCACTCAGGCGTGCCACGTCCTGCAGCACCATAGCCCCCGCAGCATCGTACGCCGCGTGCACCTTTTCCGCCGTATTGGCACGCAGCTTTACCTCGATAAACGCAAGCGTCTGCTTCAAACGGGCCAGCAGCTCGGCCTTGTCCTCCATGCGCAAAAAGGCAGCATAGCGACGCTCCATCCGCAGAGGACCAACAATGCCCGCCCGCTTACGAGCGCGCGAAAGCGCAGCGCCCTCAACACGGCGAACATACCCGTCAACAGCCCGCACGGCAGAGTCGCGCGCAGCATGTTCGGCAGCCTCGACGCCCCTAAGCACGCCCAGCAGCTCGCGGGAGCGCGCCTTGCGCACCAGCTCCCCGCGATCGTACTGCTCAAACGCCGTCTGACGCTTGGCCACCGACTCAAAGCCAAACAGCTCGTCGAGCAACTCGCCAACACAACGCTCATCCGCCATGGCAAGGCCTCCTTACCCGAACACGCCAACACGCTCGCGGGCCCACGCGCACGCAAGCCCGCTCGCCCGCACCTCTACAGATCTAGCGCCTTCTTCGCGGCGTCGACCGGGTCGCCATCCATGTAGAACACCGGGCTCAACCCCGAGATAATCTCGGACGAAACACTCTGCAAGCCCGCGATGGCGCTCAGCGGCAAAATCACGCGCTTGGCGCCGGCGTTTTTGGCCACGCGCATAATGTCCTCGAGCCCTCGGATCTCGTCCATAGAACCCGACATGCGCAAGATTCCCGGAATCGCCAGCGCGGGCATCACCGGGCGGTTGCACGCCGCAGAGCAAAGGCCCACAAACTCGGCGAGCGAAACTTCCTCGGACAGGCCCTTGCTCTGCAGGTCGTTGTAGAACAGCAGATAATCCTTGGAGCCAATGTGCATGCCCGGCGCCACGCGGTTCGCCAGGTTCACAAAGTTGTCGAACGCGGCTTCCAGCGTATCGCGCACCGGCTTGTTAAAGGCCACGCCCTCGTGCTTAAACTTGCACTCGCCGGCAACGGCCTTATTCTCCAGCTTGTACACGGCAACCTCGCCGCCCTGCGACCTGCCCACGCCAAACACGTGGCCGGACAGCAGCGGCCCGTCGGGAATCAGCGTGTCCTCGGTCTGCTCGGGCACGCGCACCACGTGCACGTCCTGCGGGTTGTCGGCATCCATATAGCCCAGGTTGACGTCGATAAACTCGACGCCCGCCATAATCTTGAGCTGCTCCTTTACGCGGCGACGGCCCTCGATGGCGTAATCCAACAGCCAGCGCACGTCGTCCTTGTCCATGGCCTCGTCGGGGAACAGCAGCTTGGCCAGGCCGCTAAAGGTCTTGCGCACGGCGATCTCATCGCGCTTGTTAAAGTCGCTGTTAAAGCGGAAGTAGCGGTCGATATGGTGTGTAAAGTCCTTGCGGCGCATCTCCTTGCAAAACTCCGACAGGCAGTCGGTGATCAGGCCATAATGCCCGGTCAGCAGGCTCGAACGCATCTTGGGAATCTCCCAGCCCGGCAGGTAATAGTGGATACGGTCGAAGAAGGCCGAATCGTTGTTGAACTCCGGCGGGAACGGGTCAAACAGGTGCGTGGTCTTAAGGACATTTTGCACGGTGTCGTTGATGTTGCCCTCAAAGACCATGGAGGCATCGGCGTTGATCTGGTCGCGGCCGCGCGCGTAGCTGCCACTCGCCATGTAGTCCTTCATGATCTGCACGGCATTGGTGTCCTTAAAGCGCATGCCGGCGACCTCGTCGAACGTCACGCAATCCCAATGGCCCACCAAGCCCACGCGATCGGCGCGCATGGAGTTCATGCGGCCGAACAGGTTGGCCGTGGTGGTCTGGCCGCCCGAAAGCAAGATGGCGTATGGCGAGACCTCTTTGTAGATATGGCTCTTGCCGGTGCCGCGGGGACCCAACTCGCACAGGTTGTAGTTGCGCTCGATGAGCGGCACCATACGCTCGATAAAGTGCAGGCGCTCTTTCTCCGAAAGCTCGCTGGACTCATAGCCGGCAGAGCGCAGCAGCATATTGAGCCACTCGTCGCGCGTAAAGTACTGGCGCTCGTCAATCATGGCATCCAGGTCCAGATTGGGCATCTGAATGGGCGTGAGCGACGCCACGCTAAACGGAGAGTCCTCGGGTCCGCGCTTTTTGCGCTTGGCCTTGGAGCGGCGCGGCGCATCGTCGCCAAAGACCTCCATGCCAAACTCGTCTTCCTCATCCACGGGATGACGATACTCGATGCTCATAATGCACCAAATGCCGCCCTGCAGAATCTTAGAATAGTCGCGCACGTACTCGGCCGGCATCACAAACGGCTCGATGGTCAGGTTGGCAAACGACGCCACGTAGATATCTTTGTACTCGTCGAGCTTGGCCGTCACCTTGTCGATGATGGTAAAACGACCCAACTCGCGGATCTTGGACTTAATGCGCTCGGACTCGTCGGGACGCACGTAGTTATCAGTGAGGATCCTGCGAATGCGGTCCAAACCCTCTGCCACGGCATCCTCGTCGTCGGTTGAGCAGTACATGCCCAGCAGGTACTCCAGCACAAAGGTGGGCACGTTGGCGCCGCGCTTCATAAGGGCCGTCAGGTCCTTACGCACGATCTTGCCAGCAAAGTGCTCAAGCAGCTTGCCGTCAAGGCCATCCATGTCGTAGCCGTCGTCCTCGGGGGCCTCGGCCGCGGCCTGGTCATAGCCATCGGTCGAGGATTCGTCCTTGGTGGTCGCCGCAGACTCAACGGGCACAGCACCAAACGGCTCCGGGGCAGGCACGGCCTCCTCCGCAGGCACGGCTTCCTCCACGGGCACGGCCTCCTCCACAGGCACATCCACATCAATCGAGGGAACTTCCCACAGATCGTCATCATGGCTATCAAACATAGGGCACACTCCTAAAAACCAAAGTCAGCAACAGGGGCAAACGAAACAGCAATGGTGTACGTCTCGCGCCAAACGATCTTGCCCGTTTCGCGCTCGCGGCAGACCAGATAGTACGGACCCTTGGCCGAGAATCCATCCGCTGCACGCAGCGCAAACTTGGCATGCACCACGCGCTCCTGCGAGTTAGCAGAAGTCTTGTTGGCATGCGCCTTGACTGTATCGCTCACCTCGTTGCCGCTTGCGTCGGTAAACACCAGCTCATACTCGCACGGCAAGACCTTGCCTTGGGCGGGTTCTTCCTGGATCAAGTTGACCGAGAAGAGCGAGTTGGTCACTCGGCGTCCCTCGCTTAGCACGCGCAGCGTCGCCACGCGCGTATCGACAAAGTCCTTGGAGCCCGAGCGCGCACGCCAAAATCCGATAACGGGCACGCAGAGCTCCTGCAGGCTCATGCCGCCGTGGACGTAGTTGTTAGTGCCGCCGGGACGCTTGAAGTGCACGTTCTCGCGCGGGGCAAATCCCTCAAAACCGGCACCTAAACGTCCCATGCCAACATTAACAAACACCCCGCATGCTTCTTCCGAAAGCTTGGCCACGGCCTCGTTGGGCACCACCAGATGACGCTTGCCGTGCATGACAGGAGCGTCAAGGAAGGGAAGGTCTGGTTTGCCGAGCATCTGGCACTCGTTGAGCTCACGACGCGTGTAGATGAAGCCGTGGTCCGCCGTTATAACAACACGCACGCCCGGGGCGTCGGTGCACACGCGACGCGCCAATGCAGCAAGTTCCTCCACGGCGTCCGCACAGGCACCGAAGACGTCATCCTGCGTAGCGGCCTTCTCGCCCGTGGCATCGATCTTGTTGTGATAGAGGTAGACGAGTTTTGAGTCCTTGAGCAGCGTCTTGCGTTCGGTTCCCGTCATGTTGAGGTATGTGCTCGAGCGTAAAGCGCGGGCCGTGGGCTCAACGTGGGCAAGCACGGCCTCGCGCTGCGGAGTCGTGGCAGTGGGCATGCCGTCAGCCAACACAAACGAGCCATCCGTTGCAAGCTCAAGCGCTTGGTGCGGCAGCAGCGTGGGCATGCCCACCTCGGTAATGGAGGGAAAGACCGCCTGCATGCTAGAAACCTTGACGTTGCCGCCGCGCTCGCGCTCGAGAAGCGCCGCAACGTCGCGGGCCACCTCATAGCGCAACGCGTCGCTCACGATAATGACCGTCGTTTTGGCAGAGCCCACAAAGGTGGGCAGCACATGCCAGTAGAATTCATCCTGCCGTGCAGGGCCATCGATGTAGCCGCAATCGGCCCACTCCCCTTGCGCAGCGGATGTCCAGCAGGCATTGGCATCAGCCAAGAACCAGTTACTGTAGAGATTCTCCGCCCAGTCCACCACGGCTCGGGCAGGCTCCTCGAGCACATCGCACTCGACAGAGCGCGCCCGCAAATACGCGGTGCACATATGACGATAGGCAGCATCCATGGAATACCAATCGGACGTATAGGCATCCCACACCTGCTGGGGTTGCGCCAGATGGAACCCGCCCGCATGTGCCTGCCTAAATGCGCACATATCGGCCACAGCGGCAAGCAAGCCAAAGTAGCTCTCGACACGGCGGTACCAGCTTAGGTCGCAGCGACGCGCCACAAAGGCGCGTGCGTCCTCAACACGGTCTGCACCCTGGGCAAACGAGCTGAACAACTGCGAGAGCACAGCCTCATTGACGCACGGAAACACATCAAGCGAGGCCAGCGCATCGATCGGCAGAGCCTCAAACCGCACAAAGAGTCCGCGGGCATCCTCCACCAAACGACAGATCTCAAATAGGTCCTCGCTCGACGCCTGGGTATCGGGGGCCTGGTCCCACGTGCGCACCGCCTCAAGGCAATAGGGGCCGTAGGCGGGAGCCACATAGCTTTCGAGTCCCTTGAGCGCTCCCTCGGGAAGCGCGGTAGACGCCGCTGTAAGGAGCACATGGGATGAAAGCATAAGCAATGAGTCACGCTCATACAGCGGTCCCTCAAACCCATAGCAGCGAAGCATAAAGGCAGAGAGCACATCGCGCACGCAATACTTGTCCATCAGCTCGGCCAGCGCCTCGGGACCCTCGCGCAGCAGCATGGTCACACAGCCACGCAGCACAAACGCGGGGCGCGCGTCACCAAGCTCTTTACCGCCAAAAATCACCGTAAGGATGCCGAGTTCGATATCGGATGCGCCCGAGGCATGCGGAACACACGCGGCAAACTTAGCGCAGCGGGTCTTGGCATCAAAGAACGTCTTGTGCTCGCGCAGGCTCTCGCGCACGGCGTCGATATTCTCGATGCCCAGCTGATCGGCCAAAAGCGAAAGATAGTCAGCCTGGAACTGATCGGCATACAGCTCAACATCGGCAAGCCAATCACCCTCAAGCCTGCCGCGCAGGCAACGGCGATACAGCAAGATATCGCTCGCAAGGTCATCGCGGTTGATGAGCTTCTTGACGGCAAACATACGGCCCTCGCAGGCCTCAACAAAGCGCACCGGGCGCTCAAAGTCACCGTGAGCAGGCATTACGCCGGCATCGGCCCCCACGCCGTCGAAACCCTCGGCAGCCAATCGCTCAAACTCAGGAGCAAACTCGCCGTCCGCATCGTGCCAAACCACAACACGGCGCGGCGCGCATGAGGACAACGGCTGCAAAAATCGCAGCTTGAGCTGTTCTTCTACATCGATCTTGGGCATGAATATCCTTACCGTATCTGCAGTTACTTAATCTTCGCCAGCACATCCTGAAACTTGGCGTAGTTGACCTTGACGCCGTCATCCAGGTCGATCTTAATCATCTGGTCTGCCAAGTGGTGCAGTTTCTCCTCGTAGGCAATGGTCTCTTTGAGCTGGTCGTTGAGCTTTTTGATGCGCTTATCCAAGCGCACGCGCTCGCCGCGCTCGGCACTGACAAGGGCATCGTTGGCATACCCGATCTGGGCACGGTAGCGCTCCTGCTGCTCATGCACATAGTCGGTGCGGATGCGAGCCAACAGGTCAGGCTGGTAGCGATGCATGTAAACAAGGCACTTGAAGCCGTTCTTCTTGCCGCTGTCGAACAGCCAGTAGATGGGGCGCTTCTTATAGGTCTGGCAGTGGTCCTTAAAGAAGTCCTTCAAAAAGTAGGTGCGGATTACCTCGCGCGAGGTACCCTTGCCGCCGAGTGCCTCGGCAATAAAGGCCAGGTTCTGCTCAAGCGTCTCCTCGCCATACACGGTGCGCGCAAAGTCGATAAAGTAGCGCACGATGTCGTCGTCAAAGTACTCGTCATCGGTAATGGGCAGCACGTTATCGCTATCGGGCATAAAGGTCACATGCGCGGAATCGGGCATCTTGGCCAGATAGTCGTCGACCGTGGCGCCCTGATCGGCCAGGACCAGCCCGTCCACATCCAGCGAATAGCGGCCGAACATGCAGCCCACGGCATAGCTTATGAGCGAGGTGATCTCATCGCGCTTGGTACGCACGTATTTGTTACCCTTATAGCTCTCGGGAATCTCGTCGGCGGTGTCGAAGATGCGCGCCACCGAGACGTACTTATCCTCGACCTCGATGGGTACCTCGCCCTCCATGTTGTAGATCTTGGCAAAGATTCGGTTGAGCTCTTCCTCGTTAGCGCGAAGCTGCTCAAAGCGAGCATTGACCTCGGCCTTGCGAGCCTCGTATTTATCGGCCAAAAGCGTTGTCATTGTGCCGCCTTCCGTTTCCCATGGTCTTTCAATTAATCGGTCGCCGTGAAGGAATCAGGCTCGAAGCTCAGCCCCATGCACCGCGCGATGCCGGTGCATCTCTCGCTCGAAAGCAGCTGATTCGTCTTAGTTGCGCGATATGAAATCGCTCGCCTATCCAATGGAAGCTTGCAAATCGACTTCATGCCACACGTATTTGCCAAACACTCCCGATGCTGGACTAAACTCAAATGCGCATTCTCGAGATTCGCTCCCTTCCGAAATCACAAGGAGCAATCGAGAGCCCCCCAACAGATGGTGAGCGGCCCCACAGCGACAAATCGCATGGTAATCTTGCGAACCGACTGTCTTCTCGGTAATCAAAAATGAAAGCTTCGCTAAACCAGATGGATCAAAATAAGGGGTATTATGAGCGGGAATGTCGCACATGTGTGGCTCCCTACACTTTATTAAATCGAGCTGCAAAACCGCATCCGTAATCGCAAAGTCCTCTGACTTTTCCTGCTCAACGCACTTCAGCTCAATGCATATTTCTCTAGTCTCACCACGGAGAAAACGATCGACCGCCTGTGGGTCGTAATTTTGAGGTTCATAAATACAACAATCAGACATGGTTATTACCTTTCGAAACTACAGCGTCCTTGCGGAAGCAGCTTATCTTTGGATAATTTGATCTATTGCACTTCCGGCAATAATACCCACGGCATCGGCAGTCCACTTCAGTGCCGTAGGCGTCTCATTCATAGCCTTGTCATGCTGACCGCGGCCAATCAAAGCAAGGCCCTTTTTCGTTATTTGTAAGCCAACACCTTCTTGTGAAAACGCCAAATAATCGGCATCCTTCAACGACTGAATGCACCCAGCAACATCGACTGCAGGAATACCCCAAACAGAAACGTCGATTTCGGAAATACGCTCGTTTTCAAGCTCGATAATCTGCCACAGCAGTTCCCTAATGATGCATGCATCTATGGGACGCTTCGCATCACAGGGAATGATCCACCTGAATGGGAAAGAGGTTTCTTTTACCGCACCATAAATCAAATCAGCCCTACACCAGGCGGAAACATCTCGTTTATCGGCGTTCCACTTTTCAGCACACTCCGCTGTAGTTCGTTTCGTCTCTTCGACAAGTTTGTAGGATTTGGTCACAATGCTCACCTACAACAGCGGATGACGTTTGAAATCCCAAGAGGTTTCAAACGAGTCCCAGTCAATCTTCGAAATATCTGACGATTCGGCAACGATTCCACTCACCTTGCTCACCGATTTCGGGTCGCCTTCAACATAGGGGACCGAAGCTATATCAGACACCTGCATATTCATCGTTGGATTCTGCGCCGAAAGACACAGAGCAGAAAGAGAGCTGTTCAACAGGCCCAATATATAATTGAATTGTGGCTCCTTCGGAAAACAACAATGTGCCGCAATGTCATAAAAAGAATCTTCAGGAGCAGACCTGAAGCCAGGTCTTCCCGACGTCAGCATTGTGCATGTAATCTTAGGCTTTCGCAGCATTTCGAGCGGTAAAACGCGGGCATGGGGTTGCTCGAGGATGTAATTCGGATCATTGTTGTAGAAAAGCAAATACTCTAGATTGCCGTTCCATTTTCGATATTTACCTCCCTTAAGGTATTTAATCCACTTATGGTTCGAATCGTTTTGAGTCGGTGACCAATCTGTTTCCCACCACAAACGTAGAAACTTTTCGTTATTCGAAGTTTGCATCCCGACTTTAGGATGAGCCACCTCGTCAATAAATCGTCCGGAGGAATAAGCCTCCAATAGCCCATCCCCCAACCAGTAGGATATGGGGGTGCCGGGGATTTGCTTGAAGGTGTCGGCGTCGCGGCGGTAGAACCAGCCGCAATCGGGGTTTTGGATGGCCTCGACCAGTTTGAGCCTCTTGGCCTCAGAGCCGTTGATATCAACAAGGCGCACATAGGCGCCCTCGGCGTCCGAATGCTGGTTGTAGATCACGTCAGCTGTAACGTTGACGACCTCGCCGCCGATAGCATCAAACGCGCGAGGTCCCAGATGGGCCATGGAAACGATTGTCTTGTTGTCGATAACCTTGGCGCGCATCTTCTCAAAGCTGCCCAGGAACATCCAACTCTGCATGGTAACCATTGCGGCGTAGCCCTTATCCTCGACAAGGTTAAAACCGCGCTCGATGAAGCACGTGCACAGGTCGCTCTTCACGTCGGGGTAGTTCTTCTTGACCCACTTGCTCATGAATGGATTAAAGCTGCTGCTGCCCATATACGGAGGATTCGCAACGGTGCAGGTAAAACGACGGGACAGCTTCTCGCAGATGGCGGCAGCGCTTTCGAGCTTAGTTTTGGTCGCAGAAGCAAAAAGATCGTCGGAACAGCTCGCGGCGGCGGCCTTAAGCTCGTCAATCTCGTCCTCTGAGGGATTGAGCAGCGAACCGATCTCGCCCAAATGACTCAGCTCCTCGGCGAGCTTCTTGTTACCCGGCAGCTCGTCCTCCCCTAGCGGGATGCTCGAGAGCACGGTAACGTCGGCGCGAACGCCACGCCTAAAGAAGCGACGGTCGTGCTCGCGAGCACACATGGCAAGCGCCAGCTCGGCGATCTGAGCCGCACGGGGATCGATCTCCATGCCAGCGAGGTTTTTGGTCAGGATGAGCTCCGGGATCTCGCGCTCGCGGTAGCCGCGCTCCTCGTACATGGCAAAGAGCAGCTCAAACGCATAAACCAGGATATGGCCCGAGCCGCACGCTGGGTCGCAGAGCGAAATCTCCTCGGGACTCGAAATGCGAATGAAGTCCTCGTGCTCAGCATCGGGCTCGATGTAATACTCCATGCGCTCGCGTAGCGAACTCCCCGGATTGTTGAGCATCCACAGACGGCCGAGTGAGTTCTCGACCATATAGCGCACAATCCACTCGGGGGTGAAGAGCTGCGTGGCGGGCGCGATGTCCTCCGCCGCTGCCT
Organism: uncultured Collinsella sp.; assembly: GCA_900541785.1. Taxonomy (GTDB): domain Bacteria; phylum Actinomycetota; class Coriobacteriia; order Coriobacteriales; family Coriobacteriaceae; genus Collinsella. The sequence continues at coordinate 47,103 of UQKY01000006.1, forward strand.
TGCGCTTGGACTTGAAGAACTCGTCTTTAACGTCAGCGTTGTAGTACTGATACATCCAACCCAGAACGGTCACGCCCTCGCGCCAGTCCTCGTCAGCGAGGACGGCATTGAGTTTGCCCACCACACTGTCAGCCATCATGAGGCCCTGGGGCAACAGCAGCTCCATGGCTCCGCCCACGCGTTCAAAGACGCCCGGCAGGCAATCGGCAAGCTCCTCGCACTGAGCAACAAACAGGTAGCGCCACAACGGTTCATCCAAGCCCGCCATCTTGAGCTCGGCTATGCGATCGGTATCGGCCGTCGTTATTTCCACGTCCAGTGCGTTCTCCACGGCCTCGCTGCCATGGCTACCGTCCGCACGACTTAGCATGCGCATGCGACTGGGGAGCCATCCGCGTGCATCCATGAAGCGAATAGCCACGATGCGGTTGAACCAGGTGTAGGCCGCACGGTCGCGCAGCGTCTCGTGACCCACCTCTGCCTGCATGCGCAGCAGTTCGTCGCGTTGCTCAATCTCAGCCGGACTTAGGGGCAGGCCGTTGACGGTCTCGGACCCAACGGGCGCGGGTGCAGGTTCGGTGATGCCGTAGCGCACCATCTGCGCCTCCACGCCTTTGATGAGCTCCGTACGGGCCCAGGTGCAGAAGCTCTTAAGAGCAGAATCGTTCATGGTTGATGAGCCTTTCTAAACGCCATAAGCCACCGGTGCGCGCTTTGGCACCGGTGGCTCCGCGGGTTAGTTGATACGGATCTCGTCGTTTGCAGCGAGCGCCTGCATAAGGCGGGAGCGCAGGTCGTCCACGTAGCGCTCCACGTCCTCTGCGGACAAGAGACGACTCGGCTTGGCCAGATCGGCGCGGCGCAAAGTCTTGATCTTGCGCTGGGGCTTGGGCGCGGGCACGGGAGCAGACGATGCGGCGCCCTTGTTGGAGACCTTCTTGACCACCTCGCCCGTACTCATGACCTCGGTGGTGCGGCGCTCGTTGTCCATACGCACGCGGGCCTCATCCACAGCGTCGTACATCTCGTTGGCCGCCGCACTGAGCCAGTCGCCCCAGTTAGTTGCAACAACGCTCAGTTCGTTGAGACTTTGAGCGCTGTGGGCACGGTTTTTGAACGACTCGTATTTAGTGCCGGCGTCTGCTATGGCATCCTTGGCCTGATTGACAAAGCCCTTTTGACTCTCGGCCTGCGTCCGCAGGTCTTGCAGATCGCTCTCGATGCGACACAAAAACTCATTGCGGCGGATGCCCAACAGCTTTTTCATGTCATCCTCGACGGGATCCATAAGCGGCTGCAGGTCTTTAATACGGCCGTAGGGCTTGGGATCTTTGAGGATCTCACGAACCGTTGCCACGTTCTCCACCGCACAGGGAATGTCATCGGAGGCATACTCGATACCCTCGGTGCGGTTCAAGAAATCCCTGGCGTGGTCAAACGCTGTTCGTTGATTGGACTCGAAGAACTCAACCACCTTGTCAAAGTCTTCCTTGGCATCGAGCAAACGCTCCTCATGCTTGGTGAACGTGGTCAAGAACGCCTCGGCCTCGTTCTGGTCCTTAAGGACGTCGGCCACCTCCGAGCGCATCTTCTCGCACTCGTCCTCACCGGGATACGGGTAGGCCGGCTTGATGCCCGTGTAGTAGTCGCGTGCCATGGCGAGGCACGCCTCGCGCAAGCCCTCAAGGCGCTCTTTGAGCTCGGCCACGAGCTTATCCTCGTTGGAGGGCACGGTCTTGAGATCAAACAGGTCACACATGAGTTCGCCCGTGGCGCGTAGCAACCGGTCGCTCATGCGCATGCGCAAGCGCACCTGGGCCTTATCGGCATCCTTGCGCAGGAGCGCCACCATGCGGCTGTCGTTAGCTTGAACCGTCTGACCGCCAAACAGCACCTGCGCGCGCTGCTCCACCACAAGCTGCGCCACCACATTTGCGATGTCGACCTCGCGCCAGCCAAAGGGCCTTTGCTGGTACTGGCGCTGGATATCGCCCATAGCGGTATCCAGGTGGCGCTGGTGCTGCACTTTGAGGTAGTCCTCGACCTCTTTGAGCGCACGCGTGTTACCTGCATCCATGCCAGCGAGCCCCACTTGAACGTTGCCCACCAGAGTAGAGCGAATATCGGAATCGCTCGTGACCGGCGCGCCGATATAGTCGGCCTTTTCAAAGACCACATCGCACAGCTGCGCCAGCACCTGCTCAAAGACCTGAGCGGGTTTGGCAGCACGGATCTCAATCATGCGGCCGTTGACCGCGCAACGTGCATGGAGTACGGCCTCGCTCAAAAGGACATCGGCCTCTTTCTCGTTATAGGCTGCCTCGCGCATCTTGGACTCGACGATCTGGCGCGTACTCGGCTGAAGCTCCTGGAGATTTCGCGTCTTGGCGTACTTGCGGATCTTGGCGGCGTTGACGAGCGTCTCCCAATAATCCGCCTCGTCGCTCAAAGCCACGATGGCTTTGCCCGAAGAAGCCAAGGCCAGCTCGGTATCGTCCGCACGGCCCAGATCGCTCGCCATAGTCGCCACGCAAAGCTCCATGCCGCCCATGCTGGCACCGTGGATTGAGCCGTCCACATAGCGGTCAAACGGAAAGTCGTTGGCCCCGCGGTTGAGTTTACGCGCGGTGTAGATGCTGTCGAACAGGCGCTTTTTGATAGACTCGATCACCTGCGCGTTATCGACCGGAGTGCGTGCGATCTCCTGCGCTATCTCCTGCTCCTCGTCGGTGAGGAAGCTATAGGCATCGCCCTGGCGTGCCACGTAGTTCTCGCGCTCCAGGCGGGCAAAGGACTCCTTGACGCGGTCCTTGAGGGCGCGCATGTCCACGTCGAGGCCGTCGATCATGAAGATGGAGATGTTCTCGACCGTGGCCTTAACGTAGCCGATGTAACGAATCAGGTACAGAAGCTTGAGCACCTGAACGTCGTAGGGTTCAAGGCCCTTTGCGTCCTCGGCCGCACGGACCGCGCGGTCGACCACCTGGTTGATGCCGTGCTCAAGGTCTTTGGAGATAGTGTCGAAGAAGCACCAGAACGGCACGAGTGCACCGGTCTGGTCATACTGGATGGCCTGAGCGCTCTCCTGGAACGCGCTCAGCATGGAGCGCTCGCCCGTTGACATGTGCTTGGCCTTGACACCGTGCTTGCGCACCTCGGTCATCACGTCGGGCAGGAGCTTAAACTGGTAGCCCACAAACGGGTAGCTGGCCACAAAATCCTTGGAGTTGGCGTAGCCGGCAAGGTCGGAGCGCGAGCCACCCTCAAAGGTAAAGTTGTTTTTAAGCACGGCGGCGTCTTGCTCGTAGACCTGTGCAAGCATATCGGCCGCCGGCGCGGTCTTCTCGAGCACACGGCGCTGGATGACCTCGTCCACGCTGGAGCTGGAGAGCGAAAGGCGGGTATTGAAGCGGCCCTGGATCTTTGAAAAGTCGTTGCCCACGGGCAGGCTCAGGTTGTCGATGGCCTCCTGGCTCGTAACCATCACCCACACGCGGCCACCGCAGGCGGCACCCAGCTCCTCGACGATGGTCTGAAGGCTCAGCATAAGGCTTGGGTCCTTGTCGTTTGTAATAAACTGACCCACCTCGTCGACCATAAAGAGCAAACGGAAGTTGCCGCCGTGGGCCGCTGCCTGAGCGTCTACGTAGTCCTTGACCTTTTTGGCAAAGACATCGGGGGCCAAAACCTCGTCCTCAGAACCCTCGAGCCAGTTCCATGCGGCCTTTTCGCTCATGCCGAGCACGCTCTGCAGCACCTCGACCACGTCGTCCTCAAAGTAGCTGTAGGTGTCGCGGGTCTGGAGCCAGGACTCGCCGTTCACGCGCTCAAAGGCCTCGCGGAACTCCTGGGTCTTGCCCAGGGAATCGATGTAGTCCTCGAGCTTTGCAAGCTTGAGGTCCTCGCCGTAGAAGCCGCGCGCCTCGTAGAACATGCGCTCAAAGCCGCGAAGCAGCGCCGTGGGAGCCGTATCGCCCTGCTTCCACTGGCCCGCCTTGCTATCGATGTTAAAGAGGATGGCCTGCGTGGGCACCGAGCAGGCGCGCTCCATGGCAGCCGCGACCATGGGGTCGACGATCTTGCCGTCAAAGTAGCGGATGGCGCTCTTACCGCCGATCTGGCGATTCTCGAGCAGGTAGCTCAGCATCTTGAGGAAGTGCGATTTACCGGAACCGAAGAAACCACTGATCCACACGCCGATCTTGTCGGTGCGCGCATCGATGGCATCGCCGTAGGCCTTGAAGAACGTGGCAAAGTGCCTCTGCAACTCGCGCGTCACCACGTACTCGTCAAGCTCTTGGCGGATGGACCCATCTTTTGAATCCTGGACCTTGACCACGCCGTTGATGGAGCGGTTGATGTCTTTAGCAAAGAGGTCGCGAATGATCGTGTTGTCCATGGGTGCTCCTTTGGGTTTGGGAACGTTATGGCAAAGGATTGTTACCGGCGGCAGGGACTTGCCTGCGGGGAGCCGTGCTTACGAGATATCGATGGCGCGGTAGTAGTTGTCGGCCGGCAGACGGTTAAAGAGCTGGAAAGAAGAGCCGTTGAAACTGCCCGGATAGGCGGCGACCACAGGCACCTCATCAAAATCCGCAAGCATGCAGTGGAGAAGCGTGTGTATGCGAAAGAACGGGAAAACCTCGCCCGCGCCGGTGAGGAGAACGACGTCTCCAGGCGCGTGCGGCTCGGTCTGCTCATGGATGTACGCGGCGACTTTCTCGGGCGAGGCGAACTTGGCCACGTCCTCGAGCACGCGCTGGGTACCGCGGCGCTCCTCTTGGTGCGGGATAGCCTTGAGGACACGGCGTTTTTCGAGAATTGCCAGCACGGCGTCGTAAAGGTTCACGACCTTGAGCGTGCACGGAAGCTTGTCGGCCTCGGCATCGCGTGAAAGGGTGTCAAATAATGCACGCGCCTCAAACTCCAGCGCGGGGTCATAGCAAAAGGTGTGGAAGCCAATCTCATTGCCTATGCCCTTGTTGGCCAAAAAGTCCTCGCTGCACAGGCACTCGCGCAGAAGCTGCGCACGGCGCTCAAATTCCTGACAGGCGCGCTCGGAGCGGACATGCGCCGCCACGACGCTCTTGCGGGAATGGATGCCGATATTGGTGGTGAGATCGGTCGCCGGGGTGATAACAGGGTCGACGGCGCTTTTGACGGGAGCCACGCTACATCACCGCCCTGCCGGTAAGGGCCGCGATAAGCGACTGCTCGCCCAGCTGAACCAAGGCTCGCTCGACATCGGAATCGAGGAAGAGCGGTGACAGGCGCTCGGACTCCGGGCTCTGGCCCTCGCCGATAAGGCCGGCATGGCGGAGCGTCTGGCGGAGCGAGCCCTTAATGCGCTTGACCGTGGCCTCAGTCCAGCGGGCCGCGTCCGGATACTCCGTGGTAAAGCGTGTCATAAAGGCGTTGAGGTCAACCGCCGTAAAGGCATAATCGAAGTTTTGTAGGCGCTCCCCTACCTCGACGAGCACGAGCTCGCGCACGATATCGTAGCGGCAGATCATGCTGTAGAAGATGGCCTGGTCCGCCTGCGTGGGAGTGCCGGATGCCATGAGCCTGGTTAGGGATGTCGCAGCCTCGACGGCGGTTTTGGGGTCGATGCCGCGCGCGGCGCATACGGCGTCCGTGGGCACCATGGCGTCAAGGCGGCGAAGGCACACGGTTGCGCGGTTGGCGACCATGCGCTCCGTGGGATATTGAAAGAGGTTCTCGCTCTTTACGCGTACAATGACCTGCTCGTCGCTTGCGCCCTACATACGAAGGGCAGCGACGATGCGCATCTCATGCGGGAGGAATTGCTCGCGGGTGAGCACCCCCCCGAACGCTTTTTGTGGTTACATCCACAGTACACGCTCCAAGGGTGTCAAAGGCTGTCACAAGTGCGCCGCAACCCGGCAGGCAGGCGCGGCGCACATGACAATAATCATACCTGTTGGTAAAAAAGTTACCACGCCCAGAGTGTCAAATGTTGAGCAACAAAATTTAATCCGGTTAACGGTCATTTTCGCAGCTTAGAAACTTTAACGAGGTCGCCCCAAATCACACTTGCCAGACAACCGCGCTTACGAATGCAGGCACGCACACGCCCAACGCCACCCTCCGCTACACTCAACATAGAGTTATACATATGATTCTACGTAAGGAGTTTCATATGCCTGTCGTAAAGCCTATTTCTGATCAGACGCGCGCGCTAACTACCATTCAGGAACGCGAAGATCACATTCAACGTACCATCGCTCATGGTTACGACGACCTCACCAACGGTCGTGTGCGCCCCTGGAAACAAGCGAAGGCCGAGGCGGATCGGATGCGAGCCTCAAGATAAGCCCCCCATGTAACCATCCTGTAAATCATAGCGGTGTAGTCGAGTTTTACCGTGATGCGGTCGCGCCTGGCGCTCCACTGTGCTAAAGTATCCCGAACGTTCAAACGACTACGAGGGGGAACTAGAAGATGGCACGTGTGCACAACTTCTCAGCTGGCCCGGCCGCACTGCCTACAAGCGTGCTCACCGAGATCGCCGACGAGATGATGGACTACCACGGTTGCGGCATGTCCGTGCTCGAGATGAGCCATCGATCTAGCATGTACCAGCAGATTATCGACGACGCCGAGGCAACCCTGCGCCGCCTGCTGAGCATCCCCGACAACTACCGCGTCCTGTTTTTGCAGGGTGGCGCCACGCTGCAGTTTGCGGGCATCCCCATGAACCTCATGCGCCGCGGCCGCGCCGGCTACGTCGTGACCGGCAACTTTGCCAACAAAGCGTACAAGGAGGCCGCCAAGTACGGCGAGGCTGTGCTGCTCGCGAGCTCCGAGGACACCAATTTCGACCGTATTCCCACCATGGCCGACATCAGCGCGCGCATTGCTGCCGAGGCCGCGGGCGACGGACTCGACTACGTCTACATCTGCCAGAACAACACCATCTTTGGCACCATGTACCACGAGCTGCCCAACTGCGGCGACGTGCCGCTGGTCGCCGATGTCTCGAGCTGCTTTCTGTCGCAGCCGCTCGACGTTGAGCGCTACGGGCTCATTTACGCCGGCGCGCAGAAAAATGCCGGCGCCGCGGGCGTGACCGTGGTCATCGTGCGCGACGACCTCATCGCCGACGGCCCCGCCTTTGCGCAGGCGCCGCAGTACCTGGACCTTAAGACCCAGGCCGCCAAGGAATCCATGCTCAACACGCCCAACACCTTTGGCATCTACGTGTGCGGCAAGGTGTTCCATTGGGTCGAGGAGACCGGCGGACTTGCCGCCATGGCCGAGCGCAACTGGGCCAAGGCCAACCTGCTCTACGACCTGCTCGAGCACAGCGAGCTGTTCCATGGCACCACGCAGGCCGACAGCCGCTCCATTGCCAACGTCACCTTCCGCACCGGCGACGCCGAACTCGACGCGGCCTTTGTCGCAGGCGCGGCCGAGCACCAGATTCAAAACGTCAAGGGCCATCGCCTGGTGGGCGGCATGCGCGCCAGCGTCTACAACGCCGTGACCATGGAAGACGTGCGGGCACTGGCTTCCTACATGAAGGACTTCGAAGCGCAGCATAGTTTGGGTCCGCGATCTAACTAGCCCGCAACCCGCGGGCCGACCAGCCACCTCAGACCACCCTGTTTAGATCAAAACCTGCTAAGGAGTTTTTCCATGCGTAAGATTAAGACCATCGACGACATCACTAAAGACGGCAAAGTCGAGTTTGGCGAGGGCTACGAATTTGTGGGCACCGCCGAGGAGGCCGACGCCATCCTGATGCGCTCCACCGACCTGCACGGCTACGAGCTGCCCGAGGGCATCCGCGCTATCGCCCGCTGTGGCGCCGGCGTCAACAACATCCCCGTCGAGGAGTACGCCAAGAAGGGCGTCGTCGTCTTTAACTCCCCCGGCGCCAACAGCAACGCCGTCAAGGAGCTCGTCCTGGGCATGCTGGTGCTCTCGAGCCGCGGCGTGGTGCAGTCGATGAACTGGGTGCGCGACAACGCCGACGATCCCGAAATTCAGGTCGACGCCGAGAAGGCCAAGAAGGCCTTTGTGGGCCGCGAGCTCAAGGGCAAGCGCATCGGTGTTATCGGTCTGGGCAACGTGGGCTCCAAGGTCGCCAACGCCTGCGTCGATCTGGGCATGGATGTCTACGGCTATGATCCGTTCATTTCCGTCGAGCACGCGTGGGTGCTGAGCCGCGAGGTGCAGCGTGTGGGCACGCTCGAGGACCTCTGCCGCGGCTGCGACTACCTCACCGTGCACGTGCCCAGCAAGGCAGACACCATCGGCATGATCAGCACCGAGCAGATCAACCTGCTCGCCCCGGGTGCTGTGCTCATCAACTACGCACGCGAGACCATCATTGACGAAGACGCCGTCGACGCCGCCCTGCGCGAGGGCAAGCTAAGCTGGTTTAGCTGCGACTTTGCCACGCCTAAGACCGTCAAGATGCCCAACACGTTTATCACCACGCACTCGGGCGCCGGCACTGGCGAGGCCGAGGCCAACTGCGCCGACATGGCCATCAGCGAGCTCAAGGATTACCTGGAGAACGGTAACATCGCACACAGCGTCAACTACCCCGCCTGCAGCATGGGCAAGGCGCGCGCCGCGAGCCGCATCGCCTGCCTGCACGCCAACGTGCCCAACATGATCGGCCAGATCACAGCCATTCTCGCCAAGGACAACGCCAACGTGCAGCGTATGACCAACGAGTCCGCTGGCGAGAACGCCTACACCATGTTCGACACGGACGAGCACCTGGACAGCAGCACGATCGAGACGCTCAAGCAGATTCCGTCGATGTATCGCGTGCGCGTGATTAAATAGCGCCGGCGCCAAGCCTGCCAGACAGGCAATGAAGCCCATTCGGCCCCCGTTTTCACGAAACGGGGGCCTTTTCGTTGCTCCGACTGGTTTTGAAAATGCTACCCAGAATAAGTTTTTTCGGATAATCGACAGTCCCACCCAAATCACTGAGCACACCTGCTTTGATAAACACCTTTATCAGGGGCTTTAGTAGGTAAAGATCAATCTCTATATACCAGATCCAAGTTGACTGTCCATTTTCCGAAACAACTTGTTCTGAGTAGCATTATTAAAGCCCTTCCAAGACGAAACTGAAGCCTTTTTCGCGCCCAAAACTCTAGCTCGCGCGACCGTTCTCCACCCGCACGACTACATTCCCGCCCAATCGATAAAAATCTCCTCGCGAAGCCGCCGTTCGAGCTCCCACTGCCGCGGCGTCTTGTCTTTCAACGGCACATCGAGATAGGACATGATAAGTTCCATCACCACGCGAAAGGCATCGGGGTCGGCCAGCTGGCCATAGGTCATCAAAACGACGGGATATCCCATCGCTTGCAAGGCCGTCGTTCGGTCGGAGTCCGAGATCTTGGATTCAATGGATCCGTGTATGGCTTTGCCTTGGCATTCAACAAGGCACTCTCGGCTGCCGTCCTTATTTGCCAGCAGGATATCGGCATAGCGCCTATCAAGCCCCGAAATAAGGGCGGGCGCTGCGCGTCATGCGAATCTCAACGTTATTGGTAAGGCGCAGCCCTTCGCCACCGCGCAACCTCGTAAGGCCAAACAGCATCGAAACCTGGACCTCGAGCGGCGATGCCGCCACCCCCGTAATGCATTTCGCGGCTCGTATGAACGATTTAGCGCCGCGGAGCCCCCGGATCTTATCGACGAACTCTGCAAGCTCAGAGAGCTCGATCAAGGGCGGTCGTTTCCACAAGTCAGTTGGATTCCCCGAGGCATCCTTTACGTTTTCCCAGCCCGACCGCGCGTCACCCCACCGGTCCCCATATGCCTGCACAAGTGCCGACTTTACCCGAGGCGCAATCTTGCACACGGCAAAGGTGCCGCACATCTCATACATGCACATGATTAAACGCTCGTTTGAAACCGAGGAAGCCAGGGTCAGCAGGGTAAAGAGTGGGGACGCGACATCGAGGCCAAACTCTGTCTGCCGCACGGAGTCAAACGGCCTCTCCCCGTTCCAAACATGCCTGACAATGCGACCGCCCTTACGTCCGCAGCCGCCCTGTGCCAACACGTGTAATGGGGTGCCCAGGAAATGCTTGACGAGCGGATGCTCGCAAAGGCGCTCCCTGCGCGGATCGTCCGCAGAATCGGGCAGGTCCGGCATTATCGCCAAGACCTGTGGAGGTATCCGGTGATACCGAAAGGCAGATATGTCGCACAGCATGTCGTCCATAGAGGCTACGTACCCACTGCGCCGTCTGTGAACCCGCTCGGACGGCAAACGCGCCAGCTCGGCCTGCGAACGGTAAATACTGCTACGCGCACGTCACGGATCTCTCGGGAGGCTTACAATCGGTTTTGAAAGCAAACTGATTGTGAGGTTGCATATGGTTGACAAGGACTTTGCCTGGCGGCTTGCGCAGGAGCTTGTGCGGATCGACAGCTCGGACCCGGGCGCGTATGAGGATGAAATTGAGCGGTATATCAAAGCGCTGGCTGAGGAACGGCTGACACGGTTGAACCACCCGACACTCGATGCCGTGCAGATTGAGGAGCTCGAGGTGCTCCCCGGACGCCGCAACCTCATGGTCACCGTGCCCGGTTTGAGCGACGAGCCACGGCTCGTCTACATCTGCCACATGGATACCGTCACCTTGGGCGACGGCTGGGACGCAGGCATTCCGCCGCTCGGAGCAATCGTGCGTGACGATAAACTCTATGGCCGCGGTGCCTGCGATATGAAGGGTGGCCTGGCCTGCGCCATTGCCGCACTGGTCCATACGCTCGAGCGCGTGGCGGCGAATGGCGCGCTGCCCCGCCGCGGCTTTTCGCTCATTTGCTCGGTCGACGAAGAGGACTTTATGCGCGGCTCCGAGGCCGCGATTGCCGCCGGCTGGGTCGGCTCGCGCGAATGGGTGCTGGACACCGAGCCCACCGACGGACAGATTCAGGTGGCGCACAAGGGGCGCACGTGGTTCGAGATTGAGATGACAGGCGTGACGGCACACGCGAGCCAGCCTTGGAAGGGCGCCGACGCCGTCGCCGCCATGGCCGAGGTCATCTGCGCGTTGCGCCGCGCGTTCATGGCGTTGCCCGTACACGATGAGTTGGGGCCATCAACCATCACATTTGGTCAGATTGAGGGCGGCTATCGCCCCTATGTCGTGCCCGACCACGCCAAGGTCTGGGTCGACATGCGCCTAACGCCGCCGACCGATACGGCCGCCGCGACGCGCATGGTAGAGCAGGCCATCGCCGGCGCTGAGACCGCGGTTCTCGGCTGCCATGGAAGCTATACCGTGACGGGCGATCGCCCCGCCATCGAGCGCGATCCAAGCTCTCCCCTTCTAGCCGCGCTCAAGCGTGCCGCCGATGACGTGACGGGCGCGGACACGACCGTCGGCTTCTTTACCGGCTACACCGACACTGCCGTCATTGCCGGCAAGACAGGCAACCGAAACTGCATGAGTTATGGCCCCGGCTCGTTAGCGCTCGCGCACAAGCCCAACGAGTATGTGCCCCATGCCGATATCGTTCGCTGCCAGAACGTACTCATCGCGCTCGCCGACAACACGCTCTGGGACGCAGGCGGCCAAGTTGGGGCATAATAAGCCGCGAACAAACCGACTCACACGTTAGGACCGTCCATGAAAGCACTTCCGTTTCCCTGCATCCGACCGGCTCAGGACCGCGTGCTCGAGGCGCTGCCTGCGATGGGCGGTATCCTGAGCGGCAACGATGCCCTGCGCGGTGCCATTGCCGACGGCCTGATGCTCAAAGATCCGGGTGCGGCGTATTACATGTACGAATGCTCGGGAGAGCCGGGTCGCGTGACGGGTGTCGTGGCGATTTGCCCGGTTAACGTGCTGACGGGCAGCGACGAGGCTGTCGTCGAGAACGTCGACGCACTCGCCGCTGCGCACGCGATCGCCGAACTCAAAGTTCAGCCGCGCCCCGTGTCGCTCGCCTACGAAGCCTCGCCCGTCATGGATATCATCCTCGGCGCCGCCAAAGAGGGCGCTTCGCTCTATGCCGTCACCGACCCCGCCGGCATTACGCACCGTGTGTGGGAGGTCAAGCGCGAGGACGCCGTCGGGGCCATCCGCGCTATGCTCGACCAAGCACCGGAGCCGGCACTGGCCGACGACCCCGCCTACGCCGCCGCTCTGACCGGGGCGTCGCAGCTGCTAACCGATGAGGCCCGTGCTGCCGGAACGTACACCGGCAAGGAGCCGTTCAACTTTACCGTGGCCGCACTCTTCCCCGCCGCACAGGTCGCCGGCGGCGCACCGCAGGTCCCGACGGGCCTGCTCACTCACCAGATCTCGCGGTTCTAGCGGACTCAAACGCGAAGCTGAAAAACCCGGCATCCAAACAAACAAGGGGCGGAGATGCAGCAAATGCATGCATCTCCGCCCCTTTCGCATCAAACAATTACGCCGGCAAACCGCATCGCCACGCCTGCGCTACCCGCGCTGCGGGCCTGCTGCCGCCACGAGCGGCTCTAGTCCCAGCTCGCGCGCGTAGTCTTCCTGCGTAAAGATCTCAACCAGTTCAAACGTATCCGTCGCATCATCAAACGCAAAGTGCAGCACCGAGCAGTTGCCCGGCACACGGTCGCGCTCGTCTGCCGCCGCGCCCTTCACGTGATCCATGAACTCCTTGATAGCCGAGCCATGGCTTACCGCGAGCACGCACGTATGGTCCGGACGCTGCATAAGCTCGGTCAGCGTCGCCACCATGCGCTCGCGCACCTGCATCTGACCCTCGCCGCCAAACTGGCGATAGAAGTCGCGCCACGGGCGTTCGGGCATGAGCATCACGCGCTCGGCCTCAAAGTCGCCAAAGAACCACTCACGCAGGCCGTCCAGGCGCTCGTACGCCAAGCCCGGCCACAAGTTGGCGATAGTCTGCTCGGTGCGATGAAGTATGGAAGTGTAGGCATGATCGGGCTCAATGCCGCGCGCACGCAAGAACATGCCGGCACGCGCCGCCTGGTCGCAACCCAGCTGCGTGAGCGGCGAGTCGCTCCAACCCTGAATAATGCGCTTGAGGTTAAATATCGTCTGTCCATGACGGACCAGATACAGGTCTTTATTCATAGGGGGTCCTTTCGTTTGTTACAAACCCAAGAGCGAAAACGCCCCGTCGCGATAGCCAAAATGAAGCACGGCACCGTTGTCGGGCTGCTCTCCCCCGCCAGTCACGCATCTAAGAAACTCCTGGCAGGCTGAGCCGTGGGAGACGGCCAGCACGCAGTCGTGCCGGGGTCGGGACATGATGCGGGACAGCGCCGCGAACATACGTGCGCGAAGCTCGCTTTCCGACTCGCCACCAAAGGCAACCGGATAATCGCCCCAGGGTTGCGCCGGCATCTCGCGGTTTGATGTGCCCTCCAGCGAGCCCAAATGCCACTCGCGCAGGTCGTCGACCAGCTCTATAGAACGGCCCTCGCCAACGATCAGCTCGGCCGTACACCGCGCCCGCCCCAACGGAGACGAATACACATGGTCAAAGGTCACGCCGCGGTCCTCGAACGCCGCACGCGTCGCCAGCGCCTGCTCGCGCCCGCGCGCCGTCAACGGCGAATCGTGCCAGCCCTGCAAAATGTTCTTCACATTGAACTCGGTCTGCCCATGCCGTACCAAATACAGATCGGCCACACGCCCTCCCCTCGCACCACCACAAAGGGGACAGGCACCTTTGTGGTGGTTTTGCCGCCGGATCACGCCGCAACGAAGCGCAACTACAGCAGCACGTCGGCAAGCGGACGCTTGGGCACGTGATGCACCTGCGTCTCATCGCGCCAGTAATTGATAGAGCCATCCGGGTTGGAGTCGATCGCGTCGATCACCTGTGTCTCGGCTGGCACGCCAAAAGCCATGATCAGCTTGAGCTCGTATCTGTCGTTATCGAGCCCCATGGCGTCGATTGCGTGGGGCGTAAAGGCCTTGAACATGCATGCCGCCACCTCGGGCGTGGCGCTGCGGGCGGCGAGCATCATCGTCTGGGCGGCAATGCCGGTGTCGACCTCGGTGATGGGCGCGGCGGGCTTACCCGGAACAGTGCGCTCGGCAAGAATCGCGATGTAGCCGGTCGGGCGCTCGCCTTCATCAGGACCCGGCCAGTCCTTGAGCGCACCGGCCCACGCGAGCTCATCAAATACGCGCGCGCAGTCCTCGGCACCGCTCACCACATGAAAACGAAGACGCTGGGCATTGGCACCGCACGGGGTCAGGTGCGCCAGCTCCGCCAGCTCAAGCAAAAACTCACGCGGCACGCGCATGGACTCGTCAAATCGGCGGCACGTGCGGGCGCGGCGGACCAGCGCGTCAAACGTGTACAGGCCAAGCTTTTCGCAACCCTGCCTTGCCATCGACTCAGCGCTTACCGGCGCCGCGGGAACTGTTTCGTTCATAGGGACCCCTCAATAAAAGCCAATTGTTCTTAAGAAAATCTAACCTAAAACGTAGGCAATAACGAACAGAGCTGCAATGTTCTACATCTGTTGAATATCCCACATCCAAACGGGAACAAAGATAACAATTCGGGAAGGTGAGGCTCCCATTCGCCCTTTCCGCCCCACGCGACGGCGCCCTTGGGCGATACTGGTTGCAAGAGCTACGGCTTACGCCGCACGGAAAGGAGACATCATGGGCATCTTTAAGAACGATGACAAGCAATCGAGCGCGTTTGGATTTGACGAGAAAAGCATGGCAGGCAAGGCCGTCAAGGCCGTGCGCTGGATTTACGCCATCACGGGCGTCTTGGCACTCGTCGCCGGCATCGCGCTGCTGTTTGCGCCCGCCAAGTCCCTCGTCTTCCTAACGACCGTCTTGGGCATCTACTTTGTAATCACGGCCGCGATCAGGCTGTTTACCGCTGTTTTCGAGCCGCTGCTGCCCACCGGCTGGCGCGTGACGAGTATCATCTCCAACCTGCTCATCATTCTTGGCGGCGTCATAATCCTGCGCAACCAGGCCTTCTCGACCGCGACGCTCACCACGCTTGTAGTGGTCGTCGCCGGCTTTGGCTGGATCGTCGAGGGCGTCATGTCGATTCTGGAATCCGAGCTTTCCGCCAACCGCGCCCTCGCCATCCTGAGCGGCGCACTCTCCATCATCGCGGGCATGTTCGTGTTTATCTATCCGCTGTGGTCGGCCAAGATGCTCGTCATCTTTAGCGGCGCCGCGCTCCTGGTGTTTGGCGTGACGCTCATCGTCCGCGCCATTCAGTTTGGCAAACTGGTGCACTAGATGCCAAGAACGCTCTTTATTGATGCCGACGCCTGCCCGGTTACGCGCGAGTCGATCGACTGCGCGCGGCGGGCGGGCGTCGCCGTTGTTATCGCCGGCAACAGCACGCAGAACCTGGAACGCCACATTCGCCGCGACGATCCGCGCGATGCCGAGCACGCGCGTCGGGGCTTTTGGGTCACGACGCTCGATGTGAGTGTGGGAACCGATAGTGCCGACTTTGCCATTGTCGAGCGCCTGCAGGCAGGCGACGTGGTCGTGACGCAGGACATAGGCCTGGCAAGCATGGTGCTCGGACGCGATGCCGCCGCCATCGGCGTGCGCGGGCGCGTCTACGATAAGGCGACCATCGACATGCAACTATTTATTCGCCACGAGGAAAAGAAGGTGCGCCGCGCCGGGGGACGCACCCGCGGTCCGGCAGCCTTCACCAGCGAAGACCGCGCCCGCTTTAAACGCAACCTCACCGAACTGTTACGCTAACCAAGACAGATTTTTGGCAGCGGGAAATGCCCTGGTCACAGGGGTAGAATTTAAGGCATGTCCCAATAATCTACTTAGAGGCCGAAGGCGGAAAGAACGAGTCCCCAACCGGCGCCGATGACGTACATCATGACCAGGAACACGGCGTTTTCGCGAGCGCTGCGGTTGGTGCGGAACAGGACTAGGTAGCCCACGCCGGCGGAAATGAGCGTGCCAGCGAGCATCGGCGCCAGCTGCAGCGCGCCCTCCAGGTACAGCTGCGTAATAACGACGCTGGCCGAGCAATTGGGAATCAGCCCGACAAGCGCCGAGCCCAGGACGGCGAGCGTCTCATTGCCGCGCAGGAACTGCTCGATTGCGGACTCGCCAAAGGTCTCGAGGACGGCGACCAGAATCAACGTCACTAGGAAAATGAATACCGACACCTGCACGGTGTGCGAGATCGCGCTGCGGATGATCGACAGAACGGGCGCGCCCTCGTGGGAGTGGCTGTGGTCGTGGCCGTGGTGGTGCTCGTGTGCGTCCGCGTGACCATGGTCGTGGTTGTGGTCGTGCCCGTGATCGCCCTCATCCTCGTCACAGCCACAATGATCACGTTCGCACAGCTCGTGGATGTGATCGGCACTTACGCCCGCCTCGGCCACCTCGTCAATGATGTCGCCCCCGGTATGGTCGTCGTGCGCGCAGTTCACATGAGCCGGATTGGCAGCGGTCCCCAGCACGGTACGGCGAATCGCCGCATGCGCGCGGGCATTACGACGAAGGCCGCGGATAGCCGCATCCACGATAAAGCCCGTGACCAGAGCGATCAGCGCCTTCGAGGCGAGCAGCATCGCCATGGTCTGCACGGGAACTTGCTCGGCGAGCAACAGCGGCAACATCTCGTCGGAGGTCGAGAGGAACACGGCGACCAGCGTGCCCAGCGTCACGACGCGGCCGGCGTACAGCGTCGCCGCCATGGCCGAAAACCCGCACTGTGGCACCATGCCCAACAACGAGCCAACCACGGGACCAGCGGCACCGGCACGCTTGATGGCGCCGTTGACGCGGTCGCCCGCAACGTGCTCAAGGGTTTCAAGAGCCAAATACGTCACCAACAAAAACGGCACCAGCGACAGCGTGTCCTTGCCAGCGTCGAGCAGAATATCTATCAGTAAATCCATGACGGATGGAACCTTTCGTGTCTTTCGGCAGCATTGTAAAAGCCCTAGCGGTCAACTAGGGTATTGTAGTTGTCCCGGGCGCGGTGCCAATAGTTGCCCATGGTAAACTATCATCTCGCCACAACTCAGTAACCCCGAGCCGCGCGACGCGGCCCGTCCAAGGAGCAGCATATGAATGTTTCGCAAGCACTCGAATACGAGCGCCAGCCGTTTATCCCCATGTTTATCTACGGCGACCACGGCGCCATGGAGTCCGAGCGCCAGAAGGGCGAGGAGGCCCTCAAGGTGCTCGAGACCGAGTACTTTACCGCCGAGGGCGACCCCGGCTTCGACTTTGCTACCGTGCGCGACCTGGCCGACCGCAACCGCGACCTGTGCGACCAGATTGGCGAGGCGCGTCTACGTAACGTGACGCCCGCGACGCTCTCGCGCGGCCTGTCCGACGCCGACACCTGCGCCGCCATCGGCAAGATGCAAAAGCGCACCGCAGCATCGGTCATGCGCGAGATCCGCGGTGACCGCGACGCACTCGGCGTAGCCTATGCCCGCAAGCCCATCCAAGGCACGGTGCTCGGCATCGACATCGAGACCACCGGTCGCGCGCCCGAGCGCGGCTACATCCTCAACGTGGGCTGGGAGATCATGGAGCTCACCAGCGACGCCGTGCCGCATGACGCCGAGGCGCACTACTGCGGCCTGCCCGACATCTATCGCGGCGAGGACGTGCCGCTGTCGAATATCCACCACATCACTTGGGACGACATCGACGGCAAAACGCCCTTCCGTGAGAACAAGGAGCTGCAAAAGCAGCTGCTCAAGCTCATGAAGAAGTATCCCTATATGGCGCACAACGCTGCCTTCGAGGACAGCTGGTTCAAGATTCATCTGGACGGTTACGCCGAGGCACGCCGCGCAGGCAAGATCATCGTCATCGACTCGCGCCAGATCTGCCGCAGCCTGGACGCCGACGTGCGCTCGCTCCCCCGCGAGTCCGCGCCCGCTGCGCTCGAGAACTGGGCGCGCCGACGTGGCACCCTCGCCGCAGACGCCAACGAGCAGCACCTGGGCCTCGACGACACCGACCTCATGCTCCGTACCGTCCAGGCCGAGTTCAACCTCAAGAACCTGTTTGCCAAGTAGAAACGTCTGCAACAAACACTGCTTGCTCACGAGCGGCCTCACAGCGGGAACCCCCGCAGCGAGGCCGCCCTACGTTCCACAAGCAGGCCCGCTCTTCACAAATTCTGAACCCTATTTTTTAACTACTTCGGCACTTTCCCGACACGTGATTCGTGTTCGGATGGCGATGCATCGATACCAAATGTGCAGCAATTGAGTATTTCTATGCTATAGCCGAGCTGCGAAAACATTTATTTAGGGCGTACCAACCCATAATTGCGTCAAGCTTTTGGACAGCATTTGGTTAGACCTCTAAAACGACTTTTCCACTCAGCGCCATCAACGCAGCATTAGCTGACACGATATATACCATGAGTATCGTATTGTCACATACCACGGCAAAAGCGGTCTACCAGGCCGCGCATTCGGTTTCTGCGAAAGACATCGAGTCCTGCAGCCCTGTCGCAATTTACGGATCGTGCCCCACCGGAACGCTCCTCGACGCGGCCACAGAATGGCTTGCCAAACATGATGTTGCCCGCGACGCAAACCATTCCCCCGAGGTAATGGTGTTTGATCGCAGGAACGCGCGCTACGCGATGGACTGCCGATGCCACGTTTCGTCAAAGCGATTCTCATGCTCGCGTTTTATAGAGCTAGAAGATGACATCTACATTGTTGGCGTTGAGCTTTGCGCACTTCAGGCCGCCACCTATCTCCCTTTTCGCGAACTAGTGGAGTACTACTTTGAACTGTGCGGCGCCTATTCCCTTGGAACCGGTTCTTCTACCTCTTATACCGAGCGTTTCGCGCTCACCTCAACCGAGAGGTTAAAACAGTTCTTTAATTCCATTACCAGATGCGATGGTTTAGCCCTTGCCCGAAAGGCTATTCAATGTGTACGCGATGGATGCCGCTCTCCCATGGAAACGGCCTTTGTCATGATGCTTACGCTGCCCAAAAGCGAAGGTGGACTTGGTATTAAGGGAATTGAGACCGATTACGAGGTACAGGTCACCGCTGCCGCAAAAAATCTCACGAGACGCAAAAAGTTCTTTATGGATGCATATCTGAAGAAATCTCGAACAGATATTGAATACAACGGTTTTTATCACGACGCGGAAGAAGACCGCGCCATCGACGAAGAACGCAAGAACGCACTTGCGTCCATGGGGTACGGAATCATCACCGTCAGCCGTTATTCCTTTATGCATGCCAGCTCTTTCGTTAGGGTCATGGAGGCAATCCAACGAAAAGAAGGTATACGCCCCTCGCGTCTGCCAAAAGACTTTCAAATCATGCAAGAGGATCTGAGACTGTTTGTGCTCAGAAGGTTTATTGAGGAGAAGAAACGAATCCAGGAGGAGCTTCGCCAGGATTCCGAAGAGCGTCAACGAATCGATCTCGAAAAAGCAATGCTCGAAAGCATCACATTGGACGATCCGACGATTAACGAGGCTCCGGCAATCGATGACATGCAAATCGTCGAACCAGGCAGCCCATCACTCAACCAAACAAGCAGCTTCACGCCCGAGGGCAGGGTCTTCGGGGCCGGAAACTAGGCCGACTAACAAGGTGGGTACCCTAGCGACGTGCAAAATTGCGAGTATTCAGCAGGGTCGGGTGTCCATCACCCTCGAGTGGATCCAAATGTGAAGCGAAATCACTCTTGCGTGAGAACGTTAGGCAACATTTGAGGAAGAACTCATCGGTTTAACACCCTAAGATAGCTCTTGAACTACATAATTTGGCCCGCGATAGATTAACAGACCCCCTATCGTTGCAGAATACTCCAATTTTTGCACGGCGCAGGGGCACCCACCCCGGCATCGCTAATCAAAACCGCTTAGTCCGGGATCTCGTCCGCTTTTCCTCATCATTTTGTACGACGAATTACCTGAACGTTATTGACATATGAACATGCGCTCATATAATCGGAAGCAAGTTATATGAGCGCATGTTCATATGAAAGGATGTTGCAATGAGCGACCACGCTGATGAAACAAAGACTGACATCGAGGCCACCGAACCCGTGATCCCCACCACCTGCTCGCCCGAGGACCTTCCCGACGAGGAGTTGCTGTACGACTTGGCCGACCTGTTCAAGGTCTTCAGCGACACCACGCGCATCAAGATTCTCTATGCCCTCATGGGCCGCGAGCTCTGCGTGGCCGACATCGCCGGGGCGACCGCAACCTCGCAGTCGGCAGTATCGCACCAGCTGCGCACGCTTAAGCAGTCGCACCTGGTCAAGTTCCGCCGCGACGGCCGCAACATCCTCTACTCGCTTGCCGACGATCATGTCTACACCATGCTCAACCAGGGCATGAGCCATATCTGCGAATAGCAACCAACCACGGTATCAACGCGACCGGCACCCAGGTCGCCAACACAGAGAAAGGAACCCACCATGAAAAAGCAGTTTAAGCTCGACGAGATCGACTGCGCCAACTGTGCGCGCGAGCTTCAGGACGAGCTGGCCAAACTCGAGGGCGTCAAATCCGTGTCCGTCAACTTTATGACCCAGAAATTGACGCTCGAGGCCGACGACGCCGAGTTCGAGGAGGTCCTCGACCGTGTCGTGGAGTTCACCGCCGACGCCGAGCCGGACTGCGAGATCATTCTCTAGCCTGCGCATACGCTGACCCGCAAGGCCGCGCTTGCCGCGGCCTTTGCTCGCGAAATTATATGAGCGAGTGTTCATACATTCAAATGGGAGGATACGAGTCATGGTCACCGCCGACCCCAAAAAGAAAAAGAAGAAGCGCAAGAAAAAAGAGTCACTCGAGCATAAGCGCAACCGCATCCTGGTAGCGCTGGGCATTTTTGCCGTGGTGTACGCCCTCGATGAGCTTGGCACCCTCGCCGCCGCATTCGGCACCCCGGGCGACATCTACGCCAGCTTTGTGCTGTTCCTCGTGCCGTTTTTGATTGCCGGCTACGACGTACTGCAAAAGGCATTCAGTAACATCCGCCGCGGCAAGGCCTTCGACGAGAGCTTCCTTATGGCAGTCGCAACCATCGGCGCGTTTGCCATGGTGCTCTTCCCCGATACCGACCCGCACATGGCCGAAGGCGCCGCCGTCATGCTGTTCTACCAGGTCGGCGAGCTGTTCCAGGCATATGCCGTGGGCAAAAGCCGCAAGTCAATCAGCGCCATGATGGACATCGCGCCCGACTACGCTAACGTCGAGCAAGCCGACGGCACACTCGAACAGGTCTTTCCCGATGACATCGCCGTCGGCACCGTGATCGTGGTCAAGCCCGGCGAGCGCGTGCCTATCGACGGCGTCATCGTCGAGGGCGAAACCCAGCTCGACACCGCCGCGCTCACGGGCGAGTCAGTCCCCCGCCCCGCCAAGTCCGGCGACGATATCATCAGCGGCTGCATCAACATGACGGGCCTCATCCACGTGCGCACCACCAAGCCCTTTGGCGAGTCCACCGTCGCGCGCGTCCTGGAGCTCGTGGAGAATGCCAGCGAAAAGAAGGCACGCACCGAGAACTTCATCACACGCTTCGCCCGCGTCTACACCCCCGCCGTCACCGGCGCGGCCGCGGTGCTCGCCCTTGGCGGCGGCCTGGTCACCGGCGCCTGGTCCGACTGGATTCTGCGCGGCCTGACCTTCCTGGTCGTCAGCTGCCCGTGCGCGCTCGTGATCAGCGTGCCGCTGAGCTTCTTTGGCGGCATCGGCGGCGCCTCCAAACTGGGCGTTCTCATCAAGGGTTCTAACTACCTCGAAACGCTCGCCGACGTGGACACCGTCGTCTTTGACAAGACAGGCACCCTCACCAACGGCACTTTCTCGGTGGTCGCGGTGCACCCCGAGGCTGGCTATACCGAGCAGTCGTTGCTTGAGGTCGCAGCCCTTGCGGAGTCGTTCTCCGATCACCCCATCGCGCAGTCGGTAAGCACCGCCTACCAGGGCGAGGTCGACCCCAAACGCGTGAGCGACTCCGCCAACGACGCGGGCCACGGCGTGACGGCAACCATCGACGGCAAGCACGTCGTCGTTGGCAACGCAAAGATGCTCGCCGCGGCCGGAGTCGAAGCGCCCGATTGCGAGGTCGTTGGAACGATTCTGCATGTGCTCGTTGACGGCGTGTACGCCGGCCACATCGTGATTGCAGACACCGTTAAGGCCGATGCCGAGCAGACGATCCGCGACCTGCACGCCGCCGGCGTCAAGCGCGCCATTATGCTCACGGGCGACCGCGAGGAAGTGGCTGCTGCGGTGGCCAAGCAGCTCGGCCTCGACGAGTTCCATGCGCAACTGCTGCCGGGCGACAAGGTCGAGCGTGTTGAAGCGCTGCTCGCGGCCGAAAGCGGCAAGGGCAAGCTCGCCTTTGTCGGCGACGGCATCAACGATGCGCCCGTGCTGACGCGCGCCGATGTGGGCATTGCCATGGGCGCCATGGGGTCCGACGCCGCGATTGAGGCCGCCGACGTGGTACTGATGGACGACAAGCCGTCCAACATTTCCCGCGCGATCCGCGTGGCGCGCAAGACTATGGCGATTGTTTGGCAGAACATCATCTTTGCGTTGGGCGTTAAGCTGCTGATCCTGGTGCTCGCGACACTTGGCATCGCCAACATGTGGCTTGCCGTCTTTGGCGACGTGGGCGTGGCGATCATCGCCATCCTGAACGCCATGCGCGCGATGGGTATCAAGAACCTGTAGCGTTCGTGGGCTGTCCGGCCGGGGCCGGGCTTGGTTTTGAAAACGTCCTCGACCAATGAAGTGCCCCCGTTCTGCTCCTTCGGAGCTACGAACGGGGGCACTTCTGGTCTGCGGAATGTTTTCAAAACCAAGCCCGGCCCCGGCCTGCGGTGACGTTGCTGGTGGTTCTTGGGCATCGCTTGCTGGCGGGGTTCCTT